>CALBPF010000369.1 GCA_937899105.1 uncultured Flammeovirgaceae bacterium | reverse complement strand
ATAGTCATAATATCTACAGCAAGAAGGGATATACTGTCAAGTACCGACCCTGGAAAGTTATTCATACTGAGAATTTATTTATGTCATATGTCATAATATCTACTGCTTTTTTCAGGAAACCATCAAATGCTACAGTCGGCTCGGTAACTCCCCTACCTTGTACTTATAGTAACTCTCCTGCCTTTTTTACCTTTTTGCCTGAGAGGCTGCCGAGTCCGTCATAACTGGCATATTTGTAAAGATCATGTAAAGTTGGGTAGTTGAATACAGTAGCTATTAATGAATCAAGTGTCTTTTCCTCTCTTACCAACTGCATGCCGTAGTGGATCAACTCTGTTGCCTGGTACCCTATAATGTGTACTCCTTTGATGACTTTCGTCTTTCGATCAAAAATAAGCTTAAGAAAGCCATTATCCTGATCACCCATGATCATACCACGAGCAGTATCGCGGTAGTAGCTAATGCCCACACCATAACTAAGTTCAGCATCCTTAGCTTCTTAATCCGTAAGTCCAACCATAGATACTTCCGGTATGGTATAGATGCCGTGTGGAAAAGTATCTGCAAGTGAATCCATATCTTCGGTATCAAACATATGGGTAACAGCTATGCGCCCCTGTTCCATACTCGTGCTGGCCAAAGCCGGAAACCCAATGACATCTCCTACGGCATAAATGTTGGAAATATTGGTCTGGAACTTGTCATTTACAATAAGAGTCTCACGCTTGCCTATTTCAAGTCCTACGCCTTCGCAATTCAGGCCTTTGAGCTGACCACTACGACCCGCAGCAAATAAGAACATATCTACTTTTAACGTTTCGCCTGTTTTTAAACTTATTGCGATCAGATGTTCGTCGTCCTCCGGGCATTGAATGTCTTCTACAGAATTATTAAAAAGGATATTAACATTATTTTTCTTCATTTGCTCCACTAGCGCGTCGGATACGGCCTCATCCAGAAAACCGAGGATCTTATCACGGTCGTTAACTATAAAGGTCTTGACACCCATTGCCGCGAATATGGTGGCGTATTCACATCCGATAACACCGGCCCCTACTATACAAATTGACTTTGGAAAACGCTTAATGTTTAAGATCGTATCGGAGTCGTGAATTCTGTAATTATCAAACGGAATCTGTGGAGGATGGTAGGGATAAGAACCTGTTGCAATAATAATTTTTTTTCCTTCGATGGTCTGTTCCAGGTCACCATTAATCTTAACCTGAATAGTATTGAGTAACTCGGCGGTCCCGGTAAATACTTTTACTTTGTGCTTCTCAAGATTGTACCTGACTATCTTATGCATCTGCTCTGTGACTACATCCTTGCGATACAGGAAGTCATGAACTCCAGTCTCACGTCCCAGGGCTTTGTCTACACCAAAAACACCTTTCTGATAAATACCAGACAAGTACAAGGCAGTCTCTTTCAGAGTCTTTGATGGAAGCGTACCCGTCTGGACACCTGCTCCGCCAAACTTCTCATATTTTTCGATTAACGCCACTTTATAGCCAAAGTAAGCCGCCTTTACCGCAGCCTTTTCGCCTGCCGGCCCAGAGCCGACAACAATTAAATCAAAATTCTCCATACGTCATTTGGTTATCATTTGAGTTATATCTCGTCATGCTGTCCTCCCATTGAGGTCTTCTGTAAGATAAGAGATAGCATTTTTACACTTATAGTTATAATCTATTTTGATTTGCTGATTAGGAGATATTATTTCATATGCAGACAAGATCTCCTCAATATTTTTGTTTAGCGTATTTAGAAATTCTATTAGCATGAAGTAGGCATTGCTTTGTTAAGCCTGACTAGATTGTATCGGCAGCGCTAATTCTTCAGCTCCCACGCAATATGTGGGAATACAATGTGTGTATAAAATCAGTATTTCATTTCAATATCTTGTTTTTAGCATCTGATCATTTGTCAATAATTTGGTTTGCAGTAGCTTACTCTATATCTTTTCTCTATGACTTTCAGCTTACTCCTTTTAGCTCACTGGATTGGAGACTTCGGTTTACAAACTTCTAATATGGCTCTTAATAAGAGCAAAAGCCTCAAATGGCTTCTGTTACATGTTCTCACCTACACCGGAGTGTTACTAGCCTTTTCCGCATTTCTTATTTCACTGGAAGACCTGATATTCTTTGTGGCCGTAAATGGTCTGCTTCACGGTATCACTGACTTTTTTACAAGTAAACTTGCCGACCGATATAAGGATATTCCAAGACGTTTTTTTCCAATACTAGGCTTAGATCAGTTATTGCATACGTTAACGTTATATTGGACACTGCAGATGATTTGAGTCTACTTTTTGGTGACAAGATTTAATATGAACAGTCCTATTAGCGCTGAAAGTGTAGAAGCTATTAAGATACTCACCTTAGATGCTGTCAATAAATCATCTTTAAATGCACTGGAAGCCACTACTATTGACATGGTGAACCCCACACCTGCCAAACAGGACGCTCCAATCAGCTGTTTCCAATTTATTTCAGACGACAACTGAGCAATTTTAAGTTTTGACGCTATCCAGCATGCACCGACTATTCCTAAAGGTTTACCAACAACAAGGCCAAGCAAAATACCTACGCTTACCGGCGCTCCGAGATTTAGATCAGTACCCCCCAGCAATATCCCCGTATTGAAAAACGCAAAAAGTGGAAGTATTGAAAAGTTAACCACTTTTTCTAATGAGTGCATAAGATAATCACTTGGTTCCCTGAGTCTCTCAATGGCGCTTCGCAGCACTTGAAGTGAGCCATGGCCAATATGCTGCTGTTCGTTATCGATATCCTGAACCTTTGCGACTTCACGGTTAAATATGATTGCTGTTTGTTGTGCGATGAGTGGTAGGTCTGCCTTACCCCTATTTGGAATCAGTATGGCCGTAATAACTCCGGCCAGCGTGGCATGCAAACCACTCTCGAATATGAAAAACCACAGGAGGAGGCCTAAGCTTACATAAACATATATCGCATATACTTTTCGCCTATTTAAGAATATCATTAAAGCTACTATAATCAGCGCTCCAATAAATGGTATCAAGTGAAATCCATGTCCGTAGAAAAGCGCAATAACCACTATCGCTCCCAAATCATCCGCTACTGCCAACGCGGAGATGAATATTTTAAGCGAGATCGGTACGCGACTACCAAGAAGAGCCATCAGCCCAAGTGTAAATGCTATATCTGTAGCCATAGGTACTCCCCAACCATTCATAGTAGGCGCTCCAACGTTAGTGGCTACATATAACAGCGCCGGAACTAACATACCTCCAACAGCTCCAATAACAGGCATAGCAGCCCTTTTCATATCCGAAAGCTCGCCATCCAGTACCTCCTTTTTTATTTCAAGACCAATCATCAAAAAGAATATGGCCATTAAGAAATCGTTGATCCAAACTTCCAATGAAAGAATGATATTGGCATCACTGAATAGCAGACCGGATTTGATATGTCTCCAGCGCTCGTATAGCTCATGGTAACCCATATTAACCATGATTAGAGCTGCAAAAGTAGCTATGATTAAGACAGCCGCAGCGGAAGCTCCCCAGGCAAAGAAACTTTCAATTGCCATTTCAACTTGCTTACCTCCACGTTTCTTAATAGCCTCAAAGAGTGAATTATCATCCCAGGCTCCGTTGTAGGGCGCTCCGTCTATGGTAAGTCCGGGAAATACAATTAAGCCGCTTTTTTTTGAATCTTCAATGTCTTGAAAAACTCTGACTTCAGTTCCTTTATCATCAAAGTCTTTTTCGAATTGAGGCATAGAGATGCCAAGTTCTTCAGCAGACTTGAATACAAATTCCCGGGTATAGTCTTCCTCCCGACCTGAAATGACCTGATAGAGTTCTTCCGACTTACCTTGATATTCTGCGGAAACCACACCTTTAGCTGCATTTATTGCCAGGGGATCTTTTTCAAGATCCGGACAATACTTGTAGCCAAACACTACGTTGTCCCCAAATCGCTGCAATGACTCTCGTAAAGACTTTGAAGCCTCAGCAGATACCTTATTTTTTAGGTCTCGATAGCCCGTTAATACGATAGTATTGTTTTCTGACATACCGGTTTTAAGTTACAAATCATTTTTTCAACAGATCTGTAAAGCAATCAAATTTTGAACACTTAAGATGTTACGTTTTGGTTATATTATCTTAAAGAAAGACAAGACTGTAACGACCAAAGGGCTATTCTTGAGAAATTATGATCTTCAAGATCTTTTTTCAGCTCCATGACCTGCAGTAAGCATGGTTATCAAACCATTGATTTATTGCAATAGGTGGACTTTTCAAAATCCCTTATGTTCATAGAAATAACAGGCACATCGGGAAACATCTGCTTCAATTGAGTTATTATTTTGTTGGATAAATTGCGCTTTTGCTCCGTTGTTCTGCCTTCCATTATGTTTGCAAAAATGTGGATGAAATCATTCTTGGAGTTTCCAACCGTATAGAATTTGAACGGATTGATTCTCACCTTGACATCCCCCGCATCAAAGAGATTTATCGAATCAGCGGTATCATAAACTTGTTGTATAAGGTCTTCAGGTGATCTTAAGCTTAGAATGTTTTCAGAGCAGTCAATTACAAAGTGTGGCATGTGGTTTTAGGTAAGATAATAACCACGTAATCTAACACAATCTTAGCAGTACTAATTGAAAGGTGTTGCAAAATTTTAAATTAAAGAAACCGAAGGTTATAAAGGCTTAACCTTTGATTTCCTACTTCTATCTCTTCTTTATAGACCAGCCCTAATCGTTTTAATAGGCGCATAAACGGTACATTTTCCGGAACGGTAACCGCAAAAATCTCTGAAAGACTGTAAGCCGCGATTACGAAATCTAACACAGTCTTCGAGGCTTCTAATGCATATCCTTTTATGATGTAATCGGGTAAAAAGGCGAAACCGATATCTTAGGAACTGAGATAATCCTTTTTAATGAAGGTAACTAGACCTATTAGCATATTATTTTCCTTCAATCGTACTACCCTGTACGCTATCTTTTATCTTTTACTACGGCCTCAATGTATCTTTGCACCACAATTAGCGTCCGACCTTTTCTATCTCCAATAAATTGAAGCTACTCTTCTGAATTAAAAGTTTAAGGACGATATCTGCATCGCCAGCGCTCGGGGAATCAAGCTGTAATCGCTCAGTATACAGGGCAGTTGATTTTCCATTCATTTATTTCTGAGTCTGCTAAAATAATCCTGAACAGTATTAAGTGGGTATAATTCCCATTCTTGCCAAATATGAAACCATTCGAGACCAATAGCCTAAAATAAGTCTGCTTGTTTTGTTCTAAGCGCTTTTACACTCCATTTAATTAATGAAGTTCTACTATCCCGATGCTTTTAGATATTTTTTTAAATCACCCAATTCACTGTATGGTTTTAGATAAGAATTTACAAATATTTTTCTATAGTTCTCTCTGATGTTTTGTCATATCGCCCATTACCTTTTTCATTATTTTGACTTTTCCCCACCTGGGAACAGTCCTCAACGAATACACCAATAACTTCGTCAGATACCCGGGTAAAACAGTCGTCTTTTTTCCAAGTGCTTTTAGTATCGGTAAGCTGATATCTTTGGGATTCAAGGTGTTACCCATTTTCATATTTGCTCTTGCCGAAAAGCCGGAATTGACAGGCCCAGGAGCCGCCGAAAGTACATTCACGTTGTGTTGTTTTAGTTCCTCATGAAGAGCTTCAGCCAGTGACTGGACATAAGCTTTTGTGGCGGCATAATTAGCAGAAAAAGGTACTCCTTGAAATGCCACAATGGAGCTTAAGAGAATAATACCGCCGCGTCCCTTGTTTACAAAGACTTGAGCAAAATGATGGGTTAGCTCCAATAGCGCCTGACAATTTACTTGTAGCATGTTTACTTCTTCGTGAACAGAGTTCAGCAGGAAATTACCCGAGGTCCCAAATCCGGCTGATGCAATAAGTAGCCCTACTTTCTTATTTGCTGTAAATTCAATTACCTTATTAACGCCGTCTTCTGAAAGATCAGCTACAATGATTTCAACATCGACAGAATATGTTTTTTGAATTTTAAACTTCAGGTCTTCCAGACTTGCCCGATTTCTACCTATGATGACTACATGAATGCCAGTTTCCGCCACTCGAATGCTCAATTCCCGTCCTATCCCTGAAGAAGCGCCGGTAATTACGGCCCAAGAACCATATTTGTTTCTGAATAGCTCTTTTTGCTTTAGTTTCATCATAACTATTGATTCTCCGCTTCAGCTTTTTCTTTTAACTTTTCCAACCAAATATCATGAAGCTTCTTAAGCTTGTTTGGTACAAAAGTGGTTTGAAGCCTAGCAAGTTTGCCATATTGAGATTCATCCGTTATCACTCGGCACCCCTTTTCAGTTGGAACAATTAACCAGGCATGGTAAGCGTTTAGTTTTTCGTTAACCGTCTCCCAAGCCAATCTTTCATAAGGTTTGAATTCTTTGATTGTTCCCTGGAAGTTTCGCTCCATGGTATTGAATTCCATTTTTGAATTTGACCTTAAGATACCGTCTTCAGCATTCACTACACTTACCTGACTCATACCTGTATACCAATCAGGCCATTTCTCGGCTTGTATTAAAATGTTCCAGACAATTTCAGGAGAGGTATTAATATCAATCCTATTATGAATGTAAAATTCCGTTTTATCCAATTGATAAGCTGTAGGCCAATTGATCTGTTGATTATAAGGAATACCGAGTTCTAAAGCCTTTTTATGAGAGTAACATCCATTAAGCAACAATACCGTTAACAGTGTGAATATCGATCTTTTCATACTTTAAAGATCAACTGAAGGAAGTTATTCAAACGATAACATATGTTTATGATTTTCCGAAATCCAACTTTTTTAACCGGCTAAGATGAATAGGAGTTATTCCCAGATATGAGGCAATCATATGTTGTGGAACACGGTTGTGGATATTAGGAAATACGTCCGTGATTGAGTCATATATTTCCTTTGGAGTCCTGATGTACCGATTTTTAATGCGATCGTCTTGATAAATAAAGTAAAACTCGGCTATTAATCTGCCCATTTTGTTTCCTTCAGACATGTTCTCATATCCCCATTCAATAGACTTTCTTGGTAATATGACTACCTGGGTATCTTCCAAGGTTTCTAGTGCATAGATTGATGGTTCTTTTCTTATGAAAGCCGAATAGTCGCAAATAAATTGATTCTCAAGAGCAAAATGGATGGTATGTTCGGTTCCACTATTATCCGTAAGACAAACTCTTATGAGGCCTGAGTTAATAAAAAAGACTTCATTTGGGATTGAGTTGGGGTAACTAAGAAGCTCCTTTTTTTTAAACCGTTTTATCAAGCAGTTCTTCAGAAAGCCTTCCATTTCACTTTCTGAAATATTGATCATTTGTCTAATTGTGTCGTGTAACGGTTCCAATTTATATCATACTTATTAATACCACCTTCAAACTACTTGTGGTTGTAAGTTTCAAGACAACTAATGCAAGGCGCAAACGACTACTTTTGTCTAACTCTTTTCCCTTTTATTTTACTAAGCGCCTCAGGAGTTATACCTAAGTAAGACGCTATCATTTTTTGAGATACCCTTTGAATAATATCAGGATATGTCTCCTCAAAGTGCTCGTAACGCTCAATGGCCGAAGCGCTCATAAGCATTATAACCCTTTTCTGCAAAACTGATATCCTCTTAATAAGAGGAGCTACGCGGTATTTTTCTCTTTTTAGGTCTTTTGAAATTACAACTACTATCGAATCCTCCAAAGCATCGATATAAAGGTCGCAAGGAACTTCAGGCTTGAAACTGTCAGCCGTTGTCCATCCCTCCGGAGAAAACATAAAAATATGTTCCTTGCCTTTCTCGTCTATGGTGTAACTTCTTAGTAGCCCTTCTTGAACATGGTAAACCTTAGTGTTTCTGTCACCTTTTCTCTGAATTATTTCCCCCTTTTGAACGTGTATGATCTTCATTTCTACGGCTGAATGCGCGACTTAAGTTATGAGAAGCCCTTGTAAAAACAAAAAGATCATTAAGAAGCGAATAAAAAGGATTCATTAATTGGTTAGAAAACTGGTTTGTTATTCTTCAAGATAAAAGAATATCCGGGTTAATTGGTTGCGACTGTGCACTCATTGTTTGACAAACCACATAAATCTATTTTGAGAAAGTTTATGATTGATGATTTCACCTGTTATTATGTACCTGGTCATTCGGTTCATTTTCCAATTTTTTTCACCAATAAGTAACCATTCCAGGTTTTCTTTTAATTCAATTGTACCATTATTAAAGTCGAGAGTTTGGTCTGTTATTAGCCGAATTTGAGCATGCACAACCATGGAGTCGCTTTGAATGGCCAAGAAGGAAGCGTCCGCTACATGTTCAACGCTTATTTCTTTTCTTCATGATGCTGAAAGCCCCAGCCTATCCTTATTTCCTTACCATTTCGAACAACTTGCCTTAACGCTTCGATGTCACCACTTATTGCCGTACCATTTTTATCATTCTGATAAATCATAATCTAATTTTGAGCTCAGAGCTGCAACGAGAAAATCAAAATAAGTAGCGTGAAATTCATAAGTTATGATTTGAGCACATTACGAATGGCTGTGCCGTGCTGTTTCCCTTCTTTGAAGAATTAAAGCGCGTTAACAAATAAAAACTTCGTAGCGGTCCGCCTTTAGGGCTGAATGCGGTTAGACTAAGGACCTATTCTCACTAGGTTTCCTCAGGTAAGACCTGTAATATCACTGATTATACTATCAAGCTTTTTAACAGACTTATAGAGATGCTCTATTAACACTTTGTCATATCCTAGTAAGCTACCTTGTCTTCTTAAAAGGTCAACAAGTCCTAAAATTGAAGCTACTGGCGCTCTTACCTCGTGAGAGTTCTTAAATGATATGGCTTCTAACCTTCCTACAAAGTCCTCCAGTTGTTCCTGCAGTTCTATTCCATCGGAAATATCCTCTATAATAACGGCGGCCTTGGCTGGAATATTGTTTGCGTCCCGCTCATAAACCTTGTGTGTTGAACGCATCCAAATGAAACTACGATCGGCTTTCTTTAATCGAAACACAGATTCAATAGGCTCGTCTGTTTCACAGGTTTTTACCTTAGCAATTTTCTGTTTAAACTCCGTAAGGTCATCCTCATGAACAAGCATTTCCAATTCCAAATCTTCATCTTGTTCAATGGTTTCTAGCACTTCCATAGAATGACCGGTTAAGGAATCCCCATCCTCGGTAACAGAACTTCTCCAAATCCACTTATTTTGCACCAAATCCCTGGCTCCATAATAGATTGGCGAAATCTGAAGTAACGTACAAAAGAATTTCTTAAAGTCTGGCGCGCTCAATGTACCTGATTATTAATTTGGCGTAGAAAGTAAATATATGGATATTTTTCATTCGTTCATCGCTCAAGGCAAAGAACGAACGACTTTAGTCTTAATCGGCCATAAAAAAAGCCTCTCCCAAGGTTGGGAGAGGCTTTCAACAGATCAATGTAGTTAACTTATTTTAATTTCTTAATAACTGCCTCGAAAGCTTTGGGGTGATTCATCGCTAAGTCAGCTAATACTTTCCTGTTAAGATCGATATTTGATTTTTTGATGTTACCCATAAATTGAGAGTAAGACATACCGTGCATTCTGGCCCCGGCATTAATTCTTTGGATCCAAAGTTTTCTGAAATCTCTCTTCTTAGCTTTTCGGTCACGATAGGCGTAAGTCCAACCTTTTTCGACGGCATTTTTAGCTACCGTCCAAACATTACTTCTTCTTCCCCAGTAACCTTTGGCTACTTTTAGGATTTTTTTTCTTCTAGCCTTTGAGGCTACATGATTTACTGATCTTGGCATTTTTCTTGTTTTTGGTTAATGGCGTCCCGGGATTAGCGAATACTTAAAGCCATTTAACCTGGTGATACATTTAACCTAATCCAATACTTAAATTCTAAGCATTGATTTTATATTGGGTTCATCAGCTTTATGAACCGTAGTCATTTTTGTAAGAGCTCTTTTTTGTTTAGTCTCTTTTTTAGTCAGAATATGGCTTTTGAAAGCGTGCTTTCTCTTAATCTTGCCAGTACCTGTGAGCTTAAACCTTTTTTTTGCTCCTGATTTAGTTTTTACCTTCGGCATTTTATATCTATTTGATCGATCTGTTCTACTTTTTCTTTCCGGGTTTGGGTGATAAATACATGATCATCCGTTTACCCTCTAATTTGGGAAGCTGCTCCACCTTTGCATGCTCTTCAAGCGCTTGAGCAAACTTCAGTAAAAGTATCTCCCCTCTTTCCTTAAATACAATAGTCCTTCCTACGAAGTGAACATAAGCCTTAACTTTTGACCCATCTTCCAGAAAGTTTACCGCATGTTTCAATTTAAAGTTAAAATCATGCTCCTCCGTATTAGGCCCAAAGCGTATTTCCTTTATTACCGTCTTCTGGGCTTTGGCCTTTATTTCTTTCTGCTTCTTTTTCTGTTCGTATTTAAATTTTGAATAATCAATAATTTTGCAAACAGGCGGATCAGCTTTTGGCGAAATTTCTACCAAGTCAAGATTCTGTTCTTTTGCCATTTTTATAGCTTGAATTGTTGGATAAACATCTACCTCTACATTGTCTCCAACCACACGAACTTTCTCGGCCAGTATTTTTTCGTTTACCTTGTAAGGTTCCTCCACACGCCCGCGGAAGCCCCTTCTCTGAAATCGTTGTTTGCTAATTACTACCTCCTTTATTTAGTTTATAAACAGAAAAAAATCCGCCTCAAGCGGATAGGACTGCAAATATGAGTATATATTTTGGATTATCAAAAGACACTGAAAAAAGCAATCGCTGTTATATTTTTATCTCTTCCCGAAATTGTTTGATAAACGCATCTAACTTCAACGATCCAAGGTCGCCTGAACCGTGCTTTCGAACAGAAACCTCACCATTAACCTGCTCTTTTTCACCTAAAATAAGCATATACGGCACCTTCTGAACTTCGGCATCCCTGATCTTCCTTCCTATCTTTTCGTCACGATTATCAATTAACCCGCGAATATCCTGCTCGCTAAGGGTCATAAGCACGCGCTGCGCATAATCTTCGTACTTTTCTGATATCGGTAATACGGCTATCTGATCCGGAGCTAACCACAACGGAAAATTGCCACCACAATGTTCTATAAGAACAGCTACGAATCGTTCCATGGACCCAAAAGGTGCACGATGGATCATTACTGGCCGATGTTTTTGATTATCAGCCCCCGTATATTCCAGTTCGAAGCGTTCAGGAAGTGTGTAGTCCACCTGTATGGTCCCAAGCTGCCAGCTTCTTCCCAAGGCATCCTTAACCATAAAATCAAGTTTCGGACCATAGAATGCCGCTTCTCCTAGCTCAGTAACTGTTTTCAGGGCTCTTTCATCGGCAGCTTCTTGAATTTCACGCTCTGCTCTGTCCCATAGCTCGTCAGCACCAATATAATTCTCCCTGTTTTCAGGATCTCGAAGTGAAACCTGTGCGGTATAGTCCTCAAACCCAAGGGCATTAAAAACGTAGAGCACAAGATCAATGACGTTAATGAACTCTTCTTTCACCTGATCTGGCCGGCAGAAGATGTGAGCATCGTCTTGAGTAAAACCACGAACACGTGTTAATCCATGCAGCTCTCCGCTTTGTTCATAGCGATATACGGCGCCAAATTCTGCATAACGAACGGGCATTTCTTTATAAGACCGAGGACGCGACTTGTAAATTTCGCAGTGATGGGGACAATTCATTGGCTTCAGTAGAAACTCTTCACCTTCGTGTGGTGTGGTTATGGGCTGAAATGAATCTGCTCCATATTTTTCATAGTGCCCGGAAGTCACATAAAGCTCTTTACTACCAATATGCGGAGTAACTACAGGATCATATCCTGCTTTTATCTGTGCTCTACGCATGAAATTCTCTAAGCGCTCCCTAAGTATTGTACCTTTGGGAAGCCATAGCGGTAGGCCCATCCCTACTTTCTCAGAAAATGTAAAAAGGTCCAATTCTTTTCCCAGCTTTCTATGATCTCTCTTTTTTGCTTCTTCCAAGCGCTCAAGGTGTTCGGTTAATTCTTTCTGCTTTGGAAATGACACGCCGTAAACCCGAGTCAGCTGCTTTCTTTTTTCATCACCACGCCAATACGCCCCAGCGACATTCAATAACTTTATAGCCTTGATAAGGCCGGTATGGGGAATATGCGGTCCACGACAAAGGTCAGTAAAGTTACCCTGCTTGTATAAGGTAATGCTACCGTCATCTAAATCCTGAATTAGCTCTACTTTATATTTATCACCTTTTTCTTCAAAATAAGAAATAGCATCCTGCTTAGATATCTTTGATCGAACGTATACATTTTTCTGACGAGCGAGTTCAAGCATCTTTTTTTCGACCTGAGCCAGGTCATCCCCACCAAATTCACGATCACCCAGGTCAATGTCATAGTAAAAACCATTATCAATAGCCGGGCCAATGCCGAATTTGGTTCCAGGATACAACGTCTCTAAAGCTTCGGCCAAGAGGTGAGCCGAAGAGTGCCAAAAGGTAGCTTTACCATCTTCATCATTCCAGGTTAATAACTGGACAACCGAATCCTCAAAAATGGGACGATTCGAATCCCAAACTTCGCCATTAACTTTAGCTGATAATACGTTTCGCGCCAAACCCTCACTAATACTCAAAGCAATGTCATGGCTGGTTACTCCCTTATTATATTCCCTTATTGATCCGTCAGGAAGTGTTATTTTTATCATGTACAATTCAATTCACAAGTTCTCTTCTATTCAATACCGGCGGAGGGCTGTTCCTGATGGAATCCAACGTCGTCCGCTTCCTGGCAGTTCGCTGCAAATATGCCATTTTTCCTTTTAAAGCAGCCAGTTCGCTCTGCGCGATATTATTGGTAGAGTCTTGCAACAGAATTGATTCATAAACAGCTCTTGATTTTACATAATCCCTGTTTTTGTCCAATGCTCGAGCGTTTAATAGTAAGACACTCGTATTGTTTTTGTTTTTAAGTTTCTCAAGGTAAAACAGTGTGGAGTCATAGTTGCCACTTAGATATTCAAGCCTAGCCAGTTCGGTTATAATCTGATCAGAGCTATCTCGTTGAAAAACAATCTTGATCAACATTTTGGCAGTATCCATTGACTCTCGATTTTTTAATAAATCCACTTTCTCCAAAATAAAAGAAGCCCTTGAAGGGTCTGAGGCCATCAACTCATCTAAAATTGTCTCCGCCTTAACAAGTTCACCTCTTCCTAAATGGATCTGTTTGATTCCATAAAGCGCCTTTTCATTAGTTTTATTAATATTTATAGCTGTGTTAAACTGTGAGAAGGCGGCCGCACTATCATTCAGTGCAAGCAAAGTCTCTCCAGCAAGTATATGGGCTTCATCGCCATCATCTAATTTGAGTAAACGATTTACCACTTCTCGTGACTCCGAAGGTTGATCAAGCGCTAAATAACTTCTGGATAAGAGCTTGTAAAGTTCATGACTTTTATTGCCCAAGGTCTCCGCCTGGTTAAAGGACCTAACGGATTCGTCGTACTTCCCAAGTTGAGCGGTAATTTTACCCCTGAGAAAAAAATAATCATTATTGGTAAAGTCTATTTTAAGCGCCTTATCGATGGTTAACAACGCGGCTTCCCAGTCCTTTTGCTTAATCTGAATTTGTGCTTTTTGATATAGTGCATTATTATTATCCGGATCTACCCGTAGTACGTCGTTCAAATATTCCAATACTTCTTGGGGGTTGGTCTGGTCTTCTTCCAAAAAAGGATGATCCGACCGGGGAACGCAATTAAAAAGAACCAGGACGCTCAAAAGCACTCCTAATCTTGAAGAAAAACTTGAAATAACAGAAAATGAAGTTTTATTAAACATGGTATACAAAGTTATTGAGAATAGCATTGGCATGTTTATATTGTAGGGATGTTTTGCAATTGTTAGAATATCGTTGTGGAGATCAACTCTCTCCAAGAATCTATTTTACAGTGCAGACACGGGTATTGGACAAGGAGGAACTAACTCTATTTTTTATGCTGGAAATGACTTTACAGAATAAACTGAAAACTCACCTTAACCCCAAACTTGTCCACATCAGGACGGTCGAGATAGGTCAAGCGATGTAGGAAGTCTACGCGAATGATCTTAAAGATGTTTTCAATACCGTACCCCACCTCCACATATGGATCGCTGGAAAGCACGCCAATTGGATCTTCCGTTTGCACGATAATATCCTGGTTATCCTGAGAAAGATCTCCATATAAAATATTAGCTGTAGCTAATAATCGCCACTTCAGTTTTTTCATTAGCGGAATTCGGTTAAGAATAAACCCCTGGAAGTAGTGGTAATACTGTACTTGTGCATAAGTATCACTTACAAACTCTCCAAAATTCATTAGGTTAAATGCGGCGGTAGTATAAAAGGTGGATTCATTACCAATATGTGCTCTAAGTATTGGATATGGCACCGTTTCAAATACATGACCTGCGGTAAGTGAGACATTTGAGGTGCCAAAAAAACCCATCTTAATATCTTTTTCCGCATTGAACGTGATTTTATTATAGTCAAAATCGCCCCCAAGTACGTTTCTTAAACCCCTGGTATAACGTACTGTAAAAATTGGCCATTTTAAGGTGCCCAGGCTTATACGTTGGTTATCATTTTGAACAAATATCTCATCCCGAGCGTATCGTGCTTCCACAGTCGCTTCAGTAGTCGTAAAGTCCGTTAGCACGGGTGTATCACTTCCCGGATTAGGGGTGTAGGCAAACCCATAGGCAGGTTCAAAATCGAAGTGTCGCATACTTATCTCTTGGGTAAAGCCTCGAAACAGTTCCCTTCTTGCTGTAAATTTTGCCTGGTGGTAATAGTACGGTCGTGTTAAATCGCCAAATCTAGTAGCCGCCAAGAACACACTGTTCCCAATCAAATCTTCACGGGTAAGACCTACCTGATCAAGGTCATAAGTATAGGAAGCAGTTAATGTCGTCCAGCGCTTTCTATCGGGAATGTGTGTAATAAAGCCATTATACTTCCATTTTTCATCCTTAAAGCCGTAAGCTACACGGCCTCCGATTATCCACTTATCACTGAAATCAATATTGGTTCTAAAACCAGCCTGCAAGCGATTCCCTTCTATATTATTATTCGCATAAGCTGATAAATAAGGTCCAAAATCAAATTTACCAACGGTCTTGTAACCATTTACGATGACTTTAAATATTTCAGTGTAGGTTTTGACAACTGGAATGTTTCTGAGCGTATCTATCATTTGATAAACGCTAAGTTCCGTCGGACTTAATGGCTCATGGCGATGACTATTCCAGTAGGTATCATCGCTGCCAATTTTAAAATCTTCGGCCACCTCAATCGGGCGCATGTAGAATTTCTGATCTTTAGGCTGGTTTACCACTACATTCTTATTGGAGGTATAAAACTTAGCTAATACCCCGGCCATATTATCCGCCACTTCTCCAATATCTATTAAGATCCTATTTTTTGACGGTATCCAAGGACCGGCACTACTTGGCTCTAACTCTTGCTGTATTTTTATCTTCTCAACAAAGTTCAAGTTAGCAGTAGCAGTGACCGTGGCGTCAATCTGACGCAATGCATATTCCTTTTTGGTCACCCACATCGTACCTTTAAACGCTAAGTCCTGTTCACTACGGGGAAAGAAGTCTAACCTGTAACAGTAATGACCGTCAACTTCCGCGCTATCCGTCAAGTCATAATCATAATAGAGCTTCCAGCCATCCGCTATAGGGGATATAAATTCTTTACCTACTATATTCAACCAGTTTTGATAAAAGTTATATTCCTGAAATGATGATCCGATAAATTGCGAAACTACAGTACCGTCATCAATTCCCACTCCCGTCACCTTTGATTTTAAGATTCGCTCATGCTGAAGTTTAGGATTATTTCGGAAATGATACTCCGATAACGATTCAGAAATAAAAATGGGTAAAATTGGTCTTCCGTCCTCACCAGCGATCCGCTCCACACTATCTAGTACTTGTGTTATTTTCTTTACCAATTTCTTTTTTCTAAAGCGATCGGTAATGTTATCTACATCAACTTCAATTTTAGTATATGTCTCGTACTGATAGGCTTCCAGCGACTTTTTGTTGTTCCGTTTCTTGTTGTCTACTACCTTCCTCAATATTTCAAAAGCTGGGTTCTCTCCGGCTACAAATATTACCTCATCCAGGCTAATTACATTCTCAACTAATTGGAAGTTTATTACCTGTTTACTTCCTTTTTTCACAACCTTGGAACGTGTTATGTAACCAACATAACTGGCTGTTACAGAATCGGTTGGATTATCCGACTCAAGTTTAAAGTTCCCATCAAAATCGGTTGTAGTTCCAATGGTAGTACCCTGGAAAATGATATTAGCAAAGGGTACGGGATCACCGCTGCTGGCGTCAGTAACTTCACCAGTAATAATGGTGGACTGCGCGATAACAGTTACCGTAGAGAAGGTTGAAAAGAATAGGAAAAGGAATAATTTCAAAGCGCTGCTACTTATCTCGTTATAAAGTATTAAATATCATAAAAGGGTTTCCTTTTCAGACGCAAATCTTATTACACGATTAAACTAGTTAGAGGTTGGAAAATTCACAACATTTTAAACGCAGATTAGCTCAAATAATTTCCAGATTTCAAAAAATCTTTTTCTAACAGATCGGAGCGGTGAACTATTTTTCGAAACCATAACAGTTTGAGCGCTTCTTTCTCTTTTGCAGATAACATCCATGACGCTTTCGAGTTGAATATTTTCTCTGATAAAATATTCATGCTTAACGCCGCTCTTACCGATATATTGAAACTTTCTGTGAAGCCGTACATCGGTACAGTTACAAAATTATCACAATACTCTTTAGCCTGCATGGACAAACCTTCTTTTTCCGTTCCAAAGATCAGGGCTATAGGTTCGGATGTTTCAAGATCATTAATATTAGTAGCGCTCTGATCAGGAACAGTACCTATAAGTTTATATCCTTTTTGTTTAAGATCAGTAAAGCATTTCGTCGAATTGTCAATATGATCGCTGTATGAAATAATATCCACCCATTTAGATGCGCCATGTACCACGCGTGGGTTGACCTTATATTCATGTTTATTCTCAATGACATACAAGTCCTGTACACCAAAGCAATCACAGGAGCGAATAACGGCGCTGGCGTTTTGAGAGTGATAAATATCTTCGAGCACCACGGTAAGATACCGGGTGCGCTTATCCAAAACCTCATCGATGATTTTCTTTTTACCATCAGAAATATACTGCCCTAAGTATTCCAGCAGCGCCTTATTCATTAGAAATCTAACTCTATAGTTTGACCTACGCCAAACGAACCATCACCCTTGTCTTTGTCGTTTTTCTCTTCAAAAGTAGACTTATCTTTGTTGATCCTCTTCTGCGTTTGATTAGAAGATGTAAAATCTTTTTTAACCGGTTCTTCAATTTCCGGTAAGGGTTCCGTCAATTCCAACTTTTTACCACCCAAAAACCTTACTTTCTTTATATTGTATGGCAATAGCTTATTGCCGATGGCCCTCCAGCCCTTTATATCAATGACCTCTTCCAGGTTCATTTCATGCTTCAATCGGTCGCGGCTCTTGCCTTTTGTGAACTCTACTTCCACCATAGGCTTATGAAGATTGGTTACCAGTATCAGCTTTGAACCTGCGGATTCACTAATAAAACCAAAACGCTTACCAAGCGTACTGGTTTCTAACTTAAATCGTTTATCGTAATAGTTTTTGCTTTCACCGTCATAGTGCACGACTGATAGTACAGTTTCAGGATCAAACCTTTGCAGGAACTCAATCTTATTGAACTCATACCGGTTCGTGATCTCATAAGAAGTCATCTCATAAGAACCGTCCTTGTAAACCACCAGAATACGATCCTCACCATTAAAATTACCTATATGCTTACCGCGGCCGTCCTTATTCAATCGACCTACAGAGTCATCATACCAGATATCAAGCCCACTTAACGTAGAAACCCCCTCTGATTTTAACTCTATTTTCCTCACCGGGTAACGGGTTAAAATATTACCCCCGGCTCCTCTGCCTTTAATATCCAGGTCTGCGAAGTCAAAGTCAAGGACCTTTTTACGGGCCTTGGCGCCTGAGGTTAATTTAACAGTTATGGATTCTGCTTCTCCGTTTGGATTAGCCGAAAAATAATACACTTTGGACCCTTTTGCCCCTTTGGTGAGGTCATATTCCTTATCGCGTGTAATGGCGGTCACATTAAAGCGCTTTGCCATAGACCGACCGGATTTCGCATCCACATAAACCAGGTTATAGGTCATGCGGTCGTCTCCTTTCTTCCAGACACCTGCATAAAGAATGTCCTTACCCATAAATACTTTTTCAGAAATCCGCGAAACCATCATTTTACCGTCCTTTCTAATAGCTATGATATCGTCAATATCTGAGCATTCAGTTACGAATTCGTCCTTTCTCAGCCCATAGCCTACAAAGCCATCAGCTCTGTTTACAAAAAGCCGTTGGTTATTGGCGGCAACGATTGTAGTATCAATGCTATCGAATGAAGTTATTTCTGTCTTTCGCTCTTTTCCTTTGCCATATTTCTCCCTAAGTTTAGTAAAGTAGTTAATGGCGAACTCAGTAATGTGTTCAAGGCTATATTCAGTCTCTTTTAAGTCTTCCTCTAACTTCTTTAACAGTTCGTCCGCCTTAAAAGAGTCAAATCGCGAAATACGTTTGATCTTGATCTCCGTAAGCCGAACAATGTCATCCTGAGTAATCTCCCTGTAAAACTGAGGTTTGTATGAGTCAAGGCCTTTGTCGATGGTTTCGATTACCGTTTCCCATGTTTCACACTCTTCAATATCGCGGTAAATACGGTTTTCAATGAAGATTTTCTCCAATGAAGAAAAGAGGATTTTCTCCATTAGGTCATGCTTCCTTATCTCGAGCTCTCTGGTGAGAAGAGCCACTGTCTGCTCCGTGTTGATCTTTAAGATCTCGTTGACAGAAATGAAATGAGGTTTATCGTCGATGATAACGCAGGAGTTGGGTGAAATGCTGGTTTCGCAATCCGTAAAGGCGTACAAAGCATCAATGGTTATATCAGGAGATTGCCCAGGAGCCAGTGAGATCAGGATCTCAACTTCCTTAGCCGTATTATCTATTACTTGCTTGATTTTTATCTTACCCTTGTCATTCGCCTTTATAATGGAATCAATAAGGCTGGAGGTAGTGGTAGCAAAAGGTATATCGCGAATAACCAATGTTTTCTTATCGTACTCCTCGATTTTGGCTCGTACCTTGATCTTACCCCCTCGCAAGCCCTGATTATATTCAGAAAAATCAGCCATGCCTCCTGTAGGGAAGTCAGGGTAGATCTTAGGTTTCTTTCCTTTGAGTATATCAATTGACGCCTTGATCAACTCGATAAAGTTGTGGGGTAAGATCTTTGTTGACAAACCCACGGCAATACCCTCTACACCCTGAGCTATAAGTAACGGAAACTTGACTGGCAGGGTAACCGGCTCTTTTTTTCGACCATCATAGGAAAGCTGCCATTCTGTAGTTTGAGGATTGTACACTACATCAAGAGCGAACTTAGAAAGTCTAGCCTCAATATATCTCGGTGCAGCAGCACTGTCTCCTGTTCGAATATCACCCCAGTTTCCCTGGGTATCTATCAGTAGATCCTTTTGACCAATGTTGACGATGGCATCACCAATCGACGCATCACCGTGCGGGTGATACTGCATGGTACTTCCAATGACATTGGCTACCTTATTGAAACGGCCGTCATCCATTTCTTTCAAAGAGTGCATGATCCTTCTCTGGACAGGTTTAAAACCATCTTCAACAGCTGGAACCGCTCTTTCAAGAATTACATAAGATGCATAATCTAAAAACCAGTTTTCATACATTCCACTTACCGGAATGACATCGTGAATCGTATCTTCGTTTTTGTGCAATTGACCTTTGTTCTTTTCTTCTTCCGACATTTACATCATTAAGTTAAAATAAATCTGACTAAGACAATTTCCAAAACTACTTTTAGCACGTTATCTGCAATAACAAAGTCGTTTACCCTTTATTATCACCTTAGACTAGCTTAACTATTTTAATTGTTGCAAATAACATTAACTGATTGTGGCAAACCAATAGTTGATGTAAAACCATTGGAGCTTTACAATAGGATTATCAATATGATTTTAATTTAGCCAGTCTGTAACAAATGCATTTTTAGGACATACGTACATACAGCTTACCTCTTTTATTTACCGTTGCCAGAAAAAGAATACTATTTGTAATAAATGATGTTTTATTTCCACTAACCAAACAATTAAAATCAAATAAAATAATCATGAAAAAAATATTGACTGCATTGATAATGGTAGGTGCTGGTATGGCTTCTGCGCAAACGGCCAATGAGATAATCAAAAATTACTTTGAGGCCACTGGGGGATATGAAGAATGGAGTAAGTTGGAAAGTGTAAAAATGACGGCAAAAGTAAACCAGCAAGGTCTTGAAATTCCATTAGAAATTGTTCAGCTCAAAGACGGAAGACAGAGCACTAGTTTTGTGGTTCAAGGACAGAAAATGTATCAGGGAGTATTTGATGGTGAAACTGTTTGGAATACTAACTTTATGACGATGAAGCCGGAGAAAGCCGATGATGAAACTACGGCTAATATGAAATTGAATTCTAATGATTTCCCTATGGATCTATATGATTTTGACAAAAAAGGTTATACGGCTGAATTATTAGGATCGGAAACTATTGAAGGCACTGACACTCACAAAATCAAATTGACTAAAGAGCCAATTACTGTTGATGGTGAAAAGATTGACGACGTGATTTACTATTTCTTCGACAAAGATAGTGGCGCTATTTTAATGGCTGAACAAGAAGTGAAAATGGGGCCTCAAAAAGGGACAATAAGCCAAACTGTTTTTAGCGATTATGATGAGGTGAATGGTCTTTACTTTCCTTTTTCAATGACACAAGGAGTAAAAGGTGGGCAGTCTCAGCCGTTGATGATTGATGCTATAGAAACTAATGTCGAAGTTGACGAAACTATCTTTGCTTTTCCCGAATGATTAAAATTCAGTGTAGAGTGGTAGGTTGTTAAAAGCCAGACGCTACAACAATACTGCTGGTGGGGAACTAAACCTGCAGAGCGTTGTATAAGCTCAACAGAGAAAACCAATATTATCATAAAATAGAAGCTGGCTCTTCAAGAGAGTTACTATTTATCTAATTACATCAATATGAAATACACATTACTAAACGCATTTGCGTTGTTGCTTATATTTCAGGTACAAGCGCAGACCGACATTGCATTGAGCGGTAAAGAACTATTTGGCGATTTGAAAGCACGCCAAATAGGTCCGGCTATAATGAGTGGCAGGATCACAGACCTTGAAGCCCATCCAGAAAATTCAAGAGTTATTTATGCTGGCACAGCTGGCGGCGGAGTGTGGAAATCTTCCAATGGTGGCGCGTCTTTTACACCAATATTTGATGATCATGCCCAGTCTATAGGAACGGTTGCAGTCGACCCAAGCGATCCTGATAAAACAATTTGGGTAGGTACTGGAGAAGTATGGACAAGGAATAGCGTATCGGCAGGTGACGGCCTCTTTAAATCTGCGGATGGAGGAGTGAATTGGCAATCTATTGAAGGATTTGAAAAGTCCGAGCGGATCAGCGCTATAGAAATTAACCCCGGCAACTCTAATGAAGTGTATGTTGCCGTGTTAGGGGCGCTGTGGGGTGATAGTGATGTTCGTGGCGTATATAAAACCACAGATGGAGGAACAAAATGGGAAAATATACTATATATTGACAATAAAACCGGGTGCAGTGATATAATAATGGATCCCTCCGATCCCAATATTCTGTATGCTTCTATGTGGGAATTCAGAAGAACCGGGTGGTCATTTAATTCTGGAGGGAAGAATAGCGCCTTATACAAATCTACCGATGGAGGAAAATCATGGAATAAAATCCACAATGGTTTCCCGGAGGGAAAACTTGGTCGCATAGCCGTTGCAGTTGCTCCTTCTAATAGTAAGATCATGTATGCAGTTATTGAATCTGAAAAAGATGAAGATAAGGGATTGTACAGGTCAGATGACGCCGGGGCAAATTGGATTCACTTAAATAATGATTTTGGCTTGGTTGTCAGACCCTTCTATTTCTCCAGAATCGTTGTCGATCCGAGGGATCCGGACGTAGTGGTCAAAGGAGGCCTATTCGGTTCATTAAGTAGAGATGGTGGTAAAACCTTCAAGAACCTGGGAAATATGCATCCAGACATTCATGATGTACTTTTTGACGTTAAGGACTCTGATCGCATGTATTCTGCGACGGATGGAGGCGTATATCGTTCCTGGGACGGTGGAACTACTTTTGAAATTGTAGCTAATATTCCCGTATCACAGTTTTACCATATAAGTATTGATGATAATGAACCTTATCGAATATACGGTGGGCTTCAAGACAACGGATCTTGGTACGGCCCCTCCAAATCACCCGGAGGAATAGAAGGTAGAGATTGGAATGTCGTAGGATTTGGAGATGGGTTTCGAGTTTTAAAGCACCCTTCAAAGGAGTTGATTTACACGGAAATGCAAGGCGCTCAAAATGTATGGAGAATAGATCTGAAAACAAGTAGAACTAAAACCGTACAGCCGCTACCGGTGAAAGGTGATCCAAAATTAAGGTTTAACTGGAATGCACCAATTGCAATCAGCAAACATCAACCCGATAGATTTTACATTGGCAGTCAGTTCCTACACAAGTCTGAAGATATGGGTGATACCTGGGAGAAAATATCCCCGGATTTGACTACCAATGATCCTAAAAAGCAAAATCAGGAAGATTCAGGCGGATTATCTAAGGACAATTCAGGCGCTGAAAATCACACCACAATTTTCACAATTGTGGAGTCACCCATTGATCAGAATGTAATATGGGTAGGTACTGATGACGGCAATGTTCAAGTAACACAAAATGGTGGCAAGTCATGGGTAAATACGGTAAGCAATGTACAAGGGCTTCCAAAAAACACCTGGTGTTATCATATAGAAGCCAGTATACATGATAAAGGTACCGCCTATGCTGTATTCGATGGTCATACCATGGGTGATATGAACCCTTATGTTTATAAAACGTCCGATTATGGACAGACCTGGACTTCTTTAGCCACTGATGATATCAAAGGTTTTGCCAGGAATATACAAGAAGACTATGTACAACCTGATCTGTTGTACCTGGGCACCGAGCTCGGATTATTCATTACAATCGACGGTGGCAAAAATTGGAATCGGTTCACCAATAATATGCCTGCGACAGCGGTCCACTTCATTGATTTGAGTGAAAAAACCAACGATTTGGTTTTAGGAACACATGGGCGGGGTATAATAATTATCGATGATATTAGTCCCTTAAGGCAAATCAATCAACTTGTGCTTCAAGAGGATCTACACTTTTTTGAAACCAAGCCTACTATCATTTCTGAAGAAACCAGTTTTGGGAATACCGCTACTGAAATGGAGTTCATAGGTCCTAATCCTGATACAGACGCTAAAATTATCTACTATCTAAAAAAGCGGCACACATTTGGTAAAATGAAAATGGATGTATTTGATGCAGATGGCAATCACATGATTGAGCTTACGCCAAGTAAATCAAAAGGAATAAATGTGGTTTCTTGGAATTACAGGATCAAACAACCTAAAATAGCCAAGGGTAAGTCCCTGGCTTTCGGAGGTTTCACATCTCCAAGAGTACCTGCAGGCAAATACAAAGTAGTGCTAACCAAAGGAAAGGCAAAGTATGATACTACCTTAGAGCTTATCAATGACCCTAAGTCTCCATTAACAGATGAAGAGCGGATAGCCCTTCACAAAACCACAATGGAGTTATATGATATGTCTGAGCAACTGGCATATTTAGTCTATCGTATCGATGAAACAATACTTACCGCAGAAAAAGTGGTTAAATCCGGTAAAACAGGACAGAAGGTAGCACAGCCTATCTTAGATGATCTTAATAAACTCAAGGAAACTCTCGTAATTACTACTGGAGACAATTATGTAGGCAGCGCGGACCCACAATTAAGGGAAAAAATCTCTGACCTATTTAGTAAAATTGCCAGTGGTTTTGAATCTCCTTCAGCATCTGAATTAGCAAATTATAGCCTGTTAAAATCTCAGTTTGACATCGCCATTCAAGAGTATGAAAAGATTGAGCAGAAAAAGGCGCCAAAAATGAATAAAGTAATAAATGAGTTAAAAATAGAACCGGTCGTAGTCAAGACGTTTGATGAGTTCGTCAACAACTAACTACTTTTCCGTCTATTCCATATAATGTTGAGGCTGTCCTTCTGGGTGGCCTCGATTTTTTCTTAATGGAATCCATCGTATTGAATACGGATTATAAATGGTTCGAAACTGGGTTTTCTAAACTTAGATTATTAAGCTATTTCTTCAACTAAATCCTTCTCTATGCGTAGGTTTTCCACAATAAAGCCCTGACGGTCAGGTGTGTTCTTACCCATGTAAAAAGTAAGCAATTGGTTAATGGTGGTTTCCTTTCTTAAAATAATAGGCTCTAGCCTGATATCTTCTCCAATAAAATTTCCGAATTCGTCCGGAGAGATCTCGCCTAAACCCTTGAAGCGTGTAATCTCTGGCTTTGCTCCTAACTTTCCTATGGCGCCTCTACGCTCCTCCTCCGAATAACAATAAATGGTTTCCTTCTTATTTCTAACTCTAAAAAGCGGTGTTTCCAGGATAAATACGTGACCATGTTTCACTAGGTCAGGAAAGAATTGTAAAAAGAACGTCAAAAGTAGCAGTCGAATGTGCATACCATCCACATCGGCATCAGTAGCTATAATAATCTTACGATAGCGCAACCCCTCTATCCCATCCTCAATGTTCAACGCATGCTGTAACAAGTTAAACTCCTCATTTTCATAGACCACTTTCTTGGTCAGGTTAAAACAGTTTAGCGGCTTACCCCTCAAACTAAATACGGCCTGGGTCTGAACATCTCGTGATTTTGTAATGGACCCACTGGCTGAGTCCCCCTCAGTGATAAAGATCATAGTATCATCTCTACGATCGCCTTTATTGTCGTTATAATGAATACGGCAGTCGCGGAGCTTCTTATTGTGGAGATTCGCTTTCTTAGCACGTTCATTTGCAAGCTTTTTAATACCCGCTATTTCTTTACGCTCCCTTTCCGACTGTAAAATTCGCTTCAATAGGGCATTCGCAGTATCTGAGTTTCTATGGAGATAGTTATCGAACTCTTTCTTTACGAAATCATTTACGAATGTGCGCATGGTTGGACCGTCAGGCGCTACATTTTGTGAGCCCAATTTGGTCTTGGTTTGAGATTCAAAAACAGGCTCTTGTACCCGCACGGCTATAGCGCCTACAATGCTGCTACGAACGTCTGCAGCATCAAAATCCTTTTTGTAGAAGTCTCGCACCGTTTTTACAATAGCTTCTCTAAATGCTGCCAGATGAGTTCCTCCCTGCGTGGTATATTGCCCATTTACAAATGAATAGTATTCCTCACCATATTGGTTGCAATGGCTCAAAGCAATCTCAATATCGTTACCCTTCAAATGAGCGATCGAATAGCGAAGTGTTTCGAGATCAGCTTTCCGTTCCAGGAGGTCTTTAAGTCCATTCTCAGAATGGAATTTCTGCCCATTGAAATTGATGGTAAGCCCTGCATTTAAAAAGGCATAGTTCCAAAGCAAATCATTTAGATACTCCGGTATGAAATGGAAGTTCTTAAATACAGTATCGTCAGGCTCAAAGGTTATTAACGTACCATTGCGGCCACTTGATTTTGTAACTTTAGCATCATTGGTCACTTCACCCCGCTCGAACTCAGCGAGTTTTGTTTCACCATCTCTGAAAGATTGTACCCTAAAATAATTGGAAAGGGCATTAACCGCTTTGGTACCTACCCCATTTAGTCCAACCGATTTTTGGAAAGCTCCGGAATCGTATTTCCCTCCTGTGTTGATCTTTGATACACAGTCTACCACTTTTCCAAGCGGTATGCCTCTTCCATAATCCCTTACCTCAACCCGGTGATCAGTAATCTTGATATCGATGGTTTTACCGTGGCCCATCATATGTTCATCGATACAGTTGTCAATAATTTCCTTTACCAGCACATAAATACCATCATCCTGGGCCGACCCATCTCCAAGCTTACCGATGTACATACCCGGTCGTAACCGAATATGCTCCTTCCAGTCTAACGACTTAATACTGTCCTCGGTATAAGCTACATTTTCCAATGCCATAAACTCAATTCTATTTTTGCTCGAAACAGTAACGAATAAACGCTAAAATTAATAGTATTTCAAGGGTTTTAAAGAATGAAATTGAAGGCTGCATTCGACGAAGAAATCTAATGAAACCACTTAATTATCAGACTATTAACCACTTACAATTGATAAGCTAAATTATTGGTTTGAGCTCTTTACCTGCTTAACGATCAGGATCGGCAGGGCCAACAGCCAGGCAATAACAATAGCTAATGCAATAAAGACAAGTAGTCCAAAATTATTAAAGGCCAGTCGCTCTCCACTATTCGTCAAAAAGATGAAATGAACCATGATAATGTACAAAAGATTTAAGGTACCTGCAAAGCTTATAAACCAATTGACGAGCAAAGTTTGGATCACTTCATTTTTGTACTTTATGTTTTTTGAAAGTGCGTAAAACACAAAGTTCTGTACTGACAGAATTGCTAATGCCACATAAAAAAAAACCTCCTTATTGGAAAACAGCTTGTTGGTATCTGATAAATATATCTGAGCCTCCCGGGAGAGGCCGGCATAAACATATAAGAGACTGGCTAACCCACCGAATAAAGTAAAAAACCAAAAAACCTTAATAAACCTTCCAATCATGCTCTTCAAAAAATAACGCGTGAAGTTATCACTTTCTTGGTAAACAAAGCTTGATTCCGTTGGTTTGTGCAACAGTGAAAATGTTAAAAAACTCTTCTACAATAGTCGTATTTCTTACGGCGCTGATATTCTCTTGTAGTTCAAAATCAAAACTACAGGATTTCGACCATGAAACCTGGATTTCAGACCCCGCGGGATGTGATGGTAAACGCCTCGGACTCAAGGCTTCGCTTGAAAACAATTTGGAGGCATTAAAAACCTTAAATCAAAACGAGGTCAAAGATCTCCTGGGGAAACCTGATAAAAACGAGTTGTATAAAAGGAGTCAGAAGTTCTTTGTCTATCAAATAGGACCTGGGAAAGAATGTGGCCAAGAGCCAACGACACCATCTCCTTATCTAAGTATCCGATTTAATGCCATGGGGCTTGCGAAAGAAGTACTTATCTATAACCAATAAGATTACTTACCACTTCCTGCTCCTTCTACGCGCATGTCCATAAAGACAGAATCAGCATTTGCTGAAAGATAAAAGTGATATGTATTCCCAATATTCGGATCTTCTTTGAAATGCTCAAAAGCAGCAACCAACAGCTGGTCTTGATAAACCAAGAATCGAGCAAAACCTTGTGGCTCAAAAGAGTTGATCGCTTCTCTATTTTGATAAATCATCACTGTATCCTCGCTTCCTTCATTGACCATCCTGATTATAAGATTATCTTTAATGAAACTACCTTGCGTAGTTACAACTACTTCGTTTGGAAAAAGCCCTTTAACAATACTAATCCGAAAAACATAGATTAAAAGATAGAGTCCCAGACAAATGATGGTCAGGTATAAGATCAGCCGACCCAGTTCAAACTGTTTCAATACCTTTCTCATCAAGTTTTATTAGTTCTTTCTTTAAAAGGCCTCCAACTGCTTTTTTAAATGCTTTTTTACTGAGCTTAAAGAAATATTTAATTTCTTCGGGGCTCGACTTATCATGATAAGGAAGTTTGTTATTATTCAATCTCAATAAATCTAAAATCACCTCCATATCTGCATCAATAGCCTGCTTTCCTGCCGCTTTTAGTGATAAGTCCACCTTACCGTCTTCCCGAACTCTTTTAACGTAAGCCTTGCGTTGGTCTCCTATAGTCACATTATCATATACTTCATTCGCGTAAATAAGACCACTGTATTTTTGATTTACAACGGTCTTATACCCTAAATCACTTTGAGCATAGATTAGGGCTTCAACCTCCTGCCCCTCTTTCAGGTCCACCTTATCTTTTTTAAGAAAGCCCGTAATTTTTCCTGTGCCAATAAGGCGGTCGGTCTTATAATCCAGACAAATACGGACAATATGCCGCTCTCCTATATTGAAGAGCTGTGGCTGTTCCTTTTTTGGAACAAATAGGTCCTTGATCAGGCCCCAATGCATGAAAGCGCCATGTGGCGTTTTATCCACCACTTCCAGGCTAACAATGTCGCCAACCTCACCTAACGCATCTTCGGTAGTTGCGATTAAGCGATCTTCCGTGTCTTTATATACAAATACCCTTATTCGAGTACCAATTTCCGTTCCCTCAGCAATGTATTTTTGAGGCAACAAAATATCTCCTAAGTCGGAATTTAAATACATTCCAAAGTCGACCTCTCGAGCCACTTCCAACTCATAATATCTGCCTATTTCCAAATTCTAAGATTTTTAGAGCGGCAAAGTTAAAAATTTAAAACCGGAGCACATATGAAGCGCAGGATTTGATGCAGAATTAATGTTTCCTAATATATTTGCAATCGTTTGAATTAATCCAAAAAGCACATGAGCAAAGAGAATATTTCAGTTATAGGTTCAGGCACAATGGGCAATGGTATTGCTCATGTTTTTGCACAGCACGGTCATAAGGTTTCACTTATAGACATATCTGTTGAAGCTCTAGAAAAGGCTCAGGCCACAATCTCAAAAAACCTGGACCGGCAAGTAACCAAAGGTCTCATTTCGGAGGAAGTCAAAAGCTCTACAGTGAATAACATTAAAACTTATACCTCTATTTCCGGTGGTGTGAAAAGTGCGGACCTGGTGGTGGAAGCGGCAACAGAGAATGTTGATCTTAAACTGAAAATATTTAAAGAACTAGATACCGAATGTGAAACTTCTACTATTCTGGCAACTAACACCTCCTCTATTTCCATCACTAAAATTGCTGCCGTAACAGGTAGGCCAGATAAGGTCATAGGCATGCATTTTATGAATCCCGTACCGGTAATGAAACTGGTTGAAGTGATTCGTGGGTACAACACAAGTGATGAAGTAACCAAAACAGTCATGGACCTTTCAGAAGGCTTAGGCAAAGTACCTGTTGAAGTAAATGATTATCCTGGATTTGTGGCAAATCGCATTCTAATGCCCATGATAAATGAGGCAATATACTCACTCTACGAAGGCGTGGCAGGTGTTTCAGAAATCGATACTGTCATGAAGTTGGGAATGGCCCATCCTATGGGGCCCTTACAGCTGGCAGATTTCATTGGTCTGGATGTGTGCCTGTCAATTATGAATGTTTTGCACGATGGTTTTGGCAATCCTAAATATGCTCCCTGTCCGTTATTGGTGAATATGGTAACAGCCGGGCATAAAGGAGTTAAATCAGGAAGCGGTTTTTACAGCTGGGGACATGGCGCCAAAGAATTGATAGTGGCTAATCAATTCAATTAAAACCCTATATCCTTCCATGAAACTCACCATTTAGCAACAGATCGCCATTTTCAGCAACTTCAATAGCTATTTTGGAAATGGGCTCCTTAGTCTTGTTGTAAAAGTAGATAGTGTATTGATGTGGAGTCACTCTGTCTTTAACGTCGTCTGAGAAACCCATATCTAAGACATATGAATCCGGGAATTTAAGTTTACGGCTTTTGATAACGCTACCGACATGGTTTTCTACTTTGTACCTGAAATAAGTGGCATCAAATGAAGAAAATTCAAACCTTAATTTCAGGTATGGAAGAACCTGTGAGCCTCTTACAGACCTATTTTCAGCAAGATAAACCTTTTCGCTGTCAGGAGGAGGTCTGGTCTTAAAGGTATAGTCAAGCTCAAATCTAAAATTATCCCTAGGCTCATAAGGGACATCTTCCTGGACACTTGCCTGAGCTTCAAACAAGAAAAGAACCAATAGTAAAAAAATATTGCTGAGATTATATGTTGCCATACCCGGTTAGATACTAAAAATCCCTATTGAGATTAGGTCATTGTGACCTGATTGATTCAAATTACGTTAAATTTAAGTCTCGAACATCATTTAATTGGATGAATCACTAGTGGAAGCAAGGATTTATAATCACTCCGAATGGATAAGAGATATTAATCATGAAACTTTAAAAGAGAGTTTCAGGGAAATACTACTAAAATCCGGCTTTGGATTATTGAGCCAAATGGAGCACCATTTCGAACCCCAGGGCTATACCTGTATTTGGTTACTGGCTGAGAGCCATTTCGCTATCCACACCTTTCCTGAAGAAAGTACTACGTACATTGAACTTAGCAGCTGCAACAAGGAAATGTATGATCAATTTTTGATTCATCTAGAAGCTTACAAGGAAAATGAACAAGCCCTTCGCTATTAATACAAAACGAAGAATACTCAGTACTATTAACAAGGCCGAGGAGCAGGACAAGCTCAGTCGAGGTTTTGATATTTTCATCATGGTACTGATTGTACTCAACGTTTTTGCCGTCATTGTTGAAACGGTTAAACCGATTTACACTAAGTATTACCTCCTATTCTACTATTTCGAACTCTTTACCATCATAGTCTTTTCAATAGAATATGTGATACGCATATGGGCATGTACACTGATAGAAAAGTACAGCCATCCTGTCTGGGGCCGGATAAAATACATGCTGTCCATCGAAGCTATTATTGATCTGCTTGCTATCTTACCTTTTTACCTACCGCTCGTTGTTGCCCTAGACGCGCGGTTCTTAAGAATATTGAGGTTATTTAGATTGCTCAGGGTGTTTAAACTAGGCCGCTATTCTGTTGCCTTTCAGCTGATAATAAATGTTTTGAGGAAAAGGAAGGAGGAATTGTTCATTACACTCACACTATTGGTGGTCATGTTAATACTGGCAGCCAGCCTGATGTATTACATAGAGCATGAGGCCCAGCCTGAGGTGTTCACCAGTATTCCTGCTACTATGTGGTGGGCTATTGCCACGTTGACCACCGTAGGCTACGGAGATGTTTATCCAGTTACCAGCCTCGGAAAACTCCTTGGCTCATTCATCGCTATTTTGGGCATTGGTATTTTTGCGCTTCCAACAGGTATCATCGCTACCAGCTTTGAACGCGAACTGGCGGAGCGCGAGAAAAACAAAAAGGCAGCGCGACAACATGACCAAAAACAGTTATAAAGCTCAAAATCTGATCAGCTATGCTATGGCTTTATTTCTTGGAGGCATTCTGGGGGAAGCCTCGGCCTTCATAGCCTATTATTTCGGCAAATACTTTAGCGATAGCATTATATTACTTCTCCTTGCTATTGGAAGCTTTTGGGTTGGAAGTCTTTTACACAAAAGATCTAATAGCCTTTTATTGATATTAAACCTATTGATGTTCTTTCAAACCATCGGATCACGCTTTATCTACAAACTTTACCAGCTCACGGAATGGACGGCAACCGCATTGTATGTCGTCATCATTGGACTTTCTTTTCTCAGCGGTTGGCAGCAGACTCTGGAAAAATCAAAAAGGCTGACCTATGTGAGCATTATGGTGGCAAGTCTGGCAGCTTGCGCATTAGGCTTAGAGACTTGGGCGATTTTTACTATCGGTGTTATACTCATTGTGTATTCACAGTTAACCATGAATAAGACCAGGCAGACAACCTTATACCTGTTGATAGCTATGCCTGCTATTACGCTCACTTTGTTTTTTACGCCCCCCCCTACTCTGTTTGAGCGGCAATCCAGGTATTTTGATCCTCTTGTCTTTTCAAGGGAAACACCTTTCCAAATCGTAGACATCACCTCCTGGAAGGGTCAGCAGTGGTTTTATTATGATAACATCAATCAGTTTAGTTCCATAGATCATTGGCTCTACTTTGAGCCTATGGCGCATGTAGCCAGCCAAGTAACTAAAAAGAAGGAACGGGTCCTTGTCATTGGCGGTGAGAACGGAATGCTTGTAGACCAACTTCTTAAGTATAAATCCATCAAGTCCATTGATATAGCGCCCATAGACAAAGATCTGTACCAAATGGCGTGCAAGATTAAACATTTCGTACAGTTGAACAATAAGGCATTAGAGAGTGAAAAAATAAATCAACTTGATGCCAATGTATTTAATCATCTCGGCAGTCATAATGGTTCATATGATCTGATGTTTATAGATGTTCCTGATCCCGTTGATATCGAATTAAATCAATACTATACAATAGAATTCTATAACCTTTGTCGTCAGGCATTAACCAACCAGGGCATACTGGTGACCCAGGCCGGAAGTCCGTATTACGCAACAAAGGCTTTCAACTGCATAGATCAAACCGTAAGGGCGGCCGATTTAGTAACGCTTCCATTACACAACCAGGTACTTACATTAGGCGAGTGGGGTTGGATCATTGCATTCAAAAATATTGATAAAGAAACGGTATATTCTCTTATTGAAAACACGGAGTTCGACCAAATAGAAACAAAGTGGCTCGATAAAGAAGCCGTTCGAATGATGATGGCTTTTGGTAAACAACCTGAAGCGTCAGACAGTATAATAAATAGCTTGAAAAAGCCAATAGTCCATTTGTACTACACAACCGGAACCTGGAAGCTGCAATGAGGAATCGGGTTTGGTTGTTTAATAAGAACACTGATATTTGGCTGCTGGGTGCACCCGTATGGGGCTGTTGGCTGACTTGCTTTCTTGTACCTGCTTCATGGCATGAGCAGGAAATTCCGCTTTGGTTTTGGGTGATGATTATTGTGGGCATAGATGTGAGTCACGTTTGGAGCACTATCTTTAGGACCTATCTGGATAAGGACGAATTCAAACGTCATAAAAATTTGCTCATTATAGCTCCATTTATTGCTGTGGTAGTATTTTTTACGGCTGCGGCCTTCTCAACCAATACATTCTGGACTATACTGGCCTATTTGGCGCTTTATCATTTTATAAAACAGCAATATGGGTTCATGCTCTTGTATCAAGCCAGGTATTGTAAAATAGATATCAAAAAGCGCCTTAGCGATAAGTTCGTGATCTACCTGGGTATGCTTTACCCCGTTTTCTACTGGCACCTTAATACTCAACGTAAGTTTAGTTGGTTTGTAGATGGTGACTTTTTCAATATTTCAGAGTTCACTAGTGGATTAACGCCCGTACTTCCTTACATCAATACTGTTGGTACCATACTATACTTGACCATACTTGCTGCATGGCTACTTCAGGAGATATTTGTTCATAAAAAAAATACGCTCCCCTTTCCGATGGGTAAGGTATTGTGGATAATTACAACCGCCTTCAACTGGTTCTTAGGCATTGTCTATTTCAATTCAGACTTCGCCTTTTCTCTGACCAACGTTGTCGCACATGGAATACCTTATATGGCGTTGATGTTTTTCTATATAGAACGAAAGAAACAAGTTACTCACAAAATACCCGTAGGTAAAATGGGAGTGCCGGTGGCGTTTATGCTCATTATTGTTCTGGCGCTGGCCTTTGGAGAGGAATACTTGTGGGATATGTTCGTCTATCGTGAAAATGAAAATCTGTTTACCCAGGTATTCAACTATCCATTCAACCAAGTTACCTCTACCCTTGCGACAGCGTTGGCATTAGCTCTACTTTCTATGCCTCAAGTCACGCATTATATTTTGGACGGTTTCATTTGGAAAGCAAATAAGAAAAATCCGTATGTCAAAAAAGCACTTTTGGAATAAAAGATATATTGTCAACAATCATATCCCCAGGCTTAACCTGGGGTCTTGACTAAATTCGGGATACCGGATCAAGTCCGGCAATCAGATATTAAAAAATGAAAAGAAGGGAATTTGTTAAGTCGTCCGCTCTGGCTACACTGCCGCTATTGCTCAAAGGTTGTAACTGGATAAAGCCAAAGGCCCAGTACCCTGTCCATATCTACTCGGATGCTAAAACAGGTCATTTGGTTTATGAGAATTCTAAGTTTACGCAAGTAAATATTAATTCCATCGAGACACTCGTAGTCGGAGGTGGCATTGCCGGCCTGGCTGCAGCCAGTAAACTTCAAGGTACAGATTATCTGCTATGCGAGCTTTCGGAAGAGCTTGGCGGCACTTCCTCAGCCTACCGAAGCGAGGGCCTGCTCTTTTCGCAAGGCGCACACTATGATCTCTCTTATCCTTCAAACTATGGTTCTGAAGTGTTGCAGTTTTTAGAAGAATTAAGCATCATAAAATACCAATCCTGGAACGGCCGATGGAGCTTTACGGATGATCAATACCTCATCGCACATCGTAGAAAAAACCAGTGTTACGATAATGGCGAGTTCCGAAAAGATGTGCTGGCAGAATCTCCTTTAAAAAATGACTTCCTAAACCTGATCAGGACCTATAAAAATGAGATGCTTTTACCTACCAGATTTATTCCTGAGAAGCATAGACACTTGAACGAAATCACTTTCCTGGACTTTTTAAATACACGTCTTGAACTAACCTCAGAATTTATCAAGGGACTCGATTATCATATGAAGGACGACTATGGCAGTGATGCAGCTACTGTATCCGCACTTGCTGGCATCCACTACTTTGCCTGTCGCCCTTATTATGATGAAGTAGTAGAGCTTTTTAGTCCACCGGAAGGAAACAATTACTTCATTAAAAAGATGTCCGACAAGCTCAATAATGACCAGGTCTTAACACAACACCTGGTTAAAAAAATAAATGAAACCACTGATGGATTCAAGGTAGAAATTGCAGACATCGCCAATCAGCAAGTGAAAGTGGTTAACACTAAAAAGATCATCTATGCGGGTCAGAAGCATGCTCTGAAATACATTTACCCTCCAGGTTACGAACTCTTCACAGATAATAACATAGCTCCTTGGATGGTAGTAAATGTGGTCATCAAAAACGAACTCGAAAAAATTGGTTATTGGCAAAATGAAATGCTGACAGATGACACTACTTTCCTCGGCTTTGTAGATTCGGATACTCAACACAGTGGATCAGCATACCGTGTTTTGACTGGCTACTACTGCCTACCTCCCTCCTCTCGAGAAGACCTGATCAATGTCGAAGAGAACAAGGCGACTATTGCCGAAATGACGGCTGATCATATGAGTGACTATTTCAAAGAAGACATCCAGTCATTGATAGAGCGCGTTGACATTAAGGTCATGGGTCATGCCATGCCTATTCCTAAGCCGGGTTATCTATTTAACGACAAGAATTCTTTAAGTCAAAACCCTAACATTCGATATGCGGGTGTAGATAATGGGCGATTACCGTTGCTGTTTGAGGCGTTAGATTCGGGGCTAAATTCCGCCCTTCATTAGATAGTTAAAACTTGACTTTTAGGTTTGTGCAGATTCATTAAAGTAATTTAGTCATCCTAAAAATGAAGAAATTTTCCTCAATGAACCCATTCCTAACCAACCTCACTCTACTAATTGCATCACTACTTCCCGGTATGGCCCAAACCAACTCAGACCAGCCTACTACAAAGCCAAAATGGACGGAAGAGGACAGAAAATACCTGCTTGATAATCTTATAAAGTCCAAAGAGGAACTTAGAAATGAAACAGAAAATCTGACACAGGAACAATGGAATTTTAAGGAAAGCCCTGACCGGTGGAGTATCAACCAGATCGTGGAACATCTCGCCATTTGGGAACTACTATTTACGCATGAAATTTCCGTATCGCTACAAATAGGCCCAATACCCAACTTTCCTAATCATCTTACCGATAGCCTTTTCTTGAACAAGGACCCGGAAAGCCTGAAACCAAAAAATGCACGTGACTTTACCAAGCCCTTCTCTTATACAGTTCCTTTAGGAAACCATAGTGGTAAAGATAATCTAGCCTGGATCACTCATATGCGAGATGAATCAATAAAATTTGTGAAAAACGAAACCAGAGACCTCAGGGCACATTATATAAATTTCGGTCCGAACATTCATCAAAACCTTTTGATGGTTTTTACCCACAACTACCGGCATCTCGGGCAAATAAGAAAGATAAAAGCACACCCTGATTATCCAGACGAATGATTTATTCGTTTCTATGAAAATCTTAGATGGTAGGGGCACCTGTTCTGTCTTCGACGGGGTGGCTTCGTTAACTTCATTTGGAAGAATCTTACATTAGCAAGGTTTGAATCAATTGCAAACGATTGCGGACTATTTGTAGTATTTAATACCAAGGCATTTTTCATAAATTAAAGGACTATAAATTATCCGAACTAGTGCGTTGACAGACCAGAAAGTTTTCATTCTTACTTGCCTTTTCGTGAGTATAAGCTCACTTACCTATGCCGAACTAGACAGCCTTTATCAAACTACATTTATCATTCGTTCCTTTCCTTCCAAAACCCCCCATGACGCTAAAATATTTATAGCAGGGGAGTTTGCAGCGTGGTATCCTGATGTAGATCGTTGTGAATTCGAAAAGCAATCAAGTGGTGAATATAGGCTAGTACTTCACCATAATCGGAAGGCTTTTGAGTATAAGATCACTAGAGGCAGCTGGGATGCAGTTGAAGGCAGAAGCAATGGACGAGCGAGAACTAACAGAAAATACAGTATTGAAAAACATGGCTTTGAGGTGACGATGGATGTGCGCAGCTGGGAAGATCTCTCTCATGGCTCATACCATACATTAATCTACATTTTAGCCGTCGCAGCCCTTCAGATTGTATTGCTGGTAGTAGCTATAAATACAATTCGCAATAAGAACAAATCAGCTAACGGTGCGCTTTCTGCGCTATTAATTCTTATCGCCTTGGCCCTAATAGGCCGGGCATCTACTTATGACCCGGATATATTTAACTGGCAACCTAAGTTACTTCTCTTACCTGAGACCATTCTTTTCACCTACGCTCCTTTATTTTATATCTAAGTTCAATTACTATTAAAAATAGACCTCCCCTACAGAAAATTTTGGTGGTTGCACTTTTTACCTACTACGCTTCATGTATTGGTTTATGTTCCGTACATTATAATGGATAATCAAACATTCATCTATCGTGTATTAGATACGGACTTGTTCCCGGTTTTTGCCACTTCGGGCTCCATTGCCTTTATATACAATTCAATTTACTGGCGCCTCTGTTTCAAAGCTGTAAAGCATTATTCCAAGGCAGAAAAGGATAATAAGAGCTACCAAAAGTACCTTCAGTTTTTACGTGTGGTAATCCATATTAAAGCCGGATATCTTATCATCTGGGCATTTGCATTCCTTAACTATGGATTTGGATGGGTATTCAATATGTTCACACTACCTATAACCGAATTTTCGATTGACCTGTTATGGGTACTTTTCTCCCTCATCATTTTCTGTATCGGGTATTACGCCATGAAGCAACCGGAACTTTTCAAAGAAGAAAAAAAGGAAGTAAAGTATAAAGACTCCGTTTTATCTCAGGAGGAATTTGACAAAGTAAAAAACCGGTTAGCATATCTTATGACGTCGGACTATGTGTACGTAAACCCTGAATTGACATTACCGGATTTAGCTATTATGATACCGACCACGCATCACACATTATCCAGAGTAATCAATGAAGGCTTTAACCAAACATTCAGTCAATATATAAATGAAAAAAGAGTTAATGCCTTTTTGGAGCAATTACAAAATGGGGAAAAAGAAGAATCCATGCTCCGCATGGCGCTCAATGTTGGTTTTAACTCCAAAGCCACTTTCAATCGTGCTTTTAAGAAATTTACCGGAACCAATCCAAGGGATTATCTCAAAGAACATAAGCTAAAGGTTTCTTAAACCAGTCTCTTTAAAATAAATAGACTCCTGCAGTACTTACTTTCATTGATATGAGGACGATATAAACCTATATTCTACCACCAAACCTGTGTTATTTCCATCTACAGGATACTTTTGAATATTTCGACCTGGTAAGTATATATTCACTACTCAAACAAAACTAAACGCATGAAAACAAAACTAGTAGTACCAAGTCTGGTTATGGTCTTTGCCGTTCTTATGCAGGCTTGCCAACCGGCAGGAAAAGAAGGCTCGGCAGATGCAGCCAAACTTTCTGTAGATTATGAGAAATACACTTTACCCAATGGTTTGGATGTCATTCTCCATGAAGATAAGTCAGATCCTATTGTGGCCGTGGCTATTCAGGTTCATGTAGGTTCTAACCGTGAAAAGCCGGGGAGAACAGGCTTCGCCCACTTCTTTGAGCACATGCTTTTCCAGAAGTCTGAAAATGTAGAGGACGGAGCATTCTTTAAAAACATCACTGATCTGGGGGGAACATTTAACGGTGGTACATGGACTGATGGCACCGTATACTACGAAGTAGTCCCAAAAGATGCGCTTGAGCGTATTCTTTGGATGGAATCTGACCGAATGGGATTCTTCATTAACGCCATAACAGAGGCCGATCTTGAAGGTGAAAAACCGGTTGTGCAAAATGAGAAGAGGCAGCGAGTGGATAATGTGCCCTACGGTCACAGAAACTTCGTCATCAAAAAAGCGCTCTATCCAGAAGGCCATCCTTATAATTGGGAAGTTATCGGAGAATTTGAGGACCTACAGGCAGCCACTATCGCTGACGTGAAGGAATTCTATGAAGAATGGTATGGTCCTAATAATGCCACACTTGTTATCGCAGGAGATATTGACAAGGCTCAAATCAAAGAGTGGGTAGAGAAATACTTTGGTGAAATTCCTTCTCGAGGTACGGATACACTCTTGGAACCACAGCCAGTAGCTTTGGAAGGCTCTAAGATGTTTTATCATGAAGACGACTATGCTAAGGTGCCTGATTTAAGGATGGTATGGCCCACCGTTGAGCAGTTCCATCCTGACGCTTATGCATTAAGCGCTCTTGGAGAGATTATGTCTGAGGGTAAGCGGGCTGTACTTTATAAAAAGCTGGTTGAAGAAACCGAATATGCACAAAGCGTATTCTCCTTCAATCGAGGAAGCGAGCTGGCTGGTGAATTTAATATCGGTATTCGTGCTAAAGACGGTATCGATCTGGATTCTGTTTATGCTGCCGTGCAAGATGCATTTAAAACGTTCGAAACAGAAGGCTTTGACGACAAAGACCTTCAAAGAATAAAAGCCAGTCAAGAGACCGACTTCTACAATGGGATTTCCAGTTTGTTGGGCAAAGCCTTTCAGCTAAGTAATTACAACGAGTATGCGGGATCGCCCGACTACATTACAACGGATATTGAAAAGATATTGGCTGTTACCAAAGAGGATGTGATCAATGTATATAACAAATACATCAAGGATAAGCCATTCATTATGACCAGCTTTGTGCCTAAAGAACAACTAGCTCTTGCAGTTGAAAACTCTGAAAAAGCTTTTGTTAAAATTGAAGAAGTTGTTCCTAATGGCGGATCTACTGAAGTTGCCGATACAGAAGCGTCTATGGAAAAAACACCCAGTAAGTTTGACCGAACGGTTGAGCCGGCTTTGGGTGAGTCACCTCTAGTAACCCCGCCAACCATTTACGAAGGTATGCTAGCCAATGAGATGAAACTATATGGCATTCAGTCAAGCGAACTACCCCTAGTAAATTTCAGCATCCGCATCAAAGGTGGGCAGTTGATGGATGATCCTAACAAACCTGGTGTGGCTAATTTGATGACGGATATCATGCAGGAAGGCACGGCCAACAAGACTCCTGAAGAGCTTGAAGATGCTATTGGCCAGATTGGCGCTAACATTTCTATGTATACCTCTCGTGAGCACATAACCATTCAAGCCAACTGCCTGGCACGCTACTTCGGTGAGACTGTGGCGTTGGTAGAAGAAATGCTGCTAGAACCCAGATGGGACCAGGATGAGTTTGATCGCATAAAAAAGAATCAGTTAAACAGCATCAAGCAGAGAAGCGCCAACCCGAATATTATTGCCTCCCAAGTATCAAGTAAAATGCTTTACGGTGAAGAGCACATATTGTCAAAACCTATTAGTGGAACGCTTGAGTCAGTTGAACAAATAACAATTGAGGATTTGAAAGGCTTTTATGACGCTAACTACTCGCCTAAGCTGGCTACTTTCCATATTGCGGGTAGCGTAAGTGAATCCGATGTAAAGGACGCTTTGTTGGGAATAGTTAAGAAATGGGGTGCTAAGGAAGTAACAATCCCTGAATATCCTATAAAGCCCGCGTCTTCCGAAGACAATGTCTATTTCGCGAATTTCAATGAGGCCAAACAGTCTGTTCTTAGGGTACAGCGACTTGCCATTCCTAGAAATGATCCTGATTATTTTCCATTGACGGTGGCTAATTACGGACTAGGGGGAACTGCCGGAGGAAAGCTCTTTCAGGTTCTTCGGGAAGAAAGAGGTTATACCTATGGCGCTTACTCCGGTGTGGGTTCAAGTAAAGTTATGGGTACTTTTACGGCGCAGTCTAATGTAAAAACAAGCGTAACACCTGAGGCCATTCAAGCCTTTAAAGATGTGGTGGAAGATTACAAGGCCAACTATGACTCTGCTGAGCTTGAAAGAGCAAGAAGCGCTTTAATCAGAAGAGAGGCAAGGGATTATGAAACGTTAGGTCAGAAGCTGGGTATTCTTCAGAATATATCTACATATAACCTTCCCAAGGACTATATCCGAAAAGATCAGGAGCGCTTAAAAGCCTTCACCATAGAAGATATGAAAGCGATCATGGACAAGTATATACAGGTAGATAAAATGTCTTACATCGTTGTGGGTGATGCCAAAACACAGCTTACGGGTGTAGAGGCATTGAACATAGCGCCGGTTACTAAGGTGGATGAAAACGGTAATGAAATAGATAAAAAGATTGAGGTGAATTAAACCACTCTCTACCAAATCACGTAAGGCGCTTCTTAAATAAGAGGCGCCTTTCTTATTTAAGAAACTCTCTGTTGCTGATCCGATAGAAAACCCGCAGTAATTGATCCGATAAAAAGGTTAGCTAACCACCAAAATCCAATTTTCAAAGGTTCTGGCTGGCGTAATTCTTCTAATCCCTTTTCCTTCATACGAACCAGCGCATCCTTAGATAAGTCATACCCCCTTTTAGACAGAAGTACTTGCGCCAGATTATAATCTTCTTTGCTCCATTCATCTGACTTTAACACAATATCTAAGAGTTCTTCATTTGAAAAATTCAATAAATAGTAGTCATTCGGGATCTGTGTAAAAAGTTGGTTTTTAAGATGGACATCTAGTATGTCATTTGCGCGCTCAAAGTCGGACATGTGAATAACATATTCGGAAACAAGCTCTTTAACAGCGAAGGACGGATCTAAATCCTTTTTGTTTTGCTTTTCAACTTTGAATTCAACTGACTTGGATTGGAGTAAAGACAAAACTTCTTCTAGTTCTTCAGCTGATTGGTACCTTGCTAATTCCACCATAAGCTCATAATTTATTCCGCAAGATCCCGATCCAATATGACGCTGATTTCCCGCAGTACATTATCCAAATCCCGTGCATTCTCCATGATCTCAACAAAGTAATAAGTCCGTTTTTCCCGATCACTTAGATCATCAAGATTAGTCAAGTGTGCAAGACCAAGTATTCTTGCAAGAGGACTCCGAGCCTTGTGCGAATTGAGATACGCATACTTGTCCATACTCTTATCTCGTTGTTCAAGTCTTCGATCTTTATCCTCCAACAGTTCCAAAAGATTCTCTTTTGTCTGATCCAGAGTCTTTTTCTGGCTTAATATCTTATTTTTTTGAAGCATAATCTGCATTTCATATTTAAGATGTTCACGTTTAAAAAAGCTGGTCGCAACATAAACTAATACGGCGCTAATAACGATATTGGCATAGTAGGGATAGATCTGACGATCAAATGATAAGATCGGCTGCACATGATTATATAGTACCTTAACGGCTATAAAAGTCGAAACGCTAAGAATAAATAACGAAAGGTAATGCACACGTTTTTCAAAGAATAAGATGGGTGTAAAAGCGGAGGCAAAGAAAAGAAAATCGAAACCGCCATTTTCTCCATGATTTAAGCTGCCATAAGCTTGCATACCAATCGCTATCAAAAAAAATATATAGCGCGTAGTAAAGAAATGGCCCTTAATGTGATATAACAGCAGCGTTATAAACGCAAGGGTCTCAACTATACACAACCAAAAAGGTACCGTTAATGATAAATATAATAAGCAGCAGACAATTAGTATAAAGAACACCGCTAAGAGCATAAGGATATTGACGACCCTGAAAACCCTTAAGTCCTAAAAAGTGAGTGAAGGTCGATTCCAGATGAGGTCGAAAATCTTGCCGAACATATAGATGACACTAGGTATTCTTTAATTTATGCTAAACATCTTTAAAACCGTAGTTAAGTAAGGTAAAATCGGAAATATAACGGGCTCTCTAATACAAATCCCACTTTCCATCTAAATAGTACTTGTATAAAACCGGGTTGTGTATCCTATTAACTTCCACTTTGGCATTATCTCCCGGAAATACTTTTTTTCCGAATGAAGTAATTAAAATCATGGCATTATTATTAATCCACTCGGTCTTGATATCATCAAAGGTCAGAGATTCTAGCGCTGGTTTGAGTTGCTCTTTGGGAATAGATTTGCTGCCAAGCACCCAGCCCCATTCTCCTAGCGTAACCACCTGGTTGTGTAAAGGAATTGTATAGAACCCAGCTTCAGCCATGGTATAATATATACAGTTGAATGCCCTGGCAGCATAGTAAGGGCTTCCAGCTTGCGTAATCACAACCCCATTCGGTCTTAGCCGATTGTAACATAGTTTGTAAAACTCATAAGAATATAATCTGCCAAGCTCCACAGTTTTTGGATCCGGAAGGTCAATAATAATAACGTCATAGAATTTCTTATCGTCAGTGAGGTAAGTAAACCCATCCTGATTAATAATACTGAGCTTTTCATCATTCATGGCATTGTTGTTCATGGAAATAAGCCATGGATAGGTCTGCCCGAGCTTAGTCATCGCTGGATCAAGGTCTACCAGTGTAATGTCCTCAACACTGGAGTATTTAAGAATCTCCCGAACTGCGCCGCCGTCACCCCCTCCCATGACAAGTATATTGACAGGGTTTTTGGAAAGTCGCATCGCAGGGTGTACTAATGGCTCATGGTATCGAACTTCATCAATGGAGCTTAGTTGCTGATTACCATTAATAAACAGCCAATAACCATCCTCTGATCGGGTAATAGTGATTTTCTGATACTTTGTTTGTTCTTCATAAATCACGCGATCCTTGTACCTGGATTGTTCACCATAAGAGATAATTGGTTTTGCCAGGAAGACACCTACAACCAATAAGACTAATACACCTAAAGAAGAGAGGTTCAATTTAGTCCTCAATCTACTGTCTACCGCGTTTCTCAACATGATATACAGGCCGATTGCCACCAGAAAATTGATGGTTCCAAGAATGAACGGAGTATAAGTAAGACCCAAATAGGGCAGCCCAATGAATGCAAAGAAAACACCTCCCAATAAGCTTCCATAATAATCCTTTTCCATTACGGTGGAAACATTTACTCGCAGGTTCTCAAATTCATCATTCAGCCGAATGACTATTGGGATTTCCATTCCTATAAGCAGTCCAATGATCACACTAAGTCCATAAATCACGAAGCCTACATAACCGTAGTAAGCAGAGGCAGAGTACGTGATGACCGATACAAAAGCACTTAATACAGAAAGTATGAATTCTATAGTTATGAACTTTTCAAGAAGATTAGACTTGATAGACTTGCTGATTCTACTACCCAAGCCCATTGAGAACAGCATAATCGAAACAATCATGGTCCATTGAAAAACAGAGTCACCAAGAAAGTAGGTGGCTAAAGTAGAAAGTATATATTCTGCTACAATGCCTGAAAGACCAGTTGCAAATAAGGCAAGCTTTAAAATGTTCGAGCGGAGTTTCATAAAAGTGGATACCACAGCCCTGGAAGGGCGTCCTGACTATAGAAAACAAATAAATCCGTTGAGCGCTGTAGGTGCGTCATGAACCCGCCTATTCGATCCATTCAAATAAATATTGGTCATTAAAATCAACGTTGAATTTATGGAGAAAATCAACATACTCTTCCTTAAAAGTGTTTCCCCTATGATGTTCTTTTTGATTATTGATATATCCAATGACATTTTTGAGCTGAGAGTGAGAATACGAAAATGCTCCGTACCCTTCCTGCCATTCAAAACGACTCTTCATCCATCCTTTTTCCTTTATGAATTTAGACGAGCCGGCTTTAACATCTCGAACTAAATCAGCAATTGCCAGAGATGGTTTTAGACCTACCAATAAATGGATATGATCTGGCATACAATAAATGGAAATTAGTTTTTGACCTCTATTTGTAACTATGCCAGATATATATTTCTGCAACTCTTCCCTATTATTTTCGGCTATTAAGTTTTGCCTACCTCGGACCGCGAAAACAATTTGAATATATATTTGTGAATAGGTGTTCGCCATTAATCAGTCCGCTCCTATGGAGCTGGGTTTCTCTCAATGATATTCTATAAATAGTTCGTCCCTACCGGGACTTGATTGCAGAGCATTTTTAACTATTGCTAAATTAACGAACTATCAACTTTCAATCGCTAATGAGGTTTATAAAACACTGTAAGTTGGCCCCTTAGGGGTTAACTGTTTACAGAAACAAACAAGATAGATCCGTTTAGCGCTATAGGCGCGACCTTCTACAGCACTTATAATAACCTTCCCCTCTTCAGGTTGATTGGCCAAACTGTTCGCTCCTACTGAGCTACGTTTCTTTTTTTCCAAAACAGTATACAAACAGACCGTCCCTAATGGGACTTGGTTTGCAAATAATTTTCTCTTTTATAAGTTAGATACCTAGTTTTTGGCAGTTTTATAGCGCCCAGGTTATAAGTACAGAACCCCCGATATAGGCAAAAGCCTCCACTAAGGCCGCACCACAGTTTGGATTTTCTTGATTTACAATCTCATCAGTGAGGTTCTGACCGGGAAGCAATATTTTATCAGCAAGGAATCGTACCAAAGGTAATAGCGCCAGACCAATACCTACGTCAATACCTACATCTTCAAGAGTAATAATCCAGTCCTCGAAATCATGCATAAGTGCAAAACGAATAAGGTTTGCGATGGCAATCATAGCTCCGGCGAAACCAATGCCTACAGCTACATTGCCCTTTTCAATATGTTCGTGTATGTCATAGGGAGTGATGGCATTGTACACCAACGAAGTAATGAACATAATAACCATACCCAAGAGCCAATACAGCAAAGCGGTAATTATTGGGCCACCCTCTCCATACCCTTCTCCGTGTATAGCCCCTAATATAATCAGACCAGTTGCTACTCCAATAGCTCCTTCTACAATGCCTGTACCGGTATTACGCTGTTCAAGAATCTCTTCTTTTACACTAAAGTGTCGTAGTATGATCTTGTCATTAATAATAATGGAGAGGTTAAGTAAAACAATCGCCAGCGCTCCATAAATACCAATGTCCATCAGGTCAATCCAAAGACCATAGGTCTCACCCATCACGGCGCTTCCTATCGCCAGCAATAAGCCAATGAAATAACCCACGTAAGCCGTGGCAAAGGCAAAGTTGTCGTTTTCGACCAGCTCCCAAGCTACTTTCACCTTAGGGTGAAAAAGTTGGTAAACCAACTTACCAATGATAAATAAGATAAAAGAAGCGGCCAGGTATAAGGCCGTAGTAATAATACCGTCAATGATAACTGTCATGTTAAGCTAGTTTATTATTTACCGTACCCTCCCCCGCGTGATCTGTAGCTTGATCCACCGTACCTCGAACTGGACCTTGAGGTACGACTTGAAACCCTATTCTTAAATGATGATGTATTTCTACTCCATGTAGAATTCGGTCTTGTGGACCTGTTGTAATCGCTATTTGTTCCGTAGTAACTACGCCCGGAGGCAGTTGGACCATAATATGACCTTCCCGTTCCATAGTAGCTACCCCTATAGTCATTCCAGTAAGATCTGCGCACTGGATAAGTCATCATATAGAACATACTGCTCATAAAAGCGTATTGCCCGTAAAAAGCCCAAAAACTAGAACCTCCTCTATTTTCCCACCTACCATATTTAGGGTTACCCACATAATTGTTGTAGCCTGGAGGGCTTGCTCCTTTTTGTAATTTACCATCTTCACCTCTGGAAGCTATTTCCATACCCATATCATTAGCATGACTCTCGAAATAACCTTCGCTTACCTCATACCAATCCGTAAGTCTTTCTTCAGGTTTACCCGGTTCGGTTTCTTCTATAATCTTGTACTGATGCGTATAGGTATGAAAGAAGCTACATTCTACATCCATATCATTTAATATGACTGAAAAAACCCGATCTGAGGGCATATCGCGGATAATGTTATCGACAGGACTTTTCTCAAAACGCTTGCTGCCCCCGCAGCTCGCCAAGAGAAAAACGACAAATAAAACTGATGTGGCCTTAATGACTTTCATAGGTATAGGTAATGGTTTTCAAATATAATAAAAATGGTCAGCTTACAGGGCCAATCACGTACCTGGTATTATATTGGAAATCTGGTACTCCTTCACCACCTTGCCCACAGAAGCTTCAAAATCACGTTCTCCCCATTGAGTAATGCTCAATATGTTTTGCTCTTCGTCATCATAGTATTCCCAGGCGATCAGCTCTTCCCAATCGTTGGTACCTTTTGTCTTGTCATTAAAGTAACCTGCACTATCGGTATGCAGGTGATATGAAATACCATCATACTCCAGTTTCTTAGGAGGACGTTTTTTCTTTATTGTTTTGTCAATAATATCATCACCAAGCTTGCGGATCTTAATGTTCTTCATGGCTGACAAGTGCAGTTCACCCTTATCTTCCACTCCGAGGTAAATGACTTCATCCCCGGAGTCCAACATATACTCTTGTGAAAAATTATTGTTGCCCCAATCGTATTCGTAAACTTCTTTTACCTCCCAGGTTTTCAGATCATACTCCAAAATAAATCCATGATCCAGATCCGAAACTTTAAGGTTAGTCACGTCATATTCAGGTTCCTTTTCTTTCTTCTTAAAAAAATCGAATAGTCCCATATAGTTAGTTGTTAGTTTTTAATTTAAATAATATGACTAAAAGCTGTTATCTGCTTCTAAATAATTTATTGAACAGGTAAATAACGGCTAGAATAATAATTGCCAATATACCTAGCTTAAATAAGAAGCGGAATATAAAGCCTCCAATAAACGATAACAGGATTATTATTCCAATTATCTTAAAAATATCACTTGTTCTCACCTTTTCTTTCCTTTCTTTTTAAATTAAGGAGTAGCATTTCTTCGCGAATTCCATCCAGATGCTTTGAAATATTCTCCATTTCTTTTACCACAAGCCCGGTTTGATTTCCATATCCCAGAAGCTCCTGCTGCTTCTGAAACTTTTGCAAAATCTTATCCCATCTCTTTTTCTCATCCTTGCTAATTGTCCCAATCAATGATTTAAATTTTAATAAATTCGCCTCGGCTCCGGAAGTCAGCGTTTGCGACTCGCTTTCATAATGGGTCAAAATCAGATTGTCTAACTCTTCATCGTTCATAACGCTCACCACCTTCTCCGTGATTTTATTTATATCACGGTAAGAGCCTTGAAGTTTAAAGGGAGGTTCAGTACGGTATTCGTCAGACTGTGCCGCAGAGTAGATATACTCTTGATTCACCGATAAGATCACATCCCTGACTTTAAGTAGCTTTTTTAAGATCTCTATGTATTCTGTGATCTCCTCTGCTGAATAGCTGGCCTCAAAATCCTCGCCATCGCGTTTTCCTGTGGTCGCAATACGGGCCATGGTAATGACATCTTTATGGCTCTTACCTGCAAGCTTGGCCATTACACTGTTTGAAGTGAGGCTATTTTCCAAATAGCTCAATTTAAATACTTCCTCCGTATCACCTATAATGTCACCCAGGTTATAAATATCGGCACGATTGGCCAGCATATCAGGAATTCTGAATTTCTCACCGCTTTCCGTGTACGGGTTACCGGCCATCACCACGCTAACACGCTTTCCGCGAAAATCATAGGTCCGGCTCCTTCCCTTGTAGACTCCTTCAATCTTGCGTTGCGCGTCACAAAGTGAGATGAATTTTTGTAAAAATTCCGGATTACAATGCTGAATATCATCAAGATAGATCATTACATTATCACCCATTTCAAAGGCCAGATTTAGCTTTTTTAGTTCTTCGCGGGCGCCGGCGTTAGGGGCTTGCTCAGGATCCAAAGATAAAACGTCATGGCCAAGAGCAGGTCCGTTTATTTTCATGAATATCACACCCAAACGATTAGCGATGTACTCCATAAGGGTGGTTTTACCATATCCCGGAGGTGATATGAGTAAAAGCAAGCCCATCAGGTCAGTTCTCTTCTTGTCTCCCGCTGCCCCTATTTGCTTGGCAAGATTTGCACCTATCAGCGGTAAGTACACTTCATCAATAAGTTTGTTTCTAACAAACGATGACATCACTCGTGGTTTGAACTCATTGAGCCTCATCTCTTCTCTAAATGAAGCCGTGACCTCTTTTTTGAAATCATTGAACGTTCGAAACAATGGGACTACATTTTCATGATAGGTTTTAAGCTTGCTCATAAAATGGTTGTATTGCAGCTCGTACTTTCCTTCCTGAATCAATTTATGATCGCCTTGTAAACCTTCTAATGACGCTTGTAGAGATACATGTACTACTTTATTTTTATTGTAATCATTAGCAAGTAATACTACACTTACTTCATGAACATAATCTTCCCAGTAGTTCATATCTTCATAAGATTGTACAAACGAATTTACCCAGTTGACTACATGCTGGTACGCGGCAGATGGATCCTCCATAAGGCCCTTCAAAGCATCATCAAATAGCTTTTGAGCTTTATGCTTCCTTAGGTGACCTTTAAATGCATTGTAAAGGTCATCTGCATTTTTATCCATCACGAATTTATCTCCTCTGGATATTTCTTTGAAAAGATAAAAAGCTGCGTCGTCCTTCAGTCCTAAATCGAACAGCTGTGTGGTCTCAATAAATTTCCCTATTGCGTTTTTAAGAATATTAAGAAGGCTATCAAACTCTTTTGTACCAGGAAAAACCTTTAAAATAATTCCTGCACTTTTAAGCTGATGATTCAAGAATTGCTTTCTTTCCTGATCTAAAAATTTCTTCCAAAAAAGGGCGGCTACAGCTCTAACGTTCGAAGAAAAAAGTAATAAATCGGCAGTGTGAATCTGATTTAACAACACTCTGAGTATCGCCACACCATCATGATCATGTACACCTTTAATATACCCTTCGTCATACCTTACTGACATGAATTTTGTCACATGCTCTTTAAGCTCTCCATCTGTCATTTCATAGAGATTTTCCATGGAGATGTCAGAGTCTATTTTGGCGTGTTCAAGTAGCATGTAGGCCAGGTACTCGGCACGATAAACCTCGTCATTTTCAGAAAGTAATGACTGATCCATCACTTGTTCATAACCTTTAATCGAATCAGCCTTGATCGCTTCAAAAAAATTGGTGCCTGTTAAATGGTGGAAGAGTGTATCATCTTTATTGACGATAGTCAAATCAAGATTCTGTGAGTTTACAGCAAACTGATGTTCCCCAAATTTGATTAGATCCTCCCCATTAACGAATAAATCAGTTTTATCCTTTAATTGACGAATAGCATCTTCCTTTGCTGTTTTTAGACGACTTACTATATCTTCGGACTTGACAGTATCTCCTAGTTCCTCAAGTTCCTGGATTATATTCCTTGCCTTTTCCAGCATAATATCGGAAGCGTAATATCCATTAATTTCCACTTCGGATGTGAATCTGGAAATCCGACTTTGCACGGATTTTATGATCCGGTCAGCAGAAAGTTGTAACGTGTTGGCTCTTTTGTTCTTTTCTTCGATTAACAGAATACGCTTATTTTCAAACGCATTGTACACTTCATCGCGCTTGACGCTAAGCTTATCTATGAACTCATTAAACTCAGAAAACTTTCCTTCGAGTTCCTCAAGCTGGACCATTACTTTGCTTAGGTACTCCTCGCACTTTTGGGCAGAATCACAGATGTCCAAATAATTAATGACCGCCTGATCAATAAGCTTCATTTGTGCATTGAATTCTGCTTGGCCTTCAACACTGAATAACTCTTTTCTCTTTCTCTTCAGGGCAGCCTTAAGCTGATTAAATTGAGAATAGATCTGTGAGATATTGTCTATAATTTTGGTAGTTTCTGTGGCGTCTTTGATTTCAAGATTACTGACAATTTCAATTAGGAGCTCTAGCTCTTGTGACACGGATAAAATCTGCTCCTCTGTTTTCTCAGCTTCCACTACCTTGGCGACCGCTTCAATTTGCCCCTGCATCTGTACTACTTTGGCTTGATAAGGTTCAAGCGCTTTGTCTTTGAGCAAATACTTAATGGTATTCTGAGAAGTCTGATCGTAAAACGTTGCTAGCTGGTCTTCGTAACCTTTGATGTGTTCAACATCCGCATAACGAAGCTCATTGAGCGATATGATCTCACCTCTTACCTTACGTAAATCAGCCAGCTGTTGGACATACTGATCCACCGTTTTTACACGCGTAGTTTTAATTTCTTTGATTACAACATCAGCATTTTCGAAACTCTCTTTCAGGGCAGTATCGGTATTCTCACGAATTTTCTGCACCTTCTCAAACTCATCAACAGCCGATGAAGCAACTTTTCGAATTTCATTAAGAGGTTGCTTTAAATCATATTCCTGGGCGTCCAGCCAGTGGTATGAGTCAATAATGTCGGTTGAATTCTTTATTAGGTCAAGGTAAAGTCCACTGTATGTATCGTCCTTATTTATAAGGTTCAATAGTTCATTGCATTCGGCCATAGCTTTCACCACGTCCTTGTTGCCAATTTTATTGAGGTAAGATGAATTAGTTGTTTCCATCTTAAAATCCGGACCGGTATACGGGGTTCTCCAAATTTGAATCGCGTGATGCTTCTTTGGCTCTTCATCCCCTCTAAACAAGCACATCTCTCCATTTTCAAAAATGGAAAAACCATGGCATATAATAGGGTTCTCTACCTGTTGCTCAATAAGATTATAATGCATAAGCAGGTAAATACCATTCTCGCGATTGTAAAACACATACAAGTAGTCCTCACCATTCGGAGAGGCTATGCGCTTTTCAAAGACCATGGACTTAAGCTCGTTATCGAACTGCTTATACTCTCCTGACTGAAGGTAGTAGCCATTCGTAAAAATCAAGCCATGATCATCCGGAAGCAAAATGCAAGCGTCTTTGATTTCATCTACTCTACGCGCCTTCTGAATTTTAGAGTTGTAAACAATGTACCTGAAGTCCTCCTGATAGGGTTTGATTTTAAGCAAGACCACATTACCAACAATGGCATAGTAAATATCAGAGTCCTCCATGGTCTGGTCTTTATGGTCCACCGGTTCTGAATATATGCCTCGACCATTATCCGTGTTGTCTTCAATTTTCACGGTCAAGTCTCCTCCTACTGTTTCTACAAAGACCTTATCCTTGATTGATATATGAGGAAAATTACCACTTCTAAAATCATCTCGAGTGGTTTTGGTCCAGCTAAAGTCATATTGCTCAGGAAACATGAATTCATGGTCGCTTCTATTATCTATGTATTTCAGCCCATTTCCTGAGATTTGCCATTTAAAGGTTTTTACATCCGTGACGTCCTTCCCGATCCGGAAGACCATATGGAGATCAACGCCCCTCTTGAAA
>CALBPF010000368.1 GCA_937899105.1 uncultured Flammeovirgaceae bacterium | reverse complement strand
ACGGCTTCCAACGTCAAAAAGCACCTTATCATTTCGAGAAAGAAGTTCTGCGGTTGAAGTAAACGAAATCAGGTGGAAGGAAAGAAATGTATGATCACTCATTTCGCTCCCGGAAGAGAAATCTCCTGGAAATGGATAGTGTTAACTACTCACACTTACTCGCATCGCAGAAGGTGCGCTTGCTATACAGCATGCTGATCACTTGATCGAAGCAATGTGCGATTGCAAGTCTTTAGTGCGGTGGGTTCAACCTGGCGATACCTCGGAAAGCCTTATACTAAGAAAGAACTTTTTTGATGGTCCGCTGCTACGGTTCGTTTTTGGTCCATCAAAATAAATAAGAAACCATCTACTAATGAATCATTCTTTATTGTGTTGGCACAAAAAAGAATGAAAAAAAGTTAAGGCGGTGTTCATTTCTTCACGCTCCATCTTCGTCGAACCAAGGGCTAAGCCCTCGTAAATCAGGGCTACGTACTGTAATGACCCATTTTAAAACTCTTTGATTAACCATTGAATACAAAATCCGTCATAAGCAGCGTAGCAAGAGGTCTTCCCTAAGGTGAAGAGAGATCTCTGGATGCGCAGGAATAACACAAAAAACGAAAGCTTCATTCTGACGAAGTGCAACGGAGTTCAGGGAGCTATCTTTGATTTAATTGAGGTTTGAGAAGACTCCTGTATACACAGGATAACGAAAATGAAATTTTATTTTTAACAGAACCAAAAAATGGACTCAAAAGTATTTCTTTCAATTATCACAATAACTCCAGATACTCTTATCAAACATCCGGAGGCGTCAGGTGGGTTTATTGAATAAGCGTCTCTCCTAATATTCTATGATAATTGTTTCTTTCCTTTCAAACTCCGGAGATATCACCATTACTTCGTACAGACCAGGGCGCAGCTTTTGATCAGTAAACGAGAGGGTTATCTCCTGGTTACCTGGTGAACCAATATATACTTCATCGTATATCTTTTGGCCGGTCAACGCATACATGATCACCTGTACATCTCCTTGTTCCTGTAGGAAAAATGGAATATTTAGTTTGCTACCATCGGATGGGTTGGGGTAGATGTTGAACCTGAAAAATTCATTGCTTTCTTCAGGGTTGCCTTCTGTAAGTCTTGCTGATGCTGGGGTAGAACAAGATGTGCCTTCATTTGTAAGTGTAGAATAAACACATGCAACTCTCTGTCCCAATGTAAGCATGCTCGGTTTGTCAAAATGAAAGTCTGAATCTGTAGTAGCCATTCCTTGCAGGGATTGAAGGCCTTCAGAACTTACGTAGTAGATTTCCTCATAAGAGTCCGTATCATCAGTAGCAAATGCTTCTATAAACGGATTAAGGTGCTGGCCTACGCCGCCGTTATTTGTAACATAACCAGTGTTGAAAATACAATTTTGAGAATCCCATTTCCCCATTTGCGTAAAGATAAAAGGTAATTGGTCGTAGTTATGCGAATTATCCCAACTGTGCAGATCGTTTCTCATATCAGATACTATTTGTTGCCAATTTGTCCTCCATACCGCAGATTGATCTCTATCATGCTCTCCTTGAGCCACTATTACCGCTTTTAATGTAGCATTAGGATAATTTGTTAGTGCAGAAATCACACGATCGATAGCTTCATTATATGCATTGTTAGTCGCATAATATTGAGTAGCCACTCCCCTATTACACCATTTCGTTGGATCAGATGTTTCAAGTGTAGGACAGTTAGCACATATATTCTTATAATAATTTGGAGAATCAGGATTGGAACCCCCGCTAGCATTATACAATTGAGTGCAGTAAGGAGGAGCTCTCATGCATGGTGGATTTCCCATGTCATGTGGATCAAAACCCTTAGTCCATTCAATGGATGCACTCGCACCTCTGGCATTACTGACAATACCAATTGTATTTTGCTGAGCAACATCACCCTGAAGCGTTTTAGCAAAGTTATATGCAGGGTTTAAGCGTTGCATTCCTAAATTATCAGGCGCTTTTTTAACTGTAGAATACCTATTTAAACCAGGATACAAGTTGTTAACGACATCACCAGCATCAACTGGCGGAAGGTAACTTGCCATTAGTTGAGCGGGTTCAAAAACATTATTTGCATTGAAAAGATACGTCCGATTAATAATGCCCAAATCTGAGGAAGTAGCCGGAGCTCTTCCTGCTCCATTGGATTGCCCGATGAATAAGAATATATCAATATTTTCCGATTCAGGAGCATCATTTTCAAAGTCTGATTTTTCTTCAGTATGCAAGGCTTGTACTTCAAAAATAGACATAGGCCAATTGAATATTTTGAAGTCATCCATGACATTAGATGATGAAACGCCATCTCCAATTATCCAATTTGAAGCACGCGGCGGCGTCAAATCCTGATTAATTGTTCCCATATATTCTTGATACCATTTAACTTCTCCAGTCATATGACCTGCATAGAAATAAGTTACATCAGGATGAAACGAAACCACGACATGGTACCATTGATCATCTACAATATCGGCAGGTACTGAAGCCGGCGACCAAAAGGGTAGAAACCAAGACCCGGCAGTTCCTGTTTTTGGATTAGGATCCTCAGAACCAGACGGATAATAGCGATAAATACCCATTTTTTCTTGTCCGGACTGACGTATACCACCAAGTATTGCGTTGGCATTGTCCTTAATTGAAAAGAAATTTGTAACCTGATCTATTTTTTTTGTCCAGAATGAAACGGTGTAACCTTTCTTGTTATCATAGCCGTTAAATGGATCAGATCCAATGTTTATATTGGGATTGCGTGTTGCCTTCCCGCTAACTCCAAATCTATTTGTTTCACCACCATCCAAATCATGGCTGTAGGTAGAACGACCTTTATAAATTGAGTAATTTAATAAGCCATTTGTTTTTTGTGATACCTTCCATGTTTGCGTTACAACATCTAGATTGGAGCCTCTTCCAAAATATGAATCGAAGAACATAACAGCTCTCAACCCTCCCTTAAAATTATTAGAAAACAATTTCGAATCATTCGATGTTCTGATTAGCGGAGTTGCTGCGGAATTCCCAGTAACCTGACTGATTGCGCTAGGGTCGAACGATGAACTGTATTTAAAATATTCGTAATAGAAACCAACCAGATCTTCTTCATCACCAGTCGGAAACATAATTAGTGATACGAAATACCATCCATCTCCTTGATTGAAAACCGTTTGGTCATACTTTTCCACATTATCATTATATACTTTTAGATTTTGCTCGTGAATCCTAACATCAAACCAAGGAATGCTAATAACCTGACTGGTTTGACTTGTTGGATTATTAACACTTTCATATTTAATCCAGAATGTAACGGTTGCTCCTGAACTTCTGAATTCGGTAAAGCTCGTTTTGTCGTCGTATGGATCTGGAATTTTAATTTCTATGTTATCATTAGTTGATTTGTAGAGTGAGTTCGTAATGAAAACGCCATTATCAGCATATGATTGGTATCCCTCCGGGAGAACGCTTGGGCGAGTTATTCCTAAAGTGATGGCTGAACCATCCTGGTCTTCAGGAAACCATCCTTGCTTATAGTTATTCTCGTTAATTTGAAATATAGTTTCATCGGTACTTCCAGTCCAATTGAAAAGATAAGCCGAAGCTAAATCTTCTACACCGTCTTTATACCACTGTCCATGCTTTCCATTACCTGAAGCATCGTGAGCATACTTTTTCAACCAAATTTTATATTGAGTGTGTTTTTCAACCCTTAGGGGATAATATGCTTTTAAATTATCATTCAGACTTTGACCATACAGTTTAGAACAAATCAAAAAAATGATTAATGTAAAAATTATTTTGCTGCCAGATATTTCCTTCATTTCTTTAGTTTTCATTTCTCTTACCCAAACCGTTTAAATAATTAACGATTAAATCACCCCTATCGTGGACAATAATAGGAGCATCAATTTCAATTCCTATGAAGTCTAAATTTCCTCTATCATCCAATAATGGATCAAATTCTTGTAAGATTGGTTCATCCATAAAGGCATAACTATCCGGATAAAAAAATTGAGCGTGATAGTTATAAAAGTAATACCTCATTTTGGCAGATACAACCTGGCTTGCAAAGTTTAATTCTCCCGAATAAGCATTATTATTTTTCCTTATCCTTATTGCAAATCCAGTTGTTCTTTCAGGGTCGCCAAGAAAGTTTAGTGCATCAGTTGGGTCGTTGTTGTAAACCGGATAGACCATCAGATCACCCCGTTTAAATTCCGGATAACCTTGCATCATCCCTTGATAACTATCGGGCGCGGTAAACATCACCTGATTCAGCATATTCTTTTCTCTGACTACCCTCAGTGATTGAACAAATGATGGATGAGGTGTTTGCGGATTACTAGGATCCGTTTTATCATCAATATATAAGAGCTTTTTGTTTCTTACCAGTTCCAAGCCTTCTTCGAGTGTGACTACCGGATAGTCAGTTACCCTGCCAAATCTATCTCGCAGCGTAAGATCTCTAAATTCAGCAAGGGTATGACTGGAAACGTAAGAATCAGGATCATTCCCTGAAAAAAGTCTGTTGGTCCAACTATCGTGACATAATATGGGCACGTTATCCGAGGTCACCACTATATCAAATTCAATGACATCCACATCCAAATCCATTGCGGCCAGAATCGCAGGTTCAGACCCTTCCGGATAGTCCCTCCAGAAACAACGATGAGCATTTATTATCGTGTAATTAGGATCGTACTTTCTAAGCGCTCGTTTTCGATCGATCATATCGAAAAATTCTCCCGGTACTTTCCCTATACCAGGTGCAGAAATGGAATCTATTTCTACGTTTTTTGCAGTGAGTTTTATAATAACAGGTTGCTCACTCCAATAGCCACATCTTTGATCTGAATCCTCAGACTGATCAATATCAGTGAAATAGATCCAGTTACTTTCATCATCAAAATCCGTATCAGTGGCTCCTGGTGTTGAGGAGCAATTTTCACTGTAGGGATCAGGAATGTATTTTGCATATTGTGCCAGGCCCGCCGAACGTTTACTTGATATAGTAGTTGCGATCTGATTCGTAAATGGGGGCGATACCGAACCTACATTTACATTCCATGACTTACCAATATAAATGTCTGTGCTTTCTTGATCCGAAAACATGCCAAATATCAGCTCTCCTATTCCATCGGGACTACTAGGATCATGACTGAAGATTTGAAGTTTTGCCATTGCCCCATAATCACCCACATTGGGTTCACTAGTCCCTGAGTATTCTGTGGTAGTAGTTAGTAGGCCCATTTTGAAACCAAAATCGCGCTTTGGTTCAAATAAATCTGACAGATTAATTTTTTCCATAGCATGCAGCATTACCCGATCTCTATCCGGGTTAGAACCATTCATGGGGTTTAGTGAACTAAATACTCTTGGCTCGGTATCATCATCCACGATCAATTGTGCTTGTAGCTTAGTTACACTTAGAAAGTATAAAACTGAAAAAACTATAACCACATTACGGAAATATATTAATTGAATTTTTCTCATTACTATCACTGTATTTGTAGTAAAAGTCGATATTTAAGCGCCAAATGAAATAATTTAATATTCAAGGGAAGGATATTGTCTTCGTGTGGCATGAAATGTTAGGTAAAAGGTTTATTGGGTCCTACAGTTGGGAGAAATATATACTCAGACGGTGTGTATGATCATGGAGGCAAATAGCGCTTCAATAATCCCTAGCTAATTCTATTTCCTCACAAAGTCCTCAATCATTGATTTCCACTTTAAATATCCCGTACCACTTAAATGAACACCATCATAAGTATATTTAGAATCGAGTCTACCTTCTACGTTTACGAATTCAGCGTATAAATCAATGAATACAACATCATGTTTATTGGCAATTTCTGCCAGACTTTTATTCAAATAGCGAATATCTTCATTGTTCCTAATTTCACTATCAATAACAGGTAATATACTTTGAATGTATAACTTGGTCTTAGGTGTCGTATGTATTATTCTTGAGACCAATTTTTGATATTCACTTAGTATGGTATCAAGAGGCTTGCACTTCAAATCATTGGCGCCAATCATTAAGAATATTTTCAATGGACCGGATTCTGTAACTTCATCTAGTCTGTCGATGACACCCGGTATATCATCTCCGCTTATTCCTCTGTTCTTAACACTAGGATTTTCAAAAAATTCTTGCCACTCAGCTCCGTCTGTAAGACTGTTTCCTAGAAAAATAATTTCATCTTCACTATTGGGCAGTGACCTGAAAAAACTGACTCTGCCTTCATAATATATTAAGGATCTTTGACTTTTGCATGGCGTTACAACGCTTTGACCATATGAGCAGAAAAAAGAAACAATAGTTAGAAAAAAAAAAGCTTTATTCATGTTACTCTAATTTCTATTAAGGTAGTGTTTAGGCCCTTTTGAAAAGCGGAGCAATTAATTGTGTAAACCTTTGCCGCGCAAATAATTAAGCAATAGCTCAGGTCGATCCGTTTGAATAAAATCTGCGCCTTGATCAACTATCCAACCCCAGTTGAACTCAGGTTGATAGATAGCTTTCTCGTCGTTATGTCCTGCGCAATGATAGGGTTGTAAAGAGTTTATCCAGATAAGCAGTCCTGATTCCCTGGCATATTGAATAATCTTCTGATAAGGATAATCCAAAGAAGGGATTCGTATCTGGACAATAACTGTATTGGTTCGGGCTACAAAATCACTAAGATATTGAATGGGGTTTTCTGTATCTTCTTTAATCTTTGGCATATATACAATACTGTCCAAATATGGCCCTGCCATCTCTCGCAGCTTTTCATATGAGTAGTAGCTACTGAAAATAGCGGTATTGGTCATATTTGTAGACTTTAAAACAGGATAAGCCAAGGCAATGTGATCTTCGGCTTTGTCCAGATTAATAAGTACTTGATCTTTCGCAGCTCTCAATGCTTGTTCGAGTGTTGGAATCAATTGTTCCGTCTCGGCGCCAAGGCCATCAATTAGTGGACAATCATTTAAGGATTCATAGTTGAAACTACCGATACTTCCTTCACAATTGGTAGTTCTGTTTACCGTTGTATCATGAAGCAATACCAACACACTGTCCTTTGTTAAACCGACATCTACTTCAACCATATCTACCCCCATGTCAATTGCCAATTCAATGGCTTGAATTGAATTTTCAGGTGCATTACGCCAATCTCCTCTATGTGCAGTAACTGAAACAAATTGATCATTGCTAATTACTTTTTGCATTCGATTAGCGCTTAAATAATACCAGGCGTAGGCATATCTGTAACCCAACTTCTGGTAAGACGAAACATCAAAGTGATGGACGTCCATGTTGCTTAGGCCTTCAGATGAAATCAGAAAGGAATTTTCTATACTATCAGGAACTTGCTAAATTTATGCTCTGATTGAATCATTATCAATATTACACTTACCCATTTCACCGATCAGAATTGGTAATATATATTCCTGGAGGTCAGTTCTAAAGTCTGAGACCATCTTGCGTAATTTAGTAATGTAATCCTCTGGATTGTGTCTGTTAGATTCACCCTGCTGCCATAGTATTGCCTTCAATTTCAACTGTGGGTTATTTTTCAGAGTAAGGCGGATGCGATTTAAGGTAGCTTCGTAGTAACCATATTCACTCCCTTTCAACCATCTTTCAATATTCGAAGCCCCACGAGCATTTACCAGCACCGCTAAAGTATCTCCGGTTAGCTCGGTTAGTTTCTTGCCAAAATGATAGCCGGGACCTAATCTTTGAATCGACAGATCATCTTTTCTTACAGTAGAATATCGATTTAATGGATTTCTTGCCGGTTCCAGTCCCAACTCATCATTAACCAGCAAAACTTTTTGAAGTCGATTCGTATCCCCTGGCAATATAAATGACCGACCTGCCATATTGGATTGTCCAATCAGAACAAAGAAATCAATCTCTTCCTGAGAATAGGAAGGCAAAATAAGACTAAAAAAAAAAAAAATTAAAAATGAGAACCTGCTCATAAGATAAAAGAAAGCAGAGAGTAGATATGATAGAATACCTACTCTCTTACTATTTAATTGTATCCCGGATTTGGGGATAGGTTAGCGTTTAATTCAATCTCTGATTGAGGAAAGGGAAGCAATTCATTTCTTCCTGTCGTAAACCCCCTTATAATATCGGCGCGTTCCTCTTGTATACCGTTGATACTATTCTCCGCAATTCCCAAGGTGATCAAATCGAACCAACGCAAACCTTCAAAAGCGAATTCCAATCTTCGCTCAAGAATAATGGCATCTCTCAGCTCATCTTGGCTCAAGCCACTCAAGGCCGGAAGACCGGCTCTATCCCTTACCGCATTTAGCTGTGGATATGAGTCACCTCCTGTTTCATTCAATGCTTCAGCTTGCATCAGCAATAAATCAGCGTACCTAAGAACAGGAAGGTCTAGAGTTCCTTCATTCCAGGTTGTACTAAAGTCAGTGGTTACGAACTTGTGTTGGAACAGATTTGTAGCTGTTCCGATCGAATTCGCTCCAACAAAGCCTCCATTATCAGTACCATCATACGTTGCACCACCAAAAGAAAGTCCTTCATGCATGACATTAGCGCTTAATCTTGGGTCACGATCTATATAGGTATCATCAGTCGGACTATATTCTGTTCCATCGGCATAAGAATAAGCGTCCGCCAGATTTTGATGAACATATGTAAATAACGCACCTGCCTGCCAGGAGTAATTGTTTAGATAATTTTCGCCCAGGTCAGTAGAATTATTCCTTATTGAAAAGATAAATTCTGCATTTCCTTCATTTGTCTCATTAAATAACGACTGATAGTCCAAATCAGGACTATCTGTATCGATTAGCATGCTACCTCCATTGTTAGCTTCTGTTAAGGCTGTATTAACTGCTGACAGAGCATTTACCCAAGACTGATTCCCCAATCTAGCCTCATAAAGCATTGCCCTTGCTCTCAACCCAAGGACAGCCTGCTTACTTAATCTTCCATCAGTAGCCGGAGTATTGGCTAAAACACCTGCAGTCGCTTCAAACTCATCAAGAACAAACTTGATTACTTCATTTCTGGGTGTGCTGGAAACACGTAGGATAGCGTCGCGTTCGGTGAACGTACTTAATAAAGGAACTTCACCTAACAAATAAACTAGATTCATATATGAATAAGAACGAAGGGCTCTTGCTTCTGCTCGTATGCCTTCTCGTTCTTCATCTGAAATAGCAGGGATACCATCAATGTTATCCAGAAGTAGATTAGCCCTCTGAATCAAAACATAATTGTCTGAATAGAATAGCTCGACTGACCTGAATTGTCCTGAAACAAATGATTCTCCCGTTGAATAAGCTGCAATATCAGGGATAAATGTACCATCCGATATGCAGTTATCACTCATGCCCTCTAACCTGGAAAAACTTGCAATGCCCCTATTCTGCAAAGCAGAATAAATACCATACAAACCAGATCTTAAGTTATTCGCGTTTGTGTAAAAATCCTCTGCTGTGGTTGAGTTTACAGGTTCAAGCTCCAATTCATCATCACAGGAAATGTTGGCTAATAAAATTATTAATGACACTATAATTATTATTTTTTTCATGTCTTTTTGCTTTTTAATATATGGAATATTGATCCGAGCTCCTTCATATGATTAAGGATTCGAGAATTATGGTATTCCTGTATATCATTTAAAATGTTAGATTTAAACCTACGGTGTAGGACTTAGCCTGCGGAAGTGTGCCTCCAAAGTGATTGGAAAACTGACTTCTTTCAGGATCAAGATCATCTAAGTCAGATTGCGTCCAAAGATTCTGACCACTTACGTATATCCTTAATCTTTCTATTGAGTATTTATCTAAGAGTTTTTTAGGCAATGAATACCCTAAAACGATATTTTTCAATCGTAAGTAACTTTGGTCTATTACCCAAAAAGAGTTCATAGCTTGGCCACCTAAACCTTCAATAGATTGACCATTAAATCCATCTCTATCTACAAAAACACGAGGAATAGTATTACTGGGGTTTTCTTCGGTCCACCCATTTGTCCAAAATTCTCTCAATCCAGAATGTCCAAAATTTCCGGTATATCTGTTAACCCAGCTTTCTATATTACCAACGCCTTGAAAGAACATGCCTAAATCAAATCCTTTATAGTCCAGATTCAAATTCAAGCCATAAAGCCACTCTGGATTTCGGTCACCAATAACAACCCTATCACTTTCATCAATGATGTTATCTCCATTCTGATCCGTATATTTAATATCACCTGGACGTGGAGAACCAAGCCATGAATAATCAATTCCGCTCCTAAGAGAACCATCATCATTAAAGTCATCTGTCTGAAATACGCCACCAAACTCATGACCGTATATGGCATTAATAGGAGCATCTCTAATCAACCATACATTTCTATCACCCCCGGTTCCTATATATACCATATCATTATCACTACTGAGATCTGAATTAATTTTAGTTACTTCATTGTCAAGATGGGAAAGATTAAAATTGGCGCTAATACGTAGGTCACCAATTTTGTTATTAGTGGTCAAATTAAGCTCCCAACCTTTATTTAAAATATTTGCAGAATTAATTGTTGTTGCTGAATTAACTCCCGATGTAAGTGGATTATTTATTTGCGTGAGAATACCATCACTTTCTTTTCTGAAATAATCTGCCTCCAAATAAATCTTACCATCGAATAGTTCTAAATCAATACCAAAATCAATAGTCGTGGTCTCCTCCCATTCTAAATCAGGGTTTCCAAATTTAGTTAGAGCTGCACCGGAATTACCGTTATAGTCATTACCAAGGGTTACCTCTGACGCAAAAGGGTATAATTGCTCACTCTGTACGCCAATTATTCCCCAGGACGCTCGTAATTTTAAGAAACTCATAAAATTTGAATTCCAAAAATTCTCATTGGAAATCACATAACCAGCAGAAACTCCAGGGAAGCTAGCCCATCTATTGTTTTGACCGAATCTTGATGAACCATCACGACGCATGTTTAATTCGAATAAATAAGTTCCTTTGTAGTTATAGTTAACTCTACCAAATACGGATTGAAGCGCCCATTCACCATCGTAATTTTGTATGTCAGAAATAGCAGTACCATTTCCCGGTTGCACTAAAGATGTAGAGCCAAATCCTGTTTCAGCAGTGGCTATTCTACGGTCATCTGAAGTCTCTTGGTTTACTCCAACCATGAGTCCTATTTCATGATAATCGAAAGATTTAGTATAACTTGCTTGCAACCAATTAGTGAAATTAAGCGTTGTGGCCTCCCTTGTTCTTAATATACTTCCCGGAGTTCGTACGGCTGTCCTATTACCAAATCTGTCATATTGTTCGTATTCAAGACGAGTTTCTTCATATGACTGCTGGTTTAAGTTGACCCCGGTTGTATATCTAAGTTTAAAATTCTTGATAGGTTCATACTCTATAAATGCATTCCCTAAAAGCTCATTCGCATCATTATCGATCCATTGATTGTCTATAAGACCTTGAGGATTATCTCTTTGAGATCTTGACGATTCACCGCCGGTTCCTCCATATCTACCAAATTCATCGTACACCGTTCCATTTGGTGGACTCACTAGCAATATGGTATACAAGAAATTTCCTTTTCCACCTGTGTAGCGATTGTCCTCTACTCCGTCGACTACAAATGTCTGTGGATCATTTTTAGGAGCCTGACGATTGTCGGTGTTTGTATAGGCAATTGAGATTCCCGCATTGAGTTTATCACTCAATCGCATGTCCAAATTTAGGCGAGAGCTTAGACGTTCAGTAAACCAATCTCCCTCAACATAGCCTTCTTGATCGAAGTATCTATTAGAGAATCGATATTTGATGTTTCCACTACCCCCGGTAATGGAAACGTTATGATCCTGAACAAATCCAGTATTTACGTATTCATCATACCAGTTAGTCGAGCCTAGTGCGGCGAGTTCGTCAATCAGTTCTGGTGTAAATGGATTATTTCTATTAGAATACTCCGCGGCGTCTACATAGGTTTCTAAATACTGCCTGGTATCCAAGACTAGATCTGGATCAACAGTTGGCGACGTAAAACTAAATGAGTTGTTGTATGTTACAACCGCCTTTCCTTCAGAACCCCGCTTAGTTGTTATCAGAATCACTCCATTTGCCGCACGGGTGCCATAAATTGAAGCTGATGCTGCGTCTTTCAGTATATTTATTGACTCAATATCATGCGGATTTATGTTATCAAGAGGCGCTTCAATCCCATCAACTAAAACTAAGGGTTCCGCATTATTGAAAGTACCAATACCCCGTATTGTAACACTAGCATCGTCATTACCGGGTTCACCAGAATTTGTATTCACAAAAATACCAGGTGTTAACCCTTGAAGGGCCTGAGTTCCTTGTGTAATAGGTCGTTGATTGATAATTTCTCCACTAACCTTTGCAACTGAACCAGTCAGATTGACCTTGTTCTGTTCGCCATAGCCAACAACCACCACCTCTTTTAGTGCAGCCACATCAGTTTTAAGTAAGATTTCGAAACTGATTCGACTCCCGACTAATAGTTCTTGGGTAACAAAACCCACATAGGAAATAACCAATATTTTCGCGTCATCGGGAATTGAAAGTCTAAAATTTCCATCCACGTCTGCCACTGTTCCAATTGAGGTTCCTTTTACCCTAATCGTAGCTCCTACAAGTGGTTCTCCAGAATCAGCTTCTATCACTTTTCCGGTAATGTTTCGATCGACAAACTCTTCAGTAATTTTAACAGCTTCTTTTTTTTCGCGCTTTAGCACATATATATTATCGTTTATACGGCGAAAATTAAATTCACTTTGACGTGCAATTTCTGACAAAATACTTTCGAGTGATTTGTTATTTCCCTTAACAGTTATTGTAGATTGATCCTTAATAACATCCTTTCCATAGGTAAACCTGAAGGCTGTTCTTTCCTCGAGTAGTTTAAATGCAACTACCAGGCTCTGTTGATTCAGTTCAATAGACAGTGTAGTTTCCCTTAATAGATCCTGACTAGTTGATGATTTTGCCAATAACAACTGCAGTGTTATAAGCTGGATCAGGAAAACATAAAACGCTTGTTTTGATGCAAACATCAATAGTTTAAGTAACTCTGATTTCATAATTTTAAATGTGTGTTTATACATACTGTGATGTCCTCAGCCTATCTGAGGAAGTCGGTCCGGAGCTGCGCCAACAGTTTCGGACTTTTTTGTTTACCGCCTTGCGGATACAAAAAAGATGTAAAGACGCCTTACTGCATAGGTATAGTTTGATTCATAAGTTAATCACATCGATAATGGGTTATATATATCGTATCACTCGCTACCTCGTAATTGAAGTTCGCTATTAGCTTAAGGCCGTCGAGCACAGTTTTAAGATTTTCGTTTCTATAAGTACCTCGTATTAAACAATTCGTTTTCGATTGATGACGGTTAATTATGGGTACACCATAAATACGCTCTATCTTCTCTATAGCTGTAGCAAATGATACTTGATCAAGATGTAACTCCCGGCCTCTCCATGCCAGGAACTCCGCTGTAATTACCTCGCGTACTTGCCAATCTTCAGAATGCAATTCTGCAATAACCTGTTGTCCTGCAGTAAGCGTCACCTCTGTACCTTTCTTGGTTGTACCCAATCTATTGGAAGATACCGCTACCTTTCCTTCTTTAACAGTCACCTCCACCTCTTCTAACTTTCTGGCCATAATATTGAATGAAGTACCCAGCACTGTGGTATTCACTCCTCCGGTAATGACTCTAAACGGTTTATTTGGATTGGGTCTTACGTCAAAAAAGCCCTCACCCTTTAACTCTACTACCCTTTCATCCGTTTCTTCAAAACTCTGCGGATAGATAATTTCCGAATTGGAGTTTAAGTAAACGACGGAGCCATCTGTCAGTGTAACAGTAGAGCGCTGACTTGTTAGTGTTTTTTTAGATAGTAATGCAGGTGGGTTCCCAGGCTTCTGAGATAGGAATAAAATTCCTACCAGTAAAGCAATGGAAATGGAGGCGGCCACTACCCACTTACTTTTCCAAATGATTGTCTGTTGGGCGGTGAATTCTGAGTTCCCGATTCTCTTTTTTAACTGCTTAAACGCTCGAGTTGAGTCATACTCATTCGACTGGCTTACCGTCCAAGCTGAGTTGACCTTTTCGAATAATTCCTGGTGCGACTTTTCACTTTCGAGCCAATTATTAAATAATTTATGCTCTTGTTTATTCAGTGTACCTTTGAGCTTTTTCTTTATTATCTTCCAGTGATTCACAGGACCGGTTAAAGGTTTCACTAAAAAGACAATAAAGCTATAAGGCAGGAACCATTCATACAGGTTATCAATACATTAAGTAAATATTAACAGATCTTAATGCAGCGCCCGGCGCAAATCGAATCTTCTGTTTTACAACAGGCAGCGGTCTTTGAAAAGAAAAATCAGGAATTAAGTATGGTGTAAGGTCAGGTTATGTTATAAATTGTTGTAAATCCACTAAAAATGTAAATCAAAAGTCAGAATATGAATAATTAGCCCTTAAGAAAACCAAGTGAACCATCTTTTAGGAATAGCTGATAATTATATAATAAAAATTATTGGCGTCCGACTAAATTTTTTGAATTAAGAAAAAAGCGCCTTTAAAGCGTCCGAGAAAAGATTTTTCTTCAAAGCTGAAA
>CALBPF010000367.1 GCA_937899105.1 uncultured Flammeovirgaceae bacterium | reverse complement strand
CTGAAACTTTAGTCAAAGAACATGATGGTTTTGACATATTGAAGGAATGCCATCATGCCAAGAGATAGCATCCCTAAAGAAAAGAAGGGAGTAAGCGACTCCCTTTTCAGTTTTTATTGGAAAATCTAGTTTCCGTTTCTATCTTTTATAATTCTTGCTCCTCCTTTGAATTTAACATTACTTATGAAGGACTCATCCATAATTATTTCATCAGTTACGAATGCCCTAGCGCTTGCCGCTCCACTCGCATCAATGGTTGCTCGCTTGACCTCATATTCATAAGCATCAAGATTTGATGCTCCCCTCATGTCTGCAGAAAGCTCCAATCCTGATCCCGCTAATTCTATCTCTGAAGCTCCCGAGGCGTCTATGACCAGATTGTCAATCGAAACATCTGCTTTTATATACGATGCACCTTCCGTTTCAATACTTAAATCACGTTGACGTAAATCTTTGATATAGATTTTAGATGCTCCATTTACATCAATTTCATGGAGATAAGGAATAATAACTACAATATCTATCTCTTTTTTCTGAGAGTTGTATTTATTATTGTAAGTATATCTACCGTTCCACTCTATTCTGAGAAGATCTCCATCTTCTCTCAAGCGTATTTGATTTAGGTCAGGAGTGCGTCCTTTTAGTAATACTTTATACTCATTGCCCTTTACTATGTCAACGTTAAAAGCTCCCTTGATATAAACATCTTCAAATTCACTAAACCGCATAGTTCTGTCATACCTTTCACCATCAATCACAGTAGAATTATAATCATTATTTTCTTCGCACGAAATGCATACCAAACCTTCTGATTTAGTGAAATTCCAGATATTATCGCCTAGGTCAGAAATACGATAACCATTTACATAGATCGTATTTCTAATGATATGCCTTAGATCTTCATCCATTATAAACCTGCTGTTGTAAGGTATGTACAAATACATTTCCAGCCGTTGTGCCCTGAATGCAGCATCATTTTTGAATTTGATGTTTGAATCAAAATACAAGATAGAGTCCTGCTTATCTACATTGTAGGACACCATCTTTGCATTTTCAATTGCCTCTCTCCGTGAACTTCCCTGTGATTCGAAATTCTTTTCCAATTTGTACTCGCTTCCTGACCAACCGCGCAAGGTGAGAGTTGTGACCTCGTAATCTTCCATGCCAACTTCATTAAGTCGAATTACTGCGGTCTTATCCGCAAGATCATACGTTTCAGTCTGGGTGTATTCGCCATCTTCTCTAAATTTAAATGCTATTCCAGGCACGTTTATACTTATGATAGCTATGCTTATAATAAACATTGCAAAGAGTGTCCAACCCGTGGAAGTGCTGAAAACAATTCGTTTGGCAATCATTGAGGACCCAAGTAGCATTAAGAAAATACTTGGAGTAACGATAGCTAAAAATGCTGCCAAGGCCGTCAGCGTTGGGAAGCTGTTCGTCACTAAGTCCAGCGGAAAGCCTAGATCGTTCCAGGCAAAGAAATCAGGATGCCACAAACCTGCGGAGAATATGCCAAGGATTACTCCAATTGTCACGACCATTGAAAAGACAATCGACAAACCTGTAATAATTAATACCAAACCAATTATTACTCTGATGAAATCGATAAAAAATCTAATAAGCGGGCCAAGAGCTCGACCAAGCCCACTAATAATCGCAGCTACCAATCGAAAAGGGAAAAGCAATATTTTAACGAAGAAGTTCTCCTCAGATCTTGTATTATCTTTGTCAATATTGTTCTTGACATTCGTTTCTATATTCGAGAGGGTAACCGGCTCGCCCTTCATTTTTACTTTATCTGTGATGGAAGTAGCCTCGGTAAGCACTATCCATAAGATGATATAGACCAGTAGACCTGTACCTCCGAGAAAAATTGACAGAACAAAAGCCAATCGAATTATAGCTACTTCAACTCCCAAATACGCTGCAACACCTGCCGCTACACCCCCAATTACCTTTTTATCGGGGTCACGATACATTTTCTTAATATTCTTGTCTTCTTTCAGGCGGCTATTACCGGGTATCACTGCCCACATTACTAGGTACGCCAAAAGAATGATTCCGTATCCGAGTAAAAGGATTACAAAAATAAGTCGTATCCAAAGCGGGTCTATTTTGAAATAGTGAGCAAGGCCGGCGCAAACCCCGCCAATTACTTTTCTGTTTTCATCCCTGAAAAATCTGCGTGGCTCAGTTTTAGTTTTTTTACCTGTTTCCGGTTCTTCATCAATTTCCGGTTCTTCAGCAGCCTGGAAGTCGCGAATGCTACCCATGGTGCTGATAAGGCTTTGTACGTCTTCTGTAGTGATAACCTGTTTATCTTCATTAAGCTTAGTAAGGAATATCTCAGCTATACGACTTTCTATATCCGCAATAATCTCTTGATTGTCTTCAAATGTAGAAAAGTATTCATTGATCGAGTCGAGGTAATTTTTCAGGGCTTCATATGCATCTTCTTCTATGTGAAAGATGATGCCACTAATGTTTATACTTATATTCTTTTTCATTGCTTTTTTTCGAGTTTGATTGATCCGAACCTACTTCTTGGCTGTTTTTTTGGCCGTAATATGTCTCGTGGATTTTATTAGATCCTTCCAAGTGGCATTCAGGTTATCTAAAAAAGATCTACCCTCTTCGGTTAACGTGTAGTACTTTCTAGGCGGACCGGAGGTAGATTCCACCCATTTGTATTCTGCCAGACCAGCTTTGCGTAGTCTGGTGAGAAGCGGATAAAGTGTACCTTCCACGACCATTATTTTAGCCGATGTAAGTTCCTCGAGCATATCCGAGGCATAAACCTCGCCTCGAGAAATAATATGCAACACGCAGTATTCAAGAATACCCTTTCGCATTTGCACTTGTGTGTTTTCTAAATTCATACATTTCTCATTTGAGTTACCTAAATCAATCTAGGTAAAGGATTGACCTTTATCAAGTATACGTACAAAGGTACTTGGTGTTGCATAGTACTAAGTAAAAAATGTTAGCTGGTATAATAAACAACTAAATGGAAGCGCTGGAAATTGTTACTTTAAACGGATGTTTTGTATATAAAATGAGTGAAAAAAAGCACTTTTGAGAAATCAATGACGTTCGTGTTGATAATATATAATGATTAGATGTTTTTTTATAACAATACTGCCCTTCTTCATTGCTGCGTCAATTTACGCGCAAACAAGCGCTCCAAAATACAGTAATGAATTCCTGGCCATAGGCGTTGGAGCCAGGGGGTTGGCTATGTCGGGTAACCAGGTAGCTACGGTAAATGATGCTACGGCAGGTTACTGGAATCCGGCTGGCCTATTAAAAAGCGATAATAAGTACGAATTGTCCATTATGCATGCCGAATATTTTGCAGGAATAGCAAAATATGATTACGTTGCATTTTCAACACCAATTGATACAGTTAGCCATTTGGCCGCCTCTATTATTCGCTTTGCTATTGATGATATTCCTGATACGCGCTTTTTGTATGATGCGAATGGAGCGCTTAATTATAACAATATAAGATTCTTTTCATCGGCTGACTATGCCTTTTTACTTTCTTATGCGCGCAAGCTCCCGGTATTAAATGGTTTGCGTGTGGGCGGAAATGTAAAGGTTATACATAGAATAGCCGGAAACTTTGCAAATGCCTGGGGTTTTGGGTTGGATGTGGGCGCACAATTGGATTACAATAAATGGAATTTTGGTGTGATGATCAATGACGTAACCGGCACGTTCAATGCATGGAATCATAATGCCGATCATATAGTGGTTATATTCACCCAAACAAATAACGAAATCCCCGATTATTCAGTTGAAGTCACCTTGCCCAAGGCCATTGTTGGTTTAGCGAGGTACTTTCAAATTCATAAGAATTTCGGAGCTTTATTAGCTTTAGACTTTGTTGCCACGTTCGACGGTGAACGTAACGTATTATGGAAATCTAAATTTGCCTCGGTAGATCCGGCTTTTGGTTTAGAGGCTGATTACAAAAATACTGTCTTTCTTAGGTTCGGGATTGGCGATGTTCAGGAAGTTAAGGATTTTGATAACTCAACTTACCGTACATATCAGCCAAATTTTGGTTTGGGTTTTAGAATTAAGAGCGTTACCATAGATTATGCCCTTACGGATATCGGAGATCAGTCGGAGTCACTTTACAGCAATGTATTTTCATTAAAAGGGGGATTTAATTGAGGCCTTTACTCATATTTTTCATTTTATTCGGGGCTGCACTTATCTCGGCGGCCCAGCCTTACGGCAATGAATGGATAGATTATAACAAACAGTATTTTAAGGTTAGTGTTGCCGAAGATGGTATTTATCGCATTTCATTCAGCGATCTTGAGAATGCGGGATTTCCTATGTCTGTCGATCCGGGAAGGATTCAAATGTTTCACCGGGGAGATGAGATTTCAATTTACGTAGAGGGCCAGGGGGATGCCGTTTTTAATACTACTGACTTCATTGAGTTTTATGGCATTCGTAATGACGGGACGCTGGATGCAGATTTATACCAACCCTCTTCTTCTCAGCCCCACTCGTTTTATAACCTGTTCAGTGATTCCTCAGCTTATTTTCTAACCTACCTGCTCACGCCAGGTGATGGAAAAAGAATGTCGTCATTTTCAGAAAACAACGTTAGTGGACTCGCCGCCGAAGCTTCGCATAATGGGAACATTCTGGATCTAAAAGTAGATACTTATTCTCAGGGTGTGGGTTTTGCAATTGACGAAGTTGTTAAATTTACTTATTTCGATGTGGGTGAGGGCTGGACTAGCCCGGCTATACAAGAAAACGAATTCCAAGATTTCACAGTAGAGAATGTAACTTCTGCTGCGCAGTCCGAAGGAGCGCCTCAGCTGGATGTACTCTTGGTTGGGAGAGATAATTTAAATCATATAGCAGAAGTACTAGTAGGACCTGATTTGTTTTCACTGCGGTCATTGGGTACGACTACATTTACCGGGTTTAACACCACCTTATTCTCTTCAGGCCTTCAGTGGAGTGATATTGACCTAACATCGGGCAGTATGGAAGTAAGAGTTGCTGCGCTTGGTTTTAATGATGGGAACGACTTGTTAAGTACTTCTTATATTCGCTTGACCTATCCGCAACAATTTGATGCCGCGAATACAAATAAAACATTTTATCTGGAAGGTAATCCAGGTGGAAAGTCCTATCTGGAAATCAGTGATGTGCTATCAAATAGTGGATTTTATGACATTACCGACCCCAGTAATCCGATACGAGTGGGGTTTAATCTTTCCGGAAGTGATGCGGACTTAATTATTAATAATACCAATGTATCGCGCATCTTGTACCTAAATAATGGAGGAGGTTTTGCAGCGCCAACCATACGGAAAACACCTTTAAGGCAACTTGATCCTTCCTCTCCGAATTATATTATTATAAGCAATAAACTGCTCATGCAACCGACAGGAGCTGTAAATAATCCTGTCAAAGCTTATGCAGATTACCGTGCGAGTCAGGACGGAGGAGGTTTTGATACTCTTGTTGTTGATATGGATCAACTTTATAACCAGTTCAATTTTGGGGAAACAAGTCCAAGGGCGATTTACAATTTCATGGAGTTCATGGTTGAAAATGGCAGTCCTGAGTACTTGTTTCTTATTGGTAAAGGGCTAAACCCACAGATTAATTTCCACCGAAACACTGAAGGATTTATTTCTGTAACAAAGACAGAGATCGGTGAAACTTTTCAAATTCGGGATTTAGTACCACCAGCCGGTTTCCCAGGTTCTGATATTGCTTTTACTGCCGGTCTGGCAGGTACGCAGTTTGAACCGGCGGTATCTGTAGGTCGCTTGCCGGCTAAGTCCAGCGTAGAGGTACTGTTCTATTTGAATAAAGTGATTGAAATGGAATCCAGACCTTTTGATGACCTTTTCAGAAAGGAGTTATTGCACTTAAGTGGAGGGCTCCGTGAAAGTGAGCTCCCTCGTTTTCGCAGCTATGTTGATGACTTTGCTGAAGTGGCCGTTTCAGACTTTCTTGGAGGTCAGGTAACCACTATTGGCAAGCAATTGAGCAGTCCGGTCGAATTGATAAACGTTGCTGATCAGGTCAATCAAGGCTTAGGTCAAATTACTTTTTATGGGCATTCGGCGCCGGATGTTACTGATATTGATATTGGATTTGTATCTGATGTTACGCAAGGGTACGATAATCCGGGAAGATACCCTACCATACTTGTTAATGGCTGCAATTCCGGTGAGTTTTTTCAAGCAAACATTCTTTTTGGTGAAGATTGGATTCTAGCAGAAAATAAGGGCGCCATTCATTTTATAGCCCATACTTTCTTTGGTTTTGAGAATACACTAAGGGAATACTCAGATATATTCTATGATGTGGCATATGGTGATTCAACATTCATAAACGAGCCAATCGGGGATGTGCAAAAGGAGGTAGCCAAAAGATATATTGAACGCAATGGTGAGTCTCCAACGAATATCACACAGGTACAACAGATGTTACTACTTGGCGATCCTGCGGGCAGATTGTTTGGAGCAGGTAAACCGGATTATAGTTTAAGAAGTGAGGATATATTTCTTGAATCTTTTTCTGATGAGCCCGTAACATCTGCTTCAGATTCATTTCTATTAAAATCCATAGTAAAAAATTATGGTATAACTCAACTGGATTCGATTACTCTAAGTGTTACACGAACATTAAATAATGGCTCAATACTGGAGTATGATAGTATTTTTCGGGACATCCGTTATCAGGACACTCTTTCTGTTATAGTAAGAAGATCTTTTGAAGATGCTTTTGGTAATAACAGATTTCAAGTTGTAGTTGACGGGACAAATGCCATTGATGAATTGAATGAGCTAAACAATACTGCGATTCTGGATATTTTCATTCCTTCATTTGGTACCAGAAATGTTTTTCCGGTAGATTTTGGAATAGTAAATACCGAGCAGGTGGCGCTGGTGGCACAGGCATCTAATGTTTTTGAAGGCGAACGAGAATTTATATTTGAGTTAGACACATTAATTACTTTTGATAGTCCGTTCAAACAAACGCAAAACATTACCGCAAAGGTTTTAGCGGAATGGGACGCCTCAATTTTATCTTTTGACAGCGCCGTATATTTTTGGCGATCTCGTTTTGTTGACCCTCAGCCTGGTGAGAATAATGACTGGGTCACTAATTCATTTACTTTTATAAATGGAGGTCCTAATGGATGGTCTCAAAGCGTATTTGAACAAATCGATCAAAATCAATTGACCGGACTTACCGCCAATCCGGTAAATGAAAAGTTTGAATTCAACAGAATACCATTGACCCTGAGTGTTCTTACCCTCGGGGCAGATAATGAGCTTTTACCTGATGGTGGCGATCCAAATAGTTCCGACTCTTTGTTGAATGTTATGGTAGCCTTTAATAACATACAATACATCATTGACAACGGATTTCCTTGTCGCAATAATTCAGTTAATCTTGTGGCATTCGACAGGAACACTACTGCACCTTACGTTGGTATTTTCCAATCCATTGGTAACGTCAGGACATGCGGGCGCATTCCTCAGGTTATCAATAATTTCAGACCTAATGAACTGGATGGAGTAAATGGAATTTCAGATTATATAGACAACGTCAATCTTGGAGATTCGGTTTTACTATTTACGATTGGAGATGCGGCATTTTCAGGATGGTCGTCTGATGTTAAAAGTAAGCTGTCAGAGATTGGTCTGGATATGTCGGTTATTAATGATTTACAAGATGGTGAACCTTTCATAGCTTTGGGCCAGAAGGGGGGAGGGTCCGGCAGCGCCATTGTGGTAAGATCGGATCAGTTGCCCGTAACCGAGCAGCAAATCGAATTAAATGAGACTATTACTGGCGTCGAGCCCGAGGGAGAAGTAGCCACCGACTTAATAGGTCCGGCGGCTGGATGGAATCAACTTTTTCAAATGCAGGAAGTGGAGGCAGCAGATGAAACTACTATAGAACTGATTGGCATTTCATCCGATGGCAATGAAACAGTCTTATTGCCTAATATCACTGAAATCGCCAACGACCTAAGCTTTATTGATGCTGGTGTCTACCCATTCCTACGATTGAAATTTAGCCCTTTGGATGAGGCGGATCTTACTGCCCCACAACTAAAAACATGGCTTGTTTCCTTTAACCCTGTTGCTGAAGGGTTGATTATACCTCTTTCTGATGCGCCTTTGACTACGAACCTTCAGGAAGGTCAGAAATACAATCGTGAATTTGGATTCTGGAACATCAGCGAATTACCGTTTTTAGATTCCTTGACAGTTCAATCCTCTATCTTCAACTTAGATAAGAGAGAATCCCTTGCAAAGAACTTTAAAATATTGCAGCCTGATCCTGGAGATACCACCGCGTTTAGTATTAGTGAAAATACAATAGGAAAATCCGGAAGCAACGGGCTTACAGTTTTTGCAAATCCAAGACTACTCCCTGAAACCTATTATGAAAATAATGTCATAAGTATACCAAATGCAGTACAGGTAACCTCAGATAATATTAACCCTTTAATAGATGTAGTTTTTGATGGAGAATATATTCTTGACGGTGATATTGTATCTGCATCGCCATTAATATCGATTAAAATTAAGGATGAAAATCAGTTTCTTTTTAAGGCTGATACTACTGGTACAGATATTTTCTTAAAAGAGTCATGTGAAACCTGTAGTTTCGACAGGGTGAGTTTTAGCTCTGATGAGGTTAGCTGGTTCCCTGCGAGTGAAACAGAAGATTTCAGTATAGAATATAGACCAGGTAAACTTGATGATGGAACGTATACATTGAGAATCGAGGCAGATGATGCCAGTGGAAACGCCTCAGGAGTGGAACCGTACGAAGTGAATTTTGAAGTTATTAACGAGAGCGCCATTACTAACTTCTTTCCTTATCCAAATCCCTTTTCAACCAGTACCAGATTTGTGTTTACGCTCACGGGTAGCCAGATTCCTGATCAAATTAAGATCCAGATAATGACCGTTTCAGGTAAAATCGTTCGTGAAATAACGCAGGATGAACTTGGCCCGATAAGAATAGGTAATAATATTAGTGATTTTGCCTGGAACGGTAAAGATGAATTTGGGGATCAATTAGCCAATGGTGTTTATCTTTACAAAGTTCAAGTTCGTCAAAATGGTCAATCTCTTGACCTAAGAAGTACCGCAGGGGATAAGGCTTTCAAAAAAGGAATAGGTAAATTATACTTATTAAGATAATCCCCCGAAGAGGGTGAGTAGTCTAATCTTTTTAACTTTCCGGTGATTTCATGAGGTATTGTACACTCTTACTTTTTTTAACCTACTGGCTTTCGACCGGACCCCTGCTTTCTCAGAACTACAACTTCATAAATTATAATATTGGTGATGGATTAGCTCATGAAAAAGTCACAGACATAACCGAAGATTCATTTGGTAATTTATGGATTGCTACCCTTGGGGGAGGGGTTTCCTGTTTTAACGGTATCGAATTTAAAAACTATACGGAAAAAGATGGGTTGTCTAACAATATAGTCAGGCAGGTTACTGCCGATGCCAGAGGAAATGTATGGGCGGCTACATCGAACGGGATATCCGTTTTTGATGGTGTTAACTTCAAGAACTTTTTAATTGATACAGTTCAGTCTATTTCTTCTGTAAACGTTATTGCCGGTGATAAAACGGGTAATGTTTGGTTCTCACATCCGGCAGGAGGATTGGGTAGAATCGATTCAGAGTTGAAATTAGAAAAGATCAAATTAGATCATTGGATACCTAATGATAAAGTCATTGATATTGAATGCGACAGCGCAGGAAAGGTGTATTTTGTGACAGCTATTCAAGGCCTCTTTGTGTACGAATACTCTGTTTGGAGCCCGATTCTAACAAATACAGAGTTAAGGGGATATTTATTGGAGTTTCAAATTCAGAAAAATGGCATAATAGTTCTAGGTTCAAATAAAGGTTTAGTTTTTGTAGATCCTGCAAAACCGGAGAATTTTGAAATTAAACGGCCAGGTAATTTCATAACTTCCAGTATAAGTAAAAATGACACCGAGCGCTGGTTAATTTCTGGTGGTAGGGCCTTCAGAGAGGTTGATCAGAAGTTCTCATTAATTGATGATAAAAATGGGTTTACAGAGTCTCCTGTATCAAGAATATATTGTGACAGAGAGCAAAACATTTGGTTCGCAACAGACGGAGATGGTATTATTAAGCTGGGAACCGATGTTTTCGAATTTTACAATCAGAGCCACGGGCTATACGGCCAACGCGTAACTTCAATTACGCAAGATTCGAATGGATTGCACTACATCTCTAGTTTCGGTGCAGGAGTCCAAATATTAAACAAAGACAACGAATTTATACCGCTTAAAAGCCCGCTGCTTACCCATGTAACAGCGAGTACTACTGATCTTACAGGAAACATATGGTTTGGCACAAGAAACCAGGGAATTATACGATATGATGGAAGCGAATTTTTGCAATTAAGTACTGAAGAAGGACTCATGAATTCACAAGCTCGGATTTTATATGCTGATTCATTTAATAGAATCTGGGTGGGAACTTCGAGTGGCCTGAGCATTTACGATGGCGTCAAATTTGAAAACCTAAACATGGCAGATGGCTTAACTGATAATGTGATCTGGGGAATATCGGAGCCCCAAACCGGGTCGGTTTTGGTAACTACACGTAAGGGAGTTTGTAAATACTCTGAAGGTAGAATTGAAGTTGTGGACTTGGACCCGAAGCTGTTCGAGAAAAGAGTAAATATAGCGCTGCAAGATACTCTTGGAAATTATTGGCTAGGTTACTCAGGACACGGAATAGTTAAGACGAAACCAGGCGCTGCGAACAGCACCTACTACACTTCTGATAACGGCCTATCTTCAGATTTAATCTATAACCTTTTGTTCGATGATAATGGCGATTTAATTGTGGGTTCAGAGAGAGGGGTAGATAAATTATTTCTGGATGATAATTTTGAATTAGAAAGAATAAAGTCGTACGGCAGAGTTGAAGGTTTGTATGGTATAAGAACGTTGTATAATTCAATATTTAAAGACGACGATGGTGATGTTTGGTTTGGTAACAGCCAGGGACTTATTCGTTATCGTGGGAATAATGAACATACAAATTTCCAACCGCCTATCACCTATATATCTGAAGTAGCTTTGGATTATCAAAGAATGGATTGGCAAGATTGGACCATACCTGCGCTCAAAAAAGTTCCAGAAGCTATTAAGCTTGAATATGATGAGAACAATCTCATTATTTCATATTTCGGCAATAGCCTAACTAACCCGGGCGCAGTAACTTACCAATATAGACTACTTGGGCTTGATGATTGGAGCCCTAAAACAAAAAAGAGAGAAGCTGTATATACTAACCTCTCATCTGGCGACTATGTATTTGAGATTCGTGCTGCAAATAGTGATGCTGTATGGTCTGATAGTCCGGCGCAAATGAAAATCAGCATTGTGCCTCCGTATTGGCAAGAAGTGTGGTTTTACCTTATAATCGGGCTGATCACAATTTTTGTCATCAAACTTTTCAATGATTATCGTATAAAAAAGAACCTGGACAAGGTACTTACAATAGAACGCATAAGGGCCGAGGAACTGGTAAAAGTTCGAAAACGGATGGCTCGTGATTTTCATGATAACATGGGAAACCAGCTGGCTAGTATTACCGTTTTTACGAACTTAATCGGTCTTAAATTAAAAGATAAGTCTCAGGAAATTAACGATCTGCTTGAAAATATCGAAAAACATACCAAATCGCTTTTCAATGGGACCAAAGATTTTATATGGTCCATTGACCCTGAAAGTGACAATTTGAATGAAATATACACCTATATCAAAGATTTCGGAGAGGAACTTTTTGAAAATACAACGATAGAATTTTATTCATCTACCAAAGAGTTTGGTGATTTGCCGTTACCTTCGGGATGGAGTCGCCAAATTGTATTGATATTTAAGGAGGCAATGACCAATACATTAAAGCATTCAAATGCCTCAAAGGCACACTTGGACTTGAACCTGATTCCCAATGGATTCGTAATAAAGGTATGGGACAATGGCGTTGGAGCCCAACTGGACTCTGTCAGTCGAGGCCATGGATTTCGTAATATGAAGAGCAGAGCGGATCAGATTGGAGGAAACCTGGACATACATCAAGGTAACGAGGGTGTTGGAATTTGTATTGAATTTAAAGCAACTATTCGATCAGAACTGAAGAATAATAAGGTCAAATTTTTTTAATCAACATGACATGAACAACTATTTTAGATCTCGAATAGTCATCGTAGAAGACAATGATGCTGTAAGGGAAGGCTTTGCTCTGATTATTAACAGCGTAAGCAATTATTACGTGGTAAACTCCTATGACAATGCTGAAGAAGCCATCAAAAATTTAAAGAAAGACACTCCTGAAATTATTCTGATGGACTTGGAATTACCAGGAATGAATGGGATTGAGGCAATTTCAATTATTAAGAAGTCGCATCCAAACATTGAACTTATAGTAAACACTATTTACGAGAATAGTGAGCTAGTATTCCAGGCATTGGTAGCGGGGGCAAGTGGTTATATTACTAAAAACACCAGCCATTCGCAGTTGTTGGATGCCATCGATGAAGTAAAGAATGGCGGGGCGCCAATGAGCTCTAAAATTGCCAAGATGGTAGTTAATTCATTCCAAAAAAATCCGAATTCCCCACTTTCTAATCGGGAAACACAAGTTCTGGAACTATTATCTAAAGGCAAGAGCTATAGCATGATTGCGCAGGAGCTATTTATAACAAAGGAAACAGCCAAATCACACATTAAGAATATCTACTCTAAGCTTCAAGTGAACAGTAAATCCGAAGCTATAGCCAAGGCTACCAAGGACAAACTGATCTAAATCGGTAGCGATATTCCCCTATTGCACTCAATTTGAGGTATAAACTCCCCCAAAATACCCGTCATTTTGGGGGAGTTTCTTTATCCCCCCCTTGCTCACCTTTGAAGTAAGGTCTGTGTTGACTTGTAGGCTTAATCTGCCTTGAGTTTTCTTCAGACTGAAAATTCAATTTTAACTTAATCAAATCAGTATGAAGAAGTTTTTACTCTTTTGTTTTGTCTTGCTGATTGTTGGCATTTCCAACATTCAAGCTCAAGATCGAACAGTTACCGGTAAAGTGACCTCCAGTGATGATGGACAATCTTTGCCAGGTGTTAATGTGGTGTTGAAAGGCACATCAATCGGTACAGTTACCGATATTGATGGAAATTATGCCATTTCTATTCCACAAGGCGCTGGAACCCTAGTTTTTTCTTTTATCGGGCTAAGTTCGCAAGAGATTGAGGTAGGGAACAGATCGGTTATTGATATCCAAATGGCACAGGACATCACTCAACTTAGCGAGGTGGTAGTTACGGCTCAAGGTATAGAAAGGAATGTTAAAGCATTAGGATATTCCGTTGCGAACGTGACTTCTGACCAGGTACAGCAAATATCAGAGCCTGATGCCGTTAGGTCTCTTCAAAGTAAGGTGCCAGGGGTATTTATTCAAGGCTCAAGCGCTTTACCCGGCGCTTCTACCAGAGTCACTATTCGAGGAAATTCTTCGGCTCTTGGTAACAACGGGCCATTGTTCGTGGTAGACGGCATTCCCTATGCTTCAGGTCAAAGCTCTACAGGTAGTCAACTTGCTAATGGAGCAGGTTATTCAAGTAGAATTTCCGATCTGGATCCAAACACTATAGAATCTATGACAGTCCTCAAAGGTGGTGCGGCAGCAGCGCTTTATGGTTCAAGGGCTGCCAATGGTGTTGTTTTGATTACCACGAAAGGGGCTTCAGGCAGAGCATCGAGAAAAGGGTTGGAGGTTGTTATCAATTCTTCCTATTCCTTTGAAGAGGTAGCCAATCTACCCGATTATCAAAATACTTACGGCGCGGGCTCAGATGGTGACTATGGAAACGTTAATGGCTCATGGGGACCAAAATTTTCTGATTTAGATTCAATCCCACATTGGTATGGTGGATCAGCCGGTCTTCCTAATGCATTCCCCCAATTTTCCACTTTTGATGAAAACGGAAATGTGACGGGTGCAGTTAACGTTCCATATCAAGCTTACCCGGACAATGTTGAAGATTTCTTTGATACAGGATACGTGCTGGAAAATAGTGTAGCTATTAACGCCGGTGGCGAAAAGGGAAATATGAGCTTGGTACTTTCAAGAACCGAGCAGGATGGATTTATCCCTACCACAGAATTTGATCGTACTACAATCAGTCTAGGTGGCAGATCAATACTGGATAACGGTCTTATTGCAGGTGGTAATTTTTCTTATACACAAACCAATCAGGTTAGCCCGCCACTCTCGGGAAACGCCGTAGGCGCTACATCTTTGACCTCCCGTCTTTTATGGTTGAACAGAGCCTGGCCAATTCAGGACTTTGATGTATTACCATTTACAAATCCAATAACTGGGGGTAATGCATTTCCGATAGGTGCGGATAATCCTTACTGGACCCTTGAGAATAGTAGCTTCACAAGCGAGGTACATAGATTTGTCGGCAATGTTAATTTTTCTTACGACATTACTGATTGGCTCACAGCCAGCTACAAAATTGGTATAAATCAATATACTGCTAACCGTTTTCAAGAGGTTGGAGCGGGTTCTGTTGGTCGTAACGGTGTAGGTGAAATTATTAATGATAGGTATTTCTGGCAGGAAATAGAATCTAACTTTATACTAACCATCAGTAAAGACATAAATGAAGATATTGATGTTAATGCTACAATAGGTCAGAATTTCAATCAAAGAAGGTTTGACAATCAAACGGTTACGGGTACAACCATTGTTTCTCGTGGTATCACGGATCTTGCGAATACCTCAAACCTCGTTAGCCCCGGGGATCTGGGTAACAGTAAAAGGCGACTAATTGGCTTTTTTGGAGACGTCTCGATAGGTTATAAAGATTACCTCTTCCTCAACTTGACTGGTAGAAATGACTGGTCTTCCACACTTCCAAAGGAAAACCGTAGCTTCTTCTACCCGGCCGTTAGCTCTTCCTTTATATTCACAGATGCATTTAATATCGGTGGTAATATTCTGAGTTTTGGTAAGATACGAGCCGGTTGGTCAAAAGTAGGAAATGATGCGGCTCCTTACAGTATAGATCCAATCTTTACAACTAACCCAACTTTGGGAAATAACGCGAATGGTCTTGCATTTCCACTTAATACCGCAACTGCAAATAATGTTTCTGCAGCCTCTCAAGGAAATGTACTTGGCAATCCTGAGTTGACTCCGGAATTTACTAAGGAAATTGAACTTGGAACCTCGTTAAAATTCTTTAATGATCGCATTGGATTGGACTTTACGTATTACGACCGAAAAACAACGGATCAAATTGTGTCTGTGACGGTTCCTGCTGAGTCAGGATTTACCAGCCAGGTGACGAATGTAGGTGAGATTACGAATGAAGGTGTTGAAATAGGACTTGATTTAGTGCCCATAAGCACAAGTAAAGGCTTTACGTGGGACATCTATGGAAACTTCACCCACAATAAAAATGAGGTAGTTGATATTGGTGATAACCAACAGCTAGTTATAGCCGCAGGTTTTGGAAACCCTAGAGTGGTTTTGATCCCCGGTGAACCATATGGCGTATTACAAGGGTCTCTTAATGCCAGAGATGACGAGGGGAATCTTCTAATTGACCCTGCAACAGGTTTCAAAATTGCCTCAAATGAGACTGGAATTGTTGGTGATCCTAATCCGGATTTTATTTTAGGCTTAACGAATACTTTTACCTATAAAGGGCTTAGCCTAAGAGTACTTTTTGATTGGAGAGAGGGCGGAGACCTGTATTCCAGCACGGTAAGATCACTATTTGGAAGAGGAGTAACAAGAGACACGGAGAATCGTGATGCTTCGGTGATAATACCAGGTGTATTCGGAGATGCAAACACGGGAGAGCCGTTACGAGATGCTGAAGGAAACAAAACTGTTAATAACATCCAGATTAATACAAATGATCTCTATTTCAACAATTATGGATTAGGAGGACAAGCAGAGGATGATGTTTATGATGCTACAGTATATAGGTTAAGAGAAGTAGCGCTTTCCTATAGGCTTCCGGATAAGTTACTTGAATCACTGCCTTTTGGTTCGGTTGAACTATCTCTTTCAGGACGTAACTTGTGGTTCTTTGCACCCGGCTTTCCGGAGCACATGAATTTTGACCCGGAAACAAATACATTCGGCGCTACCAACGCGCAGGGTTTTGAACAAAGAACGTATGTTCCTTCCACCAGAAGGTATGGTTTTAACGTTAAGCTCACCTTATAATTCAGGAAAGATTATCATGAAAAAAACATTAAAAATTATAGTAGTCGCAATGATGATGCTAGTTGGCATATCTTGCGAAGATGGTTTGGACATCAACCAGGACCCTAGTAATCCTCTTGATGCTCCGCTTACTCAGATATTACCTGCTGGTCAGGCTGGAATCGCTTTCAGGTTGTCACAAGTGACCGGTGGCATCAGCAACGCAGCATCTGTCTTTTCGCACCAAATGGTAAATTTCAGAGTAGATCAATATGCTCTTACAGGAAATTCTTTTACTAATGACTGGACTTTCTTATATGCCAACGGCCTTAGAGACCTGGAGTCTGTAATTGAAAAAGGAACTGAATCGGAAGCCTGGCATTATGTAGGTGTCGCGCAAGTTCTGAAGTCTTTCACGTTTGGGGCCATGGTAGATGTTTGGGGGGATGTACCCTATTTCGAAGCTCTAAAAGGAAGTGAAAATTTCAGCCCCACATATGACAATGGGCAATCCGTTTATACAGATTTGTTCCTGGTGCTTGATGCGGCTATTGAAAATTTGAATAAAGAGTCCACCTTGTCACCTGCCGGCGATGACGTATTTTATAATGGAAACATTTCGCAATGGATACGTTTGGCGAATACAATTAAGTTAAAGCTTTATCTTAATGTAAGGCTGACTTCAATGTACGATGCGAATGTCGTAAATCAAATAATTGCAGATGGTAATTTCATTTCAAGTTCTGCGGATGATTTTCAATTTAACTATGGTACAAGTCAGGCTCCGCAAAACCAAAACCCGGCATATCAAACTAACTGGGCGGCGGCAAGCAGAGAAATGAGTATTAGTCCGTTTTTCTATCAAAGGATGCAGTCATTGAATGATCCAAGAATAAACTATTACTGGTTTAATCAACTAACATCCGGTAGTACAGCCCAAAATCCTACAGATTTCCAGGATGATACGGAGGATGGTTTGTTTGTTTCCTTTCGCTTTGGCGCCGTTGGTCCTAATGCAAGTTTTGCACAGCAGAATTCACAAGCTCTACTTGGGCTTTACCCGGCAGGCGGCCTTTTTAACGATCAAAACGGAGGAACAGGTGGCGCCACGAGCTCTTCCGGAAATGCGCCCGAAAGGTTTCTTACGAACTACGCGGTAAAGTTTATTCTGGCAGAGCTGGCCCTGGAAGAAGGTGCCACAGGCGACCCTAGGGAGTTGTTTTCTGAAGGCATTCAAGCAGCTTTTGACAAAGTGAACCAAGTTGTTGGTATAGTAGGAGCTGGCGATCCTACGATTGCTCAAGCGGATATAGATACATACATAGCAGACAGGCTAGCTGATTATGATGCCGCTGACGATGCCGGAAAGTTAGACCTTATTTTACAACAAAAGGCTATTGCCAGCTTTGGATGGGGTATTGATAGCTACAACGATATAAGGAGGACCGGTATGCCTGAAATTTATGATCCCAATGCTGATGGCGATGTGAATACCACGAGTAGCAGAAGTTTTGCGGTTAGCTATACGTATGTCGATACCCAGCTATCTGCAAACCCCAATGCACCCTCTCAAAGGCTACCGGCAATTGATAAAGTATTTTGGGATGTTAACTAAGATTAAGAATTTAGAAATGAAAATTTTTCAAATAAAATATATAGCATTCCTGTGCATCTTGATTGGTATAGGGGCTTGTGAGACAGATGTAGAAACCGCGCTTGAGACTGTCGAAAGAGGCGGTACGGTAAAGGCAACGGTAGATCCGGAACATTCTTCAATAAATCTACTGGCCGATATTGAAACTTTGACCGTGGAATTTGATCTTCAACCGTTCGATGCCAATGGTAATGACGGAGACCTGATTGATAGATTGGAAATATCACTTCAGTTTACTCCAAATGAAGGAGCTACTACAACGCCTGTAATAATTTCTACCGAAACGGATTTAAACACAAGGATTGTTTATCAAGTGACTGATATGGTTGATTTGGTAGAAGGCCTTACTACCGACGACCTGGGGCCGAGTGATGTCTTTACTTTGAGCTTTAATGTTGTTATGACCGATGGAAGGGAATTTGGTCCTGCGAATACGGCTGCAGCCATATGTGGAACTGCCGGTTCAAACGGGACTTGTACCATCAATGTCCCGGTAATCTGTCCTTCAAATACTGAAGAATTTGTAGGCTCATATTCAAGCGAGATCACCGCAAGTAACTTTGCTGGTTTTATAGGCAATACAAATGATGTAACAATTACATTTTCTGGTCCAGAGCCTTTTAGATATACAATCTCCGATATTTCAGCGCTTTCATATGCGCCCTTTGGGGGAACGGAATATCCCGGAGATATTTTCGATATATGCGGCGTTCCTCAAATGCAGCCAACAACAACATTTGGACAAACCACCGATATAGGTGGGGGAACGTGGGATCCGGTTAATGGGGTGCTTACACTCAATGTTTTTGAGGCCTTTAATGGACTAAGCTGGACTATTGTATTTACAAAAAAGTAAAATTGATAAGATGAAAAGAATATTATATTTTATGTTATTAGCTGCGATAGTACCTTTTTCATGTGATGATGAGACATTCACAGCGCCTCAGGTGTTTTTGGATTCTCCGTCATTTGTGGCTACCCAATCAGCAGACACGCTATCTGGTAGTGATGTGCTTACCATCAATGTAACTGTAACGGATGCTCCTGCAGGAGTAGATTCTATAGCGGTAAGTACCACAAATGATTTGGGATCATCCACCGTAAATGAAAACGGCATCATGGGCCAAACCGAAGGTAGTTTTTCCGTTGATGTTGAAATACCATTGATTTATGAAGGTAAATTTGATATCACGGTTGAGGTTTTTGATAGTCAGATTGATGAAACCACGGGAGATCCTGTTCGAAAGTCATTTAGTCAGACGTTTTCTGTAGAAGCCGAATTCCAATTTGATGCGCCGCAGTTTACGGTTAGTTTCGATGAAACGAGTTTGAATTCAGGCGAAAGCTCTACTTTTACCATAGATATTACTGATGTTCCTGGAGGAGGAATTGAATCTATTGACTTATCGGCTGTAGCAGGCACCATAGAATTTGATCAATCAGATATCGATAATTTAATTGGACAATCTAGTGGCGTATTAAACGGTACATATACGGCTGGTGGTGTTACTACTACCGGCTCTATTACGGCAACTATCAGAGACGCATCACAATTGAGGTCTAACGCTGCTTCTGATGAGGTTTCTACTATTTGCCCCTCAAACACTGATATAAGTGGGACCTATAGATCTATTGCGCATGGAGTAACTCGTGACGGTGTGGAATATAGGGCTATCGAAACTACTGTTACCTTCACCATGGTGAATGATGGACAGTTTACTGTTGATGATCAGTACTTTGGCGAATATACGCAGGTACGTGGAGTAGATACTTTTTCAGGTACGTTGAACATATGTGGTGATCAGATAACTGCTCAGGAAGGTACGTTTGCTCGTCATACAGGTGAAGTTATGGTTGATGGCGAGGATATCACAATAGACCTGGAATTCGAGAATAACGCCGGAGACACAGGTGTTGTCCGACTTTATAAAGAATAGCTGAATTTAAAATTTACCGTAAGAATTCATAATGAATTCTTACGGTTTATCGAGTATGAGAAAAGTAGTTCTTTTAATTGTATTACTTATTAGTGCGACAGCTTTTGGCCAAAAAAGTACGGGTCAACTGACAATTATGGATGCCAACGTGGATCCCGGTGGTATTATAAATGAGTTACCCTTGGCCCCGCCAGGCACGGTTGGATCCACCTATATCTATGAAGACTGGCGATCGGGAGAATTGACCTTAAAGAATGGAACGAAAATAAGTGGCTATGACCTGAGGTATGATCTGGAGAGCGACGGTCTCGAAATTCGATACCAAGGGGAAATAAAAATTTGCCCTTATAAGATGATAGATATGTTTACGATTTCAAATCCGGAGTCAGGTCTTGAAATGAAATTTATTAGTTCCAAGAAATTAAATCTGGTCTCAGCTGCCGGACTGTCAAACGTAGTTCAGGTATTATCAAAAAATCAGGGAACGCTATTACTAAAGTCTTACAGTATCTCGGTTAAGGAATCTACTTATGTACCGGCGCTTGACATGGGTGATCATGAAAATAAGATCCAAGTCAAATTTAAGTACTACTTTGTAATGAAGAATGAAATTAATCCGCTTGATAAAAGGCTTAAGAAAAATAAAGACCTCTTTTCTTCTAAATATCCTGATATTGAAGAATTTGTTAAATCAAAGAGATTAAAGCTTAATAACGATTCAGATGTAGTGATGCTTTTTAGTTACTACAACAGCTTGTAATGATCTGTTTCAGACTTTAATTAAGCGCTGACTTGAGTTGATCAAAACTTATCTGGACTCTGAATAATCTTTAACACTACCTCGTGAGGATCGCCATCCTTATCCAAAAGGTAGAATTTAACTATAGGATTATCAGCAGATATCTTGTTATCAATTTTAATGACCTCGTTATCGGGCAATTTCTTTTCGATTTGAGATTGTAAATCTTCAATTGCCTGCGCAAAGGCTACTTCTAAAGAGCTTGGATTATATTGTATTGTTTTCATTATAAGTCAATGGCTTAAATGCTAAATTATTTCCATCTTATCAGGGCAGAGGCCCATGTAAAACCACTGCCAAAAGCTGCAAGGCAAATTACTTGATTTTCTTTGATCTTACCTTCTTCCCAAGCTTCACTCATTGCAATAGGGATTGAACCGGCTGTTGTATTACCGTAGCGCATTATATTGTTGTACACCTTTTCATCCGGTAAGCCTAATTTTGCTTGGATGTAGTTGCTTATTCTCAAATTGGCCTGATGCGGTATCAGAAGATCAATTTCTTCTTTGGTAGCACCATTTGCGTCTAAGGCCTCATTTATAACTTCCATAAAGCGTACTACCGCATGCTTAAATACCAAATTTCCATTCATATACACTTTGAATCCCGAGGTATCTAGAATCTGTTCCGCCTGGCGTTCTTCGTGCGGTCTGCTGCTGCCCGGATCTTTCACGTAAAGCTCCTCCGCGAAGCGTCCATCTGAGTGTAGATGCGTTGACAATACACCGGGCTGATCGCTTGCTTCAAGAACAGCTGCCCCCGCACCATCTCCAAAAATTACAGCGGTTCCACGGCCACGGGTAGTTAAATCCAAGGCCGTAGACTGAATTTCTGCACCTATAACAAGGACTTTTTTATACATACCTGTTCTTATGAACTGGTCCGCTGTTGAAAGCGCATATATAAATCCTGAACAGGCGTTTTTAATGTCCATAGCCGGAATACTCTCCAAGCCTAATTCTCGCTGAAGCAATACTCCGGAGCCTGGAAAATAGTAGTCAGAAGTGATAGTCGCAAAAACAATGAATTCTATTTCCTCGGCTTTTACGCCTGCACGATCAAGCGCCATGCGACTGGCTTTGGCAGCCATATTAGCAACAGTATCTTTTTCAGGGTCGATAAACCTACGTTCCTTGATCCCTGTGCGTTCTGTTATCCAGTCGTCATTAGTATCAATTATAGTAGAAAGGTAGTCATTGGTTATTATTCTTTCAGGTACGTGATGACCAATACCTGCTATGCGAGAATGCAACATACATATCCAGTTAAAAAGCTCAAATATAGGTATTTGTAACGAATGTTAGTTAGGTTAAATAGGCTGTTTTAAGAATTCCGGATATAGGTCAACTATGGTCGAAAATTACGCTGCTGTTATGCAACCTTTTTCAGTGTAAGTAGTCTTATACTCGTATCTCTATATTTTTTACATTTATGGAAAATATATTGTTCCCATAAACAAAAACATTGAGTCTTAGAGATATGAAGTTTTTCTTATAAAGAAGATATAGTTAATGACAGAAGCTCCTCCCAGATGGATTGCCAATTTACTCTCAGCGCTTTGTCCTGAACACCTTGGTGATGAAATCGAAGGTGACTTTTTTGAACATTATGTTCATCTCAGAAAAAACAATTCAAATTTTGGGGCTAATCGTAAAGCCTTTGGATTTGTACTTTTTTCAGCTCCAAGACTCTTATCGAAAAGAAAATTTTACTTACCTACTAATATGGATATGATACGTAATTACGCAATTGTCGCTGTTCGTAATTTGAGGCGGCAGCTGGGCTATAGTCTGATCAATATTTTTGGTTTAGCCGCCGGCTTGGCCAGTTGTTTTTTAATCGCTCTTTATATTCAATTCGAAATAGGATATGAGGGGTTTCATGAAAATAAGGATGCTATTTATCGTTATATTCCTCGCTACAAAAGTGAAGACGGCACGGTTCGTATGCAGACCTGGACACCCCCAGGGTTTGCCCCTGCCATGACTGATTACTTTCCTGAAATAGAGAGATTTACCCGCTACAGTATATTCGAGGAAGAGCCGCTCTTAAAAAATGGGGATGTCGTACTGCCCTCTGAATACCTAGCTCTCGGTGATCGGGATTTTTTTTCTATCTTTTCTATTCGCCTATTACGTGGAGATGTTCAGAAGTACATGCAGAACCATTTTAAATAGTTATATCCGCAGAGGTTGCTAATGACTTTTTTCCAAATGAAGATCCACTTGGTAAAACGATCAATTTTGATAACAGTTATGACCTAACCATCACCGGAGTGTTTGAATCCATTCCCTCTAATTCTCACTTACGGTTTTCCTACATGGTACCCTTCGAAACCATTGGAGATGTAGTCGAAAGTCAATTTGACTATCCTAAAGATCAATTCCTCTCTAGTCTGGATAGCTGGAACTACTCCTCCTACTTTCTGATGAATTCTGCAGTAGTGTCGGGAGAACTTGAAAAGAGAATAGACAAGTACTTCACGGAGTTGAGAAAAAAGGTATACAATCCTGATGCCATGGGAGATTGGCTTCAACCGCTGACAGAGATTCATTTTACGCAGGGAATAAGAGGAGATGAGGCCTCGGGAAACATAAACAACATACGGATTTTTGCCATAATAGCCATCTTTATTTTGACTATTGCATGCTTTAATTTCACCAATTTGGCTACGGCTCGGGCTACCAAAAGAGTCAAAGAGGTAGGGGTTAGAAAAGTAATGGGAGCTCAGAAACCACAGCTTGTATATCAGTTTCTAGGTGAGACGATCTTACTTACATCGATCTCCTTAGTTTTCTCTATTATTTTCATTGAACTGGCTCTGTCTATTTTCAATGGGGTCATGGGTCTATCCCTAAGCTCTTCTTATTTTGAAAATGGAAATATTGTCATATTGCTGGGTATAGGGCTGCTAACAGGTATTGTGGCCGGAGTATATCCCGCATTTTACCTTTCATCATTTAAGCCCTCTACGGTCTTAAAAATTAGTTCAGGGCATTCAGCTAAATCTACCTTGCGCCAGGTACTTATCGTATTACAATTTTCAATAGCTGCTTTTTTGATTATTGGTGCAATTGTGGTGAGTCAACAGACCGATTACATGAATAGTAAATCACTTGGCTTTGACAAAGAAAGGATAATTCATTTCTCCCCACCGACGTCAGTCATAGATAAGGTAGGCATATTCAAGGACCGTTTAAAATCTTATGCTACTGTGGTAGGAGTAACACAATCCAACGGTGTACCCGGTTATACAAGTTCACATTGGACTTATGAAATACCTGAGATAGACAATCGCATGAATATAAATACCATGACTGTAGATTTCGATTTTATTGATACTTACAATATTGAAATTGTTCAGGGGCGAGGTATTTCAACAGAATTTGCAACCGATTCGTCTGAGGCCTATATGATCAATGAAACGGCGGCGAAAATGCTGATCATGGGTGATCCCGTCGGAACTGATATTAGAGTTGTAAGCGATAACTATAAAATGGGAAAGGTTGTAGGTGTAATTAAAGATTTTCACTACAAATCGCTGCATCAGGCGATTGAACCATTAGTTGTTCGCTATGATCCGAGAAATATTTGGACCGTGTCGGTGAAGTTCGATCAAAGTGACCTGCAACACAACCTTGCTTTAGTGGAAGAAGAATGGAAAAAAGTAGCTCCGGATCACCCTCTTAATTTTGAATTTTTGGATGAAGACCTGAAAAATCTCTACCAGGCTGAACAAAATGCCAGTTGGCTTATTGGTATGTTTTCGATGTTAGCCATAATCATTGCTTGCTTGGGTTTATTTGGGCTTACCTCATTTGTAACGGAACAGAGAAAAAAAGAGATAGGCGTGAGGAAAGTTCTTGGGGCATCGGTGACAGCAATTGTAGCACTGTTAGGTAAGGATTTTATGAAACTGGTAGGACTAGCTTTTGTTATCAGCATTCCAGTTTCTGTTTGGGTTATGAATAAATGGCTGACCGATTTTGCTTATAAAATAGATATTAGTCCCTTATTCTTTATTTTGGCCGGATTAGTTCTAGTCATTATCGCTTTAGGAACGGTCAGTTATCAATCCTATTCAGCCGCTGTAAATAATCCATCAAGAGTTTTAAGAGAATAATCAGGAGGATGGTTAATACTAGTCATGCACAAGTCAATTTCATACAATCTACCTAGAACATGAAAGGAACTTATTTAGGCGAATTTGAGGAGATCATTCTACTTACTGCAGCGGTCCTTGAAGAGGCGTATGGAAACGCTATTCTGGAAGAAATAGAACTGCGCACAACACGAAAGGTCAATCTAAGCGCTGTGCACAGTTCACTTCATCGATTGGAAAAAAAAGGATTTTTAAAATCGAGAAAAGGAGAGGCCACACCAGTACGAGGAGGCAAAAGAAAAAAGTATTATGCTATAACCCCTTTTGGTGTAAGCGCTCTTGAGGATATCAAGAAATTAAGAGAAGGTCTGTGGTCGTCGATCTCTCCGGGGTTGCTAAAAAAGTATAATCCATGACGGAAACCCCTCCCAGGTGGATTGCTAACATACTATCAGTCCTTTGTCCTGAACACCTTAAGGATGAGATTGAGGGAGATTTTATTGAACATTACCATCATTTAAGAAACCATAAAAACAAGTTAACGGCCGATAGGAAAGCCTTTGGGTTTGTACTTTTTTCGGCGCCTAAACTAATATCTCAAAGAAAGTATTCTTCACCTAACCATTTAGATATGCTCAAAAGTTACATACTCGTAGCCTTACGAAATCTTCGCAAACATATGGCTTATAGCCTTTTGAATATTTTAGGTCTTGCCATAAGTCTCACGGCCTGTTTACTGATAGGATTATATGTCTATCATGAGTTTAGCTTCGATAAATTTCATAAGGATGTAGAAAGGATCTACCGGGTGAATATGGGCTTTAATTCATCACAAGGTTCTGAAACTATCTATTTAACACCCACTGCAGTACTCCCGGCCCTTAAGAGAGAATTTGATGAAGTTG
>CALBPF010000366.1 GCA_937899105.1 uncultured Flammeovirgaceae bacterium | reverse complement strand
TTCTGGAACAGGTTGAAATAAAAACGGCTAACGGTGTGCGGAACGCGTACAAACTATTTCTCGATGGTAAGGAGGCCATACCTTCCAATGTTATCTATATTGATAAAGAATCAAGCCATGTGTTGAAGTATGAGGTTTTGACTCCTACTCCGCTTGATATAGTTTTGGTAAATGTGAATTAATGAACTGTTGGCTCTGCTGCGTTTGGGTAAACAAACTAAACAAAGTAGCGCCAAAAGAAAAAGCCCAGTTTCCCGGGCTCTTCGGTCAGTATGATCTTCTACTACTTCCCCTACTACTACGGTGATCTTTTTGCTCACCTCTCCCCCCGTTTTCGTAAGAAGATCGCTTCCCGTGGTCAACTCTACCTCTTGTCTTATTTGAGGAATAATAGGTTCCCCTTCTTTCAGGATATCCGTTGCTTACGGCTCTTCTGTTTACCTTGCTATTACTTTGACGGTTGTGAATATGGTGCTTATTATCACCGCTCCTGTTATGCCCGTACTGCTTACCGTGATTATGGTGGCGCTTATTATTTACATTATGATTATTGATAATAAGTGTATTGCTACCTCTATATCGATATCCATAACGTCTGTTGTTGTAAACAACATAGTTGTTTCTGTAAAACCCACCGTGGAATCCGCATGCGTCGGAACAAACGTGATCTACAAAAGGGTAAGCATCCCAATGGCGCGTTCTACGAATAAAACCTTGCCTACCAATTCTTACTTCCAGAAAAAGGTTTCCACGCTGTAAAACTATATCATAGAATGGTCTTCCATTGTTAACCACCCTGGTGGCATGCACCCAATCGTAACCATAGTAATTGTCATAAACTACATTACTAACATACAACGGTACTCCCCAATTATGCTGAATGCCAAAAGAGGCATAAAAACGCTGCGAATTGCCACTGAATGAAACTGCTGTCATCAGTGTGATTATCAGTATTAGCTTTTTCATGGCATTGATCATTTGATTCAGACCACTTTAACCAATGACTATGCCAAACTCAAAGTTTATATCATAAATTACTGATTATCAAATAGTTAATTTCAATCAATCTTCGCTTAAAACTACTGCGTCTACAGACTCTGCTTTTACAAGCTCATTAAACTTTGGGATTTTATTATCAAATATTTCATTAAGCTTATTGAGTTCTACATCAATCCGTTTTGATACTTCATTTTTAAACTCTACAGCCTGCCTGGTTGGCTTATAGTCTCCCATTGCCATCAAAGAATTTAAATGCCCAAGTTTATTATTCAGCCTTATCGGGAAGTTTAAAGGATCCTGGCGACTTTGATTTTTTGTTTGGTATAAAGCTTCTTCAATTGCTTTCATATTCTTAAGAATCTCCTTGGCCATATCCTTGATTTCAGAATCTTCCTCTTTAATTCTCGAAGTAACCGTGTTAATCTGTGCACGGGCTTCCCGTATGGCCTTAATGGATTGGTTAGTTTCAGTGAGCTTGGCAATTACTTGGTTTAAAAAATCGAACTGCGCTTTCAGGTCCTCATCGGAGGAGGTTGACCTTGGATCTTTCAAAATTTTAAATGGCTGCTCATGAGACTGACCGTTGAGAGTCATTTTTACTTTGTAATCTCCTGGCAGCGCCATGGGTCCATTTAATGAGGCCCACCAAAGTATTATGCCGTCAAAACCTTCCGCTCCGGGATATTGCATGTTCCAAACCAACCTGTTTAAACCAGGTTTAACTTCCAATTTACCTTCACTATCTTCTTTTGAAGGTGACGTACTGAAGGCTTTAATTAACTTGCCGTCAGTTGCCAGCATTTCTATTCTTAAGGTATCCATCTTAGCGGTGTCTTCTACATAGTAATGCACCATTACTCCACCAGGATGGTTCTTGCCCGCAGTTTTGGAATCTCTGCCGGCGCCACCTCTTATTCGGTAACTATCCATAGGTTGAAATAAATGAGATGTATTATTTGTCATGGTTACGTCTAACTGATGAAAAGGAGTAATGTCATCAATAATCCAAAAGCTGCGGCCCTGGGTAGCGGCAATGAGGTTATCGTTTTTAATGGCAAGGTCGGTAATAGGTACAATAGGTAAATTCATTTGCAAAGACTGCCAGCTTGAGCCGTCATCAAAAGATATGTACATGCCTGTTTCAGTACCGGCATATAACAGGCCCTTACGTTTAGAATCTGCGCGCATCACCCTTGTAAAGTGTTCTTTATCAATCCCTCTGGTTATAAGCTTCCAGGTTTTTCCGTAGTCTTTAGAGCGATAGAGATATGGGGTGTAATCTCCCATTTTGTACCTTGTACCTGCTATATATACGCCACCTTTTGTAAAGGGGTCAACATCGATACTATTTATCATCATCCACTCAGGCATACCCGGAGGAGTCACATTTTGCCAGTTCTTACCGCCATCTTGTGTAACATACACGAGTCCATCATCTGAGCCTGTCCAGATTATATCTTTCTCATAAGGTGATTCGGTTGCGGCAAAAATTGTGCAGTAGTATTCCACACTTGTATTATCCTTTGTTATCGGGCCTCCTGAAGATCCCAGTTTTGTCGAGTCGTTTCTCGTCAGGTCAGGGCTTATCACCTCCCATGACTCCCCTTCGTCATAAGACACATGTAAGTGATTAGACGCTGTGTATAACTTTTTGCTATCATGTGGTGAAAAAAAGATGGGAAAATTCCACTGAAAGCGGTATTTCATTTCTTCCGCGCCATGACCCATGGGATTATCAGGCCAAACATTTACTGCTCTGATTTCTTCAGTTGCATGATTTACACGAGTTAAAAAGCCATCATAACTTCCTCCGTAAACTATGTCGTTATCATCTGGATTAACGGCTATATGAGCGCTCTCACCGCCGGCGGTAGGTTCCCAATCTCTGGGGCCTATTGAACGTCCAGTAGTTCTGTGTGCAATTCTAAGCGTGCTGTTGTCCTGCTGTGCTCCATAGATCCTGTAGGGAAAATGGTTATCGGTAGTTACTCGATAAAATTGAACGGTAGGCTGGTTATTGTATGTGGACCAGTTTTCTCCACCGTCAAAACTCACTTGAGCCCCGCCATCATCGGCAATTACCATTCTTTGGTTATCCTCCGGCGCTATCCACAGGTCGTGATGATCACCATGTGGAGCGTTAAATGCCTCAAAAGTCTTTCCCCCATCCTTGGATCGGTGGTAGCGTACGTTCATAACATACACACGATCTTCATCTTGCGTATCAGCATAAATGCGGGTGTAGTACCACGCCCTTTGGCGTAAACTTCTGGACGAGTTAAGCTTTTTCCATGTTTGACCGGCATCGTCTGATCGATAGACACCTCCATTTTTATTTTCAATGATTGCCCATATTCGATTAGAATTTACCGGCGAAACTGCAATTCCCGATATTCCCCAAGCGTCTCCCGGTAATCCCTCTTTTTTACTTATATCGGTCCAGGTGTCCCCGCCATCCGTACTTTTCCAAATGGCTGACCCTTCACCGCCACTTTCCAGGCTATAAGGTGTTCTGCGTATTCTCCATGTGGAGGCGTAAAGAATCCTTGGATTATTTGGGTCTATGACCAAATCTACAGCGCCTGCATCTTTGTTTGTAAAAAGAACTTTTTCCCAGTTTTTTCCGCCGTCTTTACTTCTGTAAACACCTCGCTCATTGGATGATTTGTATAGATCGCCCATAACTGCAGCGTAGACCAAATCAGGGTTTTTAGGATGTATCCTCACTCTTGGAATGTGCCTTGAATTTTTAAGCCCAATATGCTCCCACGTCTTTCCCGCATCTAATGACTTATACATGCCATAGCCATAGCTTACGTTGCCACGAACAGTGACCTCGCCTCCACCGACATAGATCACGTTGTTATCCCATTCGCTTACCGCTACAGCCCCGATTGAGCCTCCAAAGTAACCATCAGATATATTTTCCCATGTGTTACCTGCATCTGTCGTTCGCCATACGCCACCACCGGTAGCCCCAAAATAGAATAGATTAGGTTTCCCCGGAACGCCAGTAACAGCTGCAGAACGCCCACCTCTAAATGGACCCATATTTCTCCATTCAAGGCCTGAATATAACTTTTCATCAAAGGACAAAACCGGTTCCGATATACTCTTTTTTTTACGTTGTCCTTGAATATCGGATATAGGAGTCAGGATGGTTAAAACGGTTAAAAAGTATATCAGATGCTTCATTTTGTTGTAGGTTAAATTTCTAATTTGATCCACTTGAAGATACCAGTATTGCCCTTACTGCATCTAATGCTATTTGATCAGCGGTAGAGATTTATATATTCTAGCTATACGAATACATTCTTCTTTCTTCATTTCGTTTGATATTCGTTATAACATGCCTTTATAATTATTAAGTTTGCTAGTATATCATGATCAATAGAGCCTATCTACTTCTCCTTTGTCTCGTGATTTCCATATCTGGAAGGGCGCAAGATGTTTCTTTACTAGACAGCTTGAGGTCTGAATTGCTAAGTGCCTCTGATGCAACAGTCACCTCTGATCTTTATGAAAAATTTGCCTGGGAGTTTCGAAAGGCTTTCCCTGATAGCACTATACACTATGCCCAGAAATCTATTGCGCTCATCGAAAAGGAAGGGCTAGCCAAAAATACCGCACAAGCGCTGACATTCATAGGTGTTGCGTATCAGTATAAAGGTGAGAATATTAAGTCCTTTGATTTTTATACTGAAGCTCGAAATGTGGCTTTGAATGCTGGCGACACTTTGCAGTTTGCTCATTCACTTAATAGTTTGGGAAGGCTACATTTTAATCAAGGTTCATTCTTGAAAGCCTATGATAACTTTTACAAGGCGCTAGGGTATTTTACGGCGTTGAATGATTCCCTTGGTTCAAGTTATGTTTATAAAAGCCTCTCTGAACTATACCGTTCTCAGAATAACCTGCAAAAAGCGAGGGAAATGGCACAAAAAACCCTTGAGATTAGGCAGGAGCTTGGCGATTACATCGGGCAGATTTCAGTACTCGTTGAACTGGCTGCCATTTATGTTGAACTTCAAGACTATGAAGAGGCTTTTAAAAAGTATCTGACATCATTAGAGCTAGCGGAATCTATTTCAGATGAAGTAGGTATAGCGCGAGTTAATCTTGGGATATCACAACTTTACTCACAGCAGCAGAATAGCGCTGAGGCGCTGATTTATGCTCAAAAGGCTACTAAGATTGTTTCAGGTAGTAATAATGAAGAACTACTTAATCAAGTTAAGTTGCAATACGCAAAGTCCTTAATGGCATTACGAAAATACAGTGAGGCTAAGAAGGAGTTGGAGCAAATGGTGATGAAGGTGGGAGTGACTAAGCAGCTTACTATTGAAATGGATGTCCACTTGCGGCTTGCGGAAATTTATGAACTTCAGGGTGACACAAATTTGGCATTTCAGTATTTCAAGCGTTATGCGAAATTAAATGAAGCTTGGTCTAATGCTGAGGCGGCAAGATCCATTGAGCGTCTAGAATCAAGATTAGCCTTGGAAAGTAAGGAAAAAGAGAACGAACTTTTACGTTTAAATGAGGCAAGGAGTGTCGCGGTAATTGAGAGACAGCGCTTTGCAAATATTGCACTTATTGCCGTGGTAACGCTTATCGGTATTCTGTTGATAAGTATCTGGTACGTAAGCAGAAAACGAAAGCAGACATATATGAAGCTTCAACTTAAGAACAGGCAGATCGAGGAACAGGCGAATGAGATAAGTAAACAAAGCGAAAAAATTAGTCAGCAGAATCAGAAGTTGCAAAAGCGAAATCATCAATTGGCTGATCTAAATAACGAAAAAGACACATTGATGAACATTGTGGCGCACGATTTGAAGTCCCCTATTAATAGGGTAAAAGGAATAACCGAACTCTTAAGCTTCTCAGAACTGAATGAGGAACAGCGCAATTACGTTAATCTTCTAAAGCAAATTAGTAATAACAGTACTGATCTAATCCGTGATCTCTTGGATGTGAATGCTTTCGGAGATGAGCGCCGAAAGTTAAATTTATCTACTGTTAATCTGACTGAGATTATAGCCTCCAAACGTACTGCTTTTAAAACGGAGGCTGCATCAAAGAATATCTTAATCTCACTCGATTTTAGCAGAGAGGTAGTTTTTGTCAAAACGGATGAATCGCTGCTCGTTAGAATATTGGACAATTTAATTTCAAACGCTATTAAGTTCTCTAATGCAGACACCACCGTCACCATATCTGTTCATGATGATTTAGAAGGATTAAGGCTGTTTGTTAAAGACCAGGGCCCAGGATTTACAGAAGCCGATAAACAGCAGTTATATCAGAAATTTAAAAAATTAAGCGCAAGACCAACTGCCGGTGAAAGTAGCAATGGGCTGGGTCTAGCTATAGTGAAGATTCTCTGCGAAAGACTAGAAATTACGATTGAACTTCAATCGGATAGCGACGTAGGCAGTAATTTTATACTGAAGTTCCCCGAAAGCGCTAAAGTGCCTCATGCAGTAGAGATTAAACCATAACCCTAAGCATCTTTCAAAAAAGGAATTTATGACCTATGCGCACTTTTCTGTTAGTACTTAATCTAATTTTATTTCTACTTTATCTTAGCGTGTTAACTATCCTATAGCTTGCTCCAGGTCCTTTATCAGATCTTCGGCGTCTTCTATTCCAACACTGAGTCTTATTAATGAATCAAGTAATCCTATTTTCTGCCGCTCTTCATAAGGAATACTCGCATGAGTCATGCTAGCAGGATGGTTAACCAGAGACTCTACTCCTCCCAATGACTCTGCCAGAGAAAAATACTGAAAGCTTTCCATAACCTTGAATGCTTCATCCTGATGGCCGACTTTTAATGTGAATGAAATCATTCCACCAAAGTCTTTCATTTGCTGTTTTGCGATATCATGATTTGCGTGAGTTTCAAAACCTGGCCAGTATACTTTATCCACCTTAGAATGCTTTATTAGGTATTCGGCAATTGCCCGACCATTTTCACTATGCCTTTGCATACGTAAATGTAATGTTTTGATACCACGAAGTACAAGGAAGGCGTCTTGCGGACCTGGGGTACCACCACTGCTATTTTGTACAAAAGCTAAATCTTCCGCCAGCTTATCATCATTCACAATTAAGGCTCCCATCACCACATCGGAATGGCCGCCTAGATATTTTGTAACCGAGTGCATTACTAAGTCGGCGCCCATGTCCATTGGTGTTTGCAGGTAGGGAGTAGCAAAGGTATTGTCCACCCCAAGCATAATACCCTTTTCTTTGGCTATTTGAGACGCACCCCTGATATCGATTACGTTCATCATAGGATTAGTAGGGGTTTCAAGCCAGATAAGCTTGGTGCTCTCATTTATGTAATTTTTGATATTAGAAATATCTTCCATATCAATGAAATGAAACTTTAACCCGTACTTGGAAAATATCTTGGTGAAAAGCCGATAAGTACCACCATACAAATCGTTTGCAGCTATTACTTCATCACCAGGATTTAGAAGTTTAACAACGGCATCAATCGCTGCCAATCCGGAAGCAAAACATAATCCATGCTTACCGTTTTCCAATGCCGCCAGATTTTTCTGTAAAGCATCGCGCGTAGGGTTATGAGTTCGCGAATATTCGAACCCCTTATGATCTCCCGGAGAAGCTTGCACATAGGTAGAAGTCTGGTAAATTGGAGTCATAATGGCTCCTGTAGATGGATCTGGTTCTATCCCTGCATGTATAGTTTTGGTACCGAATTTCATACTGATATTGTTTTTCTTAGCGGGCGCTAAGTTATATTTTTCAAACCATAAGAAATCGGCGACAGAATAAAATATTAGCGGGTGTCAGGTTACTTACTTTGCTGACCAATATTCTTCTATTGCCTCTTTCCAGTTACCCTCGTTTTGGAGGTACAATAATGTATTCATCAACATTTTGTCAGTCGCTTTTTCTAATCCTTGGAATTCGAGTGACCTATGCATAATGTCAAGAAACGTTACACGAAAAGCCTGTTCATCTTCTTTAGCTAACTTCTTGAAATAGCTGAGTACGTCTTCTTTGGTAAAAGCCATAGCATCAACAGGTTCTTTAAGAGCGTTTTGTGAAGCTATTTTTTCGGGTTCTACAAGTAAACTAGCCTCTTGCTTAAGAAATGAATCTAAGTCTTTTAATGGGTTTTTTCTTTTAGCCATTTCCAAGTTTATTTATGATAGTCTTTGCGATCTGATGGTATTCTTTTTCAGCCAGTATAGTGCTATAATTAACATAAAGATTCTTCTGGGGAACTGTTATTTCCAGTATTTCAGCATCCAGATTATCCATAGCATCGAACACGGTGTTTATTTTGGTTAAACTGTGTATCCGGTTGGGTAAAACAAGAATCTGCAAATTTACGTTAAGGGCTTTCGCAGGGGAAAGATCTTCAATGGTTTGATACGTGACGATGAGGTCATTTTGAGTAAGGCTTGAAGGAACAATGGCGGCATCACTTATCAGGCAGAGTTTTTTGATACCCTCATCAGTCGTTTTTCCAGCGCTATCAACTATTATATAATCATACTTACCTTTCGGTTTCATGCTTTCCAGTACTTCCGCCACTCTATCATCTTCTGATCCCATTATTTCAAAAACCGAATCTTGCTTTGCCCCGGACTTGTAGACTTCCATTTTCCTTAAAGTATTCAGTGTATAGTTGGTGTCGGTCTCTACGAGTAGCACCATGTAACCCAGGCTATTCAGCATTGTGGCCAGGTTGATAGCATTGGTAGTTTTTCCAGTGCCGCCTTTTCTGCTAATAAAAGAAATAATTTTAGTCATAGAAATTGGAATAATTTAAAAATAGAAATAGCGGGTTCGAAATACAAATAATCATTTATTTTGATTTAAACATATCCGAATATGAAGAAGGTTTATTATCTGTCAACTTGCGATACATGTAGCAGGATTTTAAAAGAGCTTGATCTTGATGACGGTTTTCAATTACAAGATATTAAGTATGAGAAAATTACAGCAGAACAACTAGATCAAATGAGGTTACTGGGTGGTTCCTACGAGTCACTTTTTTCTCGGGTCGCCAGGAAGTATAAGGAACTCGGACTAAAAGACAAAAATCTTAGTGAGGAGGATTACAAGAACTATATTCTTAACGAATACACTTTTCTCAAGCGGCCTGTTTTTATAATTAACGATAGGATATTTGTTGGAAACTCGAAGAAAAATATTGAGGGGCTATCCAATTACCTGAAAACAATTGAATAGCTCCTAAATTTCCTTATTAATATCGAACCTCTCCAGATAATCCGCTACTCTGCGCACTACCATTCCTCCCAACGAGCCATCAACCACCCTGTGGTCATAACTATGCGATAAGAACATTTTATGACGTATGGCTATAGCGTCTCCGTTAGGAGTCTCGATAACGGCAGGTTTTTTTACAATGGCTCCTAAAGCCAGTATGCCCACCTGAGGTTGTACGATAATAGGAGTGCCCATCACATTGCCAAAAGAACCGACGTTTGATATTGTAAATGTGCCACCTGATAGCTCATCAGGTCCTAATTTATTGTCTCGGGCTCTAACTGCCAGGTCATTCACTTTATTGGCAAGACCGGTAAGATTTAGCTGATCTGCATTTTTAATAACTGGGACTATCAAATTACCCGATGGTAAAGCTACCGCCATACCAATATTGATATCTTTCTTCTTGATGATATTATCCCCATCCACCTGGATATTGATCATCGGATAATCTTTGATGGCCTTGGTCGCCGCTTCAATAAAAATAGGCGTAAAGGTAAGATTGCCACCTTCCCTTTGCTTAAAGATATTTTTGTTACGATTTCTCCATGAAACAATATTGGTAACATCGGCTTCTACAAAGGAGGTTACATGCGGGGAAATACGCTTTGAATCAACCATGCGCTCCGCGATCATCTTACGCATCCGGTCCATTTCGATGATCTCGTCGCCTGCAGATATTGAGACGTTAACTTTTTGTGGCTGGCGTATTGTTACTATTTCCGTAGAGGAAACCACCTTTTCAGGTTCCTTGGCCACGGTATCTTGCCTGGTCGTTAAATAGGCTAATATGTCTTTCTTTGTTACTCTGCCTTCTTTACCTGTTCCGGAAATTGTGTCAAGCTCGGCAACCTCTATACCTTCTTTTTTGGCGATGTTTTTAACTAGAGGGGAGTAAAATCTCTCCGATTTGTAAAGCCCATGACTGGTGGCTTCTCGATTTGAAACAGAATGCCCGTTAGAAGGAGTCGACACTTCCGCTACCATTTCTTTAGGTTCAGGTTTTGGTGTCTCTTCTGGGTTATCGCCCTCACTTTCAGTAGCAATTATTGCAATAGGTTTTCCCACTTCTACAACATCACCATCTTTCGCAAGAATTTCCTTTAGAACTCCAGCGTGTGTTGAAGGTACTTCGGTATCTACTTTATCGGTAGCTACTTCCAGAATGGATTCGTCTTGTTCGATGGTATCTCCTTCACTTTTTAGCCATGTTAGCACAGTGGCTTCCATTATGCTTTCGCCCATTTTGGGCATCAATAGTTCAACAACTGCCATAGTAATTACCGGTTGGTGTCTGAAAACAGGTGCAAAATTATAATTTTAGTTTCTTATTTCAATCGTTTTCGATAAAGTAATCCTTATTAGATTAAGCACAGCAATTGATGCTGCCTTGATATTTATTTCACGGTCTTTCCATAACTGCAATTTCTTGGCGATTGTTTCCTTATCGGTGGAAATAGCAATCCAGACTGTGCCTACAGGCTTTTCTTCAGACCCACCATCAGGGCCTGCTATTCCACTTGTAGCCACTCCTATGCCTGTATTGAATTTTTTTCTAACACCATTGGCCATCTCAATGACCGTTTGTTCGCTTACAGCTCCAAATTCCTCCAATGTGTTTTGTTTTACACCCAGCAAATTCATTTTATGATCATTATGATAGGGTATAACAGAGCCTTGGAAATAGGCTGAACTGCCGGGTACGGATGTAATCATATGGGCCAGGTATCCGCCTGTACAACTTTCGGCGGTAGCAAGGGTAAGTTGATTATTTTTTAGCATGCCACCTACCACCTCCTGAATTTGATCGCCGTTATAGCCAAAAATGTATTTACCAGCTAACGGTTTTAATCGATCTATCTGCTTCTCTACTTCATCTTTAAGCATTCCTCTATCATTACCTACGGCCGTTAATCTCAGCTTTACCTGTCCAAGGCTAGGCAGGTAAGCCAAAGCAATGTGCTCAGGTAAATTACTTTCCCAGTCTTTTATTTTGTCTGCTAACCATGATTCGCCAATACCAATGGTTTTCACGATTTTGTGATAGATAATGTCTGTGTCAAAGAAGTTCCGTGCACGAGGAAGTACTTCATCGGTCATCAATATTTGCATTTCCCTTGGAATGCCAGGCATAGAAACAAAAACCTTATTGTTTCTCTTAAACCACATGCCCGGCGCTGTACCTATCTTATTGCTTAAAAATTCAGAGCATATGGGAAGGGCTGCTTGCTGCTTATTTGGTTCAGTGAGTTCCATTCCTTTGCCTTCAAAAAATGCTGCCACCTCTGCTAAGGCATCCACATTCATCTTGATCTCGCAATTAAAATATTCTGCTAGGCAGGGCTTGGTTAAGTCATCATTCGTTGGACCTAAACCACCGGTTATCAGAACAAGATCGGCACGACTTTCGGCCTCAGAGAATGCCTGTAAAAGTTCTTCCCTTTTATCACCGATTGTCGTCTTTCTAACCACTTTGATACCAATATTATCTAGCTCTTCACTAATCCACTTTGAATTGGTATCTAGTATATGACCGTATAATATCTCATCGCCAATGGTTATGATTTCGGCTTTTGTTTTATGCATTTTTAATTTATTTCTACGTTAACATGTAACAACTATCATTAAACTTTTATCATAAGAAATTGGCAATGATTTTGTTTACTTTGTCTATTAAAATCTAACTTATGAGACAATACATTCTTATCCTAAGCTTTATAATTTTTGGAGCATGCACAACTACACAGTTAAATCAAAGTTTAGGTACGATAAATGACTTTTTGGGAGGAGATGAATTGACAACTGAACAAGTGGCTTCAGGCTTAAAAGAAGCATTGATTAACGGTATATCAAATGGTTCCGCCCAGGCATCTCAGCTTGACGGTTATTTTAAAAACCCTCAAATAAAAATCCCGTTTCCTCCTGATGTTCAAAAGGTAGAAAGTAAGCTGAGGCAAATAGGGCTTGACAATGAAGTTGACAAGTTTATTATGACGCTTAATCGTGGAGCGGAGGAAGCTGCCAAAGAGGCAAAGCCTATTTTTGTAGCCGCAATTCGGTCTATGACTATTGAAGATGCCTGGGCTATATTAAAAGGTGAGGATGACGCAGCAACGAATTATCTTAAACGTACAACTACGGAACAACTAAAGATAAAATTCGAGCCGGTAGTGGCTTCCGCTTTAAATAAGACCAGCGCCACCAAATACTATTCTGATATAATTGGTACATATAATAAAATACCCTTCATAGAAAAAGTGAATCCGGATTTGAACGATTATGCAACAGATAAAGCCATAGAAGGTCTTTTCACGCTAATTGCTAAGGAAGAAAAAAAAATCAGGGAAGACCCACTTGCCCGCACAACAGATTTACTAAAAAAAGTATTTGGTAGCCAGGATCAATAATCATCTTTTTTAAAGGGACTTTTCTTTTTCTAAGAAAGCTTATCTTCGCCTTCAAACGATTGTTTTGATCAAAAATGACGATTATGAGCCTTTTCGAAAAACATAAAGATTTACTAAATAAAGCAGTTAATGCGCTTCATGAACGTACGTTCTTTGCTGCTTATCCTGAACACCCGTCACCCAAGGTATACGGGGAAACAGCCGACGCTGATGGACGTAACGAATTTCAGAATTCACTCGGAAAAAAGTTTGAAGAGCTTCAGCAGGATACTGAGAACAGCTGGGTAGGATCGGAAGAATCTCCGTATACCCAAGAGCAGTTAGGCATCACTTATCCGGCATATGAAGTAAGTACGTTGGTTACCAACTCGATCGACTCCTTCCATGAGTGGCGGAAAGTCAGTATTACTGACAGAGCTGGGATTCTTTTAGAATCCCTTGATAGAATCAAATCGCGATTTTTCGAAGTAGCCTATGCTACAATGCATACCACCGGACAAGGGTATATGATGGCGTTTCAGGCTTCCGGCCCGCACGCAGCAGACAGAGCCCTTGAAGCTATAGCCGCAGGGTACGAAGAGCTTACTAAGTTTCCGGAGTCCGCACGCTGGGACAAACCAATGGGAAAGTATAACATTGTGTTGGATAAAGAGCGGCGTGCGGTACCAAAGGGACCTGCCGTAGTCATAGGCTGTTCCACTTTTCCGACATGGAATTCTGTTCCCGGGCTTTACGCTAATTTAATAACAGGAAATCCTGTTATCGTAAAGCCTCACCCGGGAGCCATTTTGCCAATGGCTATTTTCGTGGCAGAAATACAGAAAGTATTAGCTGAAAAAGGTTACAGTCCCAACATTTGTCAACTCGGTGTGGATACACACGATTCGCCAATTACCAAAGAACTGGTAGAACATGAGGAAGTGAAAATTATTGATTTCACAGGTAATTCAACATTTGGAAGCTATTTGGAAAACCTGGATGGGAAATGTGTTTTTACGGAAAAAACAGGAGTGAATTCAGCGATTCTTGATTCGGCCGAAAACATAGATAAGGTGGCCGCCAATCTTGCGTTTTCATTGAGTCTTTATAGTGGGCAAATGTGTACTGCACCTCAAAATTTTTACATTCCCGAAGATGGCATTGATACGGCTGAAGGAAAAGTAAGCTTTGAAGCCTTTGCTGAATAGCTGGTTGATAACATTAACGGTCTTGTCGATAACCCTAAAGCCGGACCCTTCGTACTTGGTACCATTCAAAACCCGGCTACCTCTGAGCGAATCAAAAAGGCAACGGATATGGGTGGGAAAGTGTGGTTGGACAGCCGATCAATTGAAAATCCCATGTTTAAAACTGCCCGGATTTCCACACCTATTGTATTAGAATTGGCCGCTGATGATAAAGAAAAGTTTAGTACTGAATTATTTGGACCTATCGCACTTCTGATCAAAACCGAAAACACTGATCAGTCTATTGCATTGGCCAAAGAAATGGCCATGCGATATGGCGCTCTTTCTTGTGGCGCCTACACTACGGACCCCTCTATTAAGGAAAAGATCGCAGATGAAATGGCGCTAGCCGCTACCCCTGTTTCATTTAACCTGGTTGGCGGTATTTATATGAATCAGAACGCCGGATTTAGCGATTTTCATGTAACCGGAGGTAATCCTGCAGGAAATGCATCATTCACCAACCCGGAATACTTGGTAAAAAGATTTACATGGGTAGGGCACCGAGAGCCTGCTTCAGTTTAAAGTCTAATGGCCTAATCATTGATTAGCCCATTAAAAAAACCATAATTTGATCGCCATAGCAGAAACAGCTACGATCAAGAAGCGTTTAATCCATTTATCTCCCTTTTTTACAGACCATCTACTTGCAATCCAGCCACCGATGGAATTACCAAGTGCAAGAGCCAAGCCATGTGGCCAGTCAATCACATCTTCTATAACAAATACGACCAGCGCTGCTGAGGTGTAGATTAAAGCTACAAATACCTTGGCGCTATTCGTTTTGACCAGACCAAACTTATTGAGTTGTGTGAGAGTAGCGATCATAACAAAGCCGATACCAGCCTGTATAAAGCCGCCATATATACCAATGAAAAAAAAGACTAGTACTCCTAATACCGTCGATTTTGGATCGGTTTTTTCTTGTGATGAATGGGAAAGCCTGGTTGGTGTAAATAAGGTAAGCATCAATACCACAATCATGACAACTGCTATAATGCGGTTGAATAATGCATCATCGAGGGTTACAGACATTTTTGCGCCTATGGCGGCTCCAAGGAGTGCGGAAATAGCAATATAGAAACTGTAAGGGAAAGCTGAAACTCCTTTTGACTGAAATCCTGCTACGGCAAAAATATTCTGAGAAAATATAGCTACTCGATTAGTGGCGTTGGCAACAGTAGAAGGTAATCCCATAAAAATGAGTAGTGGCAGTGTTATTAATGAACCACCACCAGCCACTACATTAATGAATCCGGCAATTAGGCCAGCGCCAGTTAATAAAAATAAGTTGGTGTAGTTCAAGCATTCAAGGTTTCGAGTAAGATACTGATCTTTTCTTATCCCTCACAAACTTTTTATTAAAGCTTGTGTTCGTGATAGTAATACTATCAAAAAAATCTAATGAACAATCTTACAGTAGAAGCTAATGGTTTTGACTTCAGTCTCGACAAGGCGGTAAAAATTGCAGTTGCTAAAGGCGATGGAATAGGTCCGGAAATAATGGATGCCACGCTTAGGATACTGAAAGCTGCAGGAGCAAACATTGAACCCGAATTCATAGATGTAGGAGAGTCGGTATATTTATCGGGTAACACTTCGGGTATTACCGAACGGGCTTGGAATATTGCTAGAGCAAATAAAGTGATTCTAAAAGCGCCTATTACCACTCCTCAGGGGAAAGGATACAAGAGTTTGAACGTTACCCTCAGAAAGTCTTTGGGCCTTTTTGCGAACGTAAGGCCTGTATTGTCATTGCACCCTTACGTGAAGACAAATTTTCCGGAAATGGATATTGTGGTGATCAGGGAAAATGAAGAAGATCTTTACGCAGGTATTGAACATCAGCAGACGGAAGACGTGGTACAATGTCTAAAACTGATAACCCGTCCGGGCTGTGAGAGAATTGTTCGATACGCGTTTGAGTTTGCTAAGGCTTATGGGCGGACAAAGGTGACTTGCATGGTAAAGGACAACATCATGAAGCTGACTGATGGATTATTTCACCGTGTTTTTGATGAGATCGGAAAAGAATATCCGGATATAAAGAAGGAAGTACAAATTATAGATATAGCTACTGCCAGAGTGGCTGCTAAACCGGAAGATTATGACGTGATTGTAACGTCAAACTTATATGGTGATATCGTATCAGACGTCGTGGCGGAGATCGCCGGTTCCGTTGGATTGGCAGGTTCAGCAAATGTAGGTACCGACGTGGCAATGTTTGAGGCAATTCATGGTTCAGCGCCCGATATTGCCGGACTTAATATTGCCAACCCCAGTGGGTTAATCAATGCAGCTGTAATGATGTTAGCCCATATAGGGCAGCATGAAATAGCCGATAAGGTTCAGAATGCTTTACTCTCGACCATCGAGGCCGGAATACATACCAGCGATATTTTCACAAACAGTAGAAGCAAAAGAAAAGTAAATACGAGTGATTTTGCTGACGAAGTAATCTCGCGACTTGGGTTTAGGCCTGAAAATTTAAAAGAAAGTAAAATTGCCGAGGGTAATGGTACCATTAAAATTCCGGAGTATGTACGTAGCACGTCCGAAAAAGAGTTGGTCGGAGTAGATGTTTTTTTAGATTGGGCTCACACTGACCCGAATGAATTAGGAGCTGAATTGGATAAAATTGGAGCCTACGGACTTAAATTGAAAATGATTACCAATCGCGGTGTTAAGGTATATCCTAACGGCATGCCCGAAACATTTTGTACCGATCACTGGAGATGCCGATTTGTAAGTAAAGAAATGGACCTAACAAAAGCAGGTCTCGAATATAAGCCGATTGATTTTGAGCATATCATTGTTCTGCTATCTAAATTAAATCAATACAATTTCAATATTATAAAAACAGAGAACTTGTATCAGTTTGATGGTCAGAAAGGGTTTTCACTTGGCCAAGGTGAGTAAAGCGCGCAGCGATTAAAATGAAAACCATCCATTGCAATAATGGATGGTTTTTTTACGACTAATCTAAACTAAAAGTGAAAAGTAAAAAGTCAATTATTAATCGTAGTCTCATAGAAGCTTTATGGATACTGGCTGGGGTTTTTTCAGCTAGCTTCGGGCTTAAGGGCTTTTTACTTCCTAATAGTTTCATTGATGGCGGCGCCACCGGCATTTCACTATTGATTGCAGAAACTACTTTTTTTGATATTTCGTATGTAATACTTATCGTAAATATACCCTTCATAATCATTGGTTATTTGCAAATGAGCAAGCGCTTCGTAGGGAAAACAGTACTGGCAATTACAATACTTTCAATTGTGTTGGCTTTTGTTAATTTTCCCATCATTACTGAAGATTTCCTGTTGGCGTCTGCATTTGGCGGGTTTTTTTTAGGTGCGGGTATTGGTCTTAGTATTCGTGGAGGTTGCGTCATAGATGGAACTGAAATCCTTGCTTTATATTTCAGCCGCAAACTCAATATTTCAGTTGGTGATTTTATTCTGGCAATAAACGTTATTATATTCGGGATTTCAGCCTGGCTTCTGGGCATCGAGGCGGCTTTGTATTCTATATTGGCATATTTCGTAGCTTCTAAAACAATGGATTTTGTTATTCAAGGAATAGAAGAGTATTTAGGTATTACCATCATATCCAATAAAAGCGATGATATCAAAGAGGCAATCATTAATCAAATGAATACTGGTGTTACAGTATTAAACGGGCATGGAGGTTACGGAAAGGCAGGTAATGCCGTTGGTAATTTCAATGTTTTATATACCGTTATTAGCCGCCTTGAACTACTCAAGATGAATCGGATTTTGGAAGATGTAGACCCCGATGCCTTTGTTGTGATCAATGGGGTACGCGATGTAAAGGGCGGAATACTTAAAAGAAGAACGGTCCCTCATTAACAGCTTCAGACATTAAATACAGCCTCAAAGCAAAATAAAAGTTAAAAAACGCAACCCTAAGGTAATTGAATCGTACTATAATAGTAATACTATTAAAATAAATAGCTATGCATTTTATTAAGTTAATATTACTATCTATTATTTTAATTTGTTTACCAACCTTTCTTCAGGCTAACGCTAACAATGAGTGGATAAAAGCCGGTGATACTCAGATGTTGCAGAGAAACTATAATCAAGCAATTTTTTTCTTTGATCGAGCCATAGAAGAATATCCTAATGACGCGGAAGGATATTTAAAACGTGCTAAAGCGCTCATGTTATTACACAAATATTATGAAGCCAGAATAGATTATAAAAAGGCCCTAGAACTAGACTCAAACTACATAATGAGAACTGTTATCAGCCCATCTCTTGATTTTTTGAATCAAACGCCTCCTGAAAAGGAGCTATTTATAAACTAAACTATACTATTATGAAAAAGCAGTTGATGTTAATGTTAGTAGTCGCTTCCATGCTAGCGAGTTGTACTGTGGTTCGACAGGGAGAAGTCGGCGTAAAAAGGAAACTAGGTAAACTTCAGGATAAAACGTATCCACCAGGCACGGTAGGTTACAACCCTTTTACAGCAACAGTAATTAAAGTGCCGGTACGAACGGTGAATGTTGAAATCACATCAAATCTACCCTCAAAAGAAGGTCTTAATGTAAATGCCGTTATATCCATTCTTTATCGTATAAAGCCGGAATATGCACCGAATATCATAGAAAGTATTGGTGACAACTATGAAGAAGTTGTGATTAACAGCGTATTCAGGTCAGCCTCTGCAGATGTTTGTTCACGTTTTTTTGCAAAGGATATGCACACAGCACAGCGTTCGGTCATAGAAAAAGAGATAACTGAACGTATGTCAAGTGTTTTAGGTGACAGAGGCTTTGATATTGAGGCGGTGCTGCTTAAAACCATACGACTGCCTCAAGGATTGTCCAGGGCGGTAGAAGAAAAACTTGAGGCCGAGCAGGATGCTCAGAGAATGGAATTCTTATTGCAGCGCGAAAAGCTGGAAGCCAAGCGTAAGCTGGTGGAGGCTGAAGGCATTAGAGATGCGCAGCGGGTAATTTCCCAGGGATTAAGCAAGGAAATTTTACATTGGCAAAGCATTGAGGCCTTTAAACAGCTTGCTGACTCGCCTAATTCTAAGGTCATCATTACCAATGGCGAAGCTCCATTACTAATGAAAGAGATTAAAAGTAACTAAATGGTTTGGATTGTTGTATATGAAAACCCATGGCCTGACACATACATGCCTGTATATGTCAGGCCTGAAACGGAAATTCATAAGAATGTTTTATGTACAAGGATTCTCTAAGACAGTCTAGAATGAAAAAAAGAAAGTTAAAAGGATTAGTAGTAGGTTATTTATTAGTTCTGTGTACTTTATTGCTACTTCTTACCTCCTTAAAAAGTGAGGCTCAGGTTTTTAAGAGATACATAAACCTCCAAGATGCGCTGAAAGAACCGGATCGTGTGCAATGGCTCGAGTTGACATCGGATAGCCTTATCTCCATTCCTGATGAACTATTCAGACTTAAAAACCTCCAATATCTGGATTTGTCCAATACCTACATCTCTAACCTTCCTGCCCGGATATCTGAGCTCAAGCAGCTCAGGTATATCAACCTTTCCGGCACCAGATTACAAAGCCTTCCAAAAGCATTCGGCTCACTGGATAATTTAAGAACGCTACAACTTTCAAACTTACCAAGCCTTAATCTCGAACCTACTATTGAGGTATTGAGTGAATTGAAGTCATTAAAGGTACTTGATCTCAAGGATGACCAGATAAGCGCTCTGCCACCTTCAATTAAAGGGTTAGCTCATCTAGAGGTGCTTGATTTATCTGGAAATCCGATTCGCACTATCCCGACTGAATTAAAACTTTTGAATAATTTGGAGGTGTTGTACTTAAATAATGATAAAAATCTGAACGTTGAAAAGAGTTTAGATATTTTAACGGATGTCGTGAATCTTAAGGAGTTGCATCTTGAGAATGATGGTATTAAAATCTTACCGGATAAAATCACTAGGATGAGAAGCCTTGAGTATCTTTACTTGAATAACAACAGATTGGAAAATTTACCCACGTCATTGGGAAAAATGCGCAAGTTGAAGTATCTGGATATACACCAGAACCCAATACCCAATGTTTTCCTGGAACAATATCGAGACGAATTGGCCCCTTCTATTAAAATAAACCTTGGAAACTGAATATTAATGCATCAACCACTTAGCATCACTTACCAGGCATATACCACCTGCTTTTGATAGCAGTTTTCGCAACGGTTCTTTTAAAGTATCAAACTCGGCCATAGAGCAGGCCACTATGATATATGTGTTCTGAAAGGCATTATGTAAACCTTCACCATCCTGAAACCCCTTTTCTCCACTGCCCAATACATTTTTAATCATAGTATACCCGGAAACATTGTGCTCTTCAAGAATGGAAACCACCTTAGGAGCTTCAAGGGTACCGGTTACAATTTCAACACGTTTTAGATCTTTCATGCTTACCCTAATTTAACCATTGAATGATATGATAGTATACTGGAATACCAATAATAATGTTGAACGGAAATGTAATAGCTAATGACATAGGTACATACAATCCCGGATTAGCTTCTGGAACGGTCAACCGGATAGCAGCAGGAACAGCAATGTATGATGCACTTGCCAGTAATACGACCAGCAAAAGCGAGTCGCCAGGGTTGATGCTTAGGGCCCAGCAGATTAAAATTCCCAGACAGGCATTAATTAGCGGTATCACAAGGCTAAAACCTATTAGAAAACTTCCTGCCTGCCGTAGAGATCTTATTCGTTTGCCTGCCAGAATTCCCATATCCAATAAAAACAGAGTCAGCATACCTTTGAATATGTCATCGGTAAAGGGGGCCAGAGCAGTACCTGCCTTTTCACCGCCAACCAATCCTATAGCTAAACTACCCAATATCAGTACCACCGACCCGTTAGTTAAAGCTTCCTTAAGAATACCCTTATAATTGTTTTCGTTCTTTTTATCCGATCTGTAGAGGTTGATCAGTAAAACCCCCACAATAATAGCCGGTGACTCCATTAGCGCCATGGCCGCGACCATGTGCCCTCCATAAGCTACATCCAGATCTCTTAGAAAAGCTGTAGCTGTAATGAAAGTTACAGCGCTAATAGATCCATAGGTGGCAGCAATAGCGCCCGCATCGTATACCGACGCTTTTCTTTTAAGGATAAAGAAGGTATAAACAGGTACTAAAAATGCCGTGATTACAGCCACACCTAAGGTGATCAGTACATGGTTAGTAATACCACTATGAGCTAACTCCACTCCTCCTTTAAGGCCAATGGAAAGTAATAAGTACAACGACAAGAATTTAGGGATGGGTTGTGGTATATCTAAGTCCGATTTGATGGAGACCACAAAGAGCCCGAGAAAGAAAAATAATACAGCCGGATTAAGGAGATTTTGTAGGATAATATCTGCGCTCATATCTTTTTCCTTCTTTTCGGAACATTGCAAATCTATGATTGTTTAACTATTTATAATTATAGTAAAACTATTATTTTTGAAATGGATATGTTTAGTACCTGGGTAGTAGGTTTGGATTTGAGTTCTACTGATGATTTTATAGTTGAGAACGTTGCTAAAATGGCACAGAGGTTTGAACCGGCAGCAATTCATTTTGTGCATGTAGCCGGCATACCGAGCATTCCGAAAGACGTTTTAGATGATATTCCTGATTTGCACTTACCTGACATGGTAGATTATAAGTCAAGAGTTTCTAATTTGGTTGAGTCGAAATTTCAAAAAAAATATTCAATCACGCTGCATATTGAAGAAGGAAACCCGGTTACTGAAATACTTCGTCTGTCGGATAAGCTAAAAGCCGACATGGTTATTCTCGGTCATAAAAGTAGGAAGCGGCAGGGAACAATTCATAAAAAGCTATTGCGTAAAGCTCCTTGTAGCGTACTTTTTGTTCCTGAAATTGTGAAAGAAGACATCCAATCAATTGTAGTTCCTACCGATTTTTCAAGACATTCATCTATAGCCGTAGATTTGAGTAAAACTATAGCCAATGCCTACAATACCAAAGAGGTGCATTTATTACATATATATCAGGATGCTTCTAAATATTTGAGTCAGGTTTTTGAAACAGTACATGAGGTTAATGAAATACTCGAAAAGCGTAAGGAAATTGATAAAAAACTCGCCTTATATGCAGATCATAAATTGGGTGAATATATAAGCTCAATTAAGAACGGTTTTTCCTGTTTTTCACCTCACACGGCCAGTATTGATCATGGGCAAGATGTCGGGGTTGCTGTAGAGAACTGGGTTAATAAACACGAGCCTGATCTGGTTATACTCGGCTCAAAAGGTGAAAATTCTGCTGCAGCTACACTTTTAGGTAGTGTTTCCGAACATATGAATGAAAATGATACAGAACACCTTATGTTGGTTATAAAACAAAAAGGAGAGAATAAAAGTCTTTTGAAAATCCTTCTGGGCCCATAAATTTTCCATTACCAAAACTTTTTTCCCCTTATTGCGTTATTGACGTATCATAATTGATAGTAATACTATTTAATTTGTTAGTTTATTAACTTTACAGCTTCATGGCTACTTTACAGTTACTTATGAGTGAGAATCTCTTTCTTAGAGATCCTCAAGATACAGACCTTGGTCGAAAAATCGTTCAAGAGAGTATAAAAATGATAGATGAGTTAGGTTTCGAAGGGTTTACGTTCAAAAAATTAGCTACGAGAATTGACTCAACGGAAGCTTCTATTTATCGCTACTTTGAAAATAAACACCGCTTGTTGGTTTACATGATAGCCTGGTATTGGAATTGGCTCGAGTATAAAATCGATTTTGGTACACAAAATATAACAGACCCTAAGAAGAAATTAGAAATAGCCTTGGGTATAGTATCGGAGAAAAAAGCGACAGATCCTTTCTTCCCTCAAATTGACGAGGAAGCGCTTTACAGAATTGTAATTGCGGAATCTGATAAAACGTATCTAACCAAGCAAGTAGACGAGGATAATAAGGAAGGACTCTTTCGAGGTTTTAAATCACTGTGCAAAAAAATAGCTTCCTTCATTCACGAAATAAATCCGGAGTTCCGGTTCGCACATTCCTTGATAAGTACTGCCTTACAGGCAGGGCATCAACAGCTATTTTATGCGCAACACTTACCTTCTTTAACAGATTTTGACAAGCATAAAGACGATCTCCATGAAAAGAATATGGAGTTTCTAAAAACAGTGGTCTTCAATACCATTAAGCATTAGCAGATCCTTTCCAGCATATGAATAGTAACCAGATTATACAGACAATCCGGGAGTCGGCATATCTGCTACAGCAGGACTTCGATGGTCTTACGCTTTCAGAGCTGGATAGCTCGCCAAGAGAGTACGATAAAGATGAAATCAGCGAGTTCAGGCGTGATCTAACTGAGGCCGCGAATAAACAAAGAATAATTTTTATTGAAAACAGTTTAAGCAGAGATGAGTTTCAGGCTTTCATTAACGATGTGGAAATACCGCTTGTTGCTTTTGAGGAGACTGAAAACAAGTTAATTCCTATTATTTTCTTCAAGCAAAAACGGAAGTTGAAGGTATTGCAGCTGTTTGAAGATGGATCTGAAGCAAAAGACTGTGGTGAGTCTTACTTTCCCGAACTTTATCAGGAAAAAGGGAAAGTTTCTTTTTTAGGAGTATTTTCCTATAAAAGTCTCGTTAGTGATGATCCGGAAAATGGTGAGGAACAGAAAAAGCTGAATCCCGTACAACGCTTATTCAGGCTTCTTTCAGAGGAGAAGAAAGACATATTCTATGTCTATGTTTACGCAGTCCTTATAGGGCTTATTAGTTTAACCCTACCCTTGGGTATACAAGCTACAGTTTCCTTGATTTCAGGAGGGGTAGTTTTTAGCTCTGTATATGTCTTAATTGCTCTTGTGATTGTAGGCGTTCTGGCGGCTGGAGGGTTACAGGTAATGCAAATAACGCTTGTGGAATACTTGCAGAGAAGGGTATTTACGAAGGCGGCTTTTGAATTTGCTTTTAGGGTTCCAAGAATAAAAATGGAGGCGCTTCTTCAACATCATGCACCTGAATTAATGAACCGGTTTTTTGATGTTTTAACTATTCAAAAAGGATTACCTAAATTATTGATAGACCTTTCAGCAGGGGCTATCCAAATACTTTTCGGACTGATATTGCTTTCGTTTTATCACCCGTTCTTTGTGTTCTTTAGCTTGTTGCTCATTGGTTCTTTGATACTAATATTTTATATCACAGGACCCCGGGGTTTAAACTCATCGATTAAAGAATCTAAATTTAAGTATAAGGTAGTTTATTGGCTGGAAGAACTGGCCCGGACAATAAATTCATTCAAACTTTCGGGAAATACTCCTTTACCGATCAAAAAGACCGATTATAATGTCAATAACTACCTCAAAAACAGAAAGGTCCACTTTGGGATTTTGATCAGTCAATATGCGTTTATTCTATTGTTCAAAGCGTTAGTTACCGGTGGGTTGTTGATCATAGGTACTGTTTTAGTTGTTCAACGTGAGATCACCTTGGGTCAGTTTGTGGCTTCTGAGGTCATTATTATACTCACACTAAGTTCAGTTGAGAAGATCATCATGTACATGGATGTAGTGTATGATATGCTAACAGCAGTAGATAAGATCTCCCATGTAACTGACTTACCACTTGAGAAAAGTGGTGGGATTGATGTTCCAAAAGCAATGCTGGGCAGAGGTTTTGGAATTCAGACAAAGGAATTAAAATACAGATTCCCGAACCAATCTGGCCATGCTTTAAATGGTGTTAGTTTGGAGATTAAAGGAGGAGAGCGAGTTTGTATAGCGGGCGGTGGTTCCTCTGGTAAGACGGTACTTACTAATACAATAGCAGGAATTAACACCAATTATGAAGGTATTATTACCATGGATGGTTTTTCCCTCCGTGATCTTGACTTATCCAATCTGAGAGATAAGATTGGCAAGAACGTATCGCAAGAGGATATTTTCGAGGGGACTATAATTGAGAATATATTATTAGCGAAGCCAAATGCTCAGCCGGCAGATGCTATTTGGGCTATCAATATGGTAGGCATTGCGGATGAAATAAACAGTATGCCTGATGGGCTCGATACTGCAATGGTGGCTGGTGGTAAAGGTTTAGCGACGAGCCTTGTAAACAAAATTATATTAGCCAGGTGTTTGGCTAAGCGTCCTAACTTATTGATTTTAAATGACTTTTTTAATGACTTTCTAAAGTCAGAAAGACTAGATCTTATCCATATGCTAACAAGATCGGAACAACCGTGGACATTACTTGTAGTTTCAAATGATCCGGTGATCATGGCCACCTGTGACCGCGTGCTTCTACTGGAACATGGCAAGCTTATAGCTGATGGACCTTTTGAAAGCTTGGTTAAGTCGGGTGAAATAAATGCAATCATTAATTAGTTATGAAACTTCAGGAGGAATTAACTGATACTCAGCTTTACACGTTAAAAACGCTGAAGACACCTAGTGCAGGGCGAAACCTTGCAAGATGGTTAATGGGGCTCGGTGTTGTATTTTTTATTATGCTTTTTGTGATATTCATACATATGTTTAATCACCGGGTTTCTGTTGCGTGTAGAGGGCATGCCACATCTCTTTAATCACCGGTAAGCAGGGGCGTGTAGA
>CALBPF010000365.1 GCA_937899105.1 uncultured Flammeovirgaceae bacterium | reverse complement strand
AGCGTTAGGAGCCTCTCCCGGAGAGGTTAAAGCTGGAATAGAAAGTTATACAGGTGTAAAGAGACGTTTTGAGTACATCCTGAGGTCGGAACAAATTGTATTTGTTGATGACTACGCACATCACCCAACAGAAATCGAGGCGTTCCTCAAGTCGTTGAAAGCGCTGTACCCTGACCGTAAGATCACAGCCATTTTCCAGCCGCATTTGTATACCCGGACTCGTGACTTTATGGACGGTTTTGCGGAAAGCTTAAGCCTGGCCGATGAGGTGATTTTATTGGGCATCTATCCGGCTCGGGAAGCGCCTATTCCCGGAATTACTTCTGAAGTGATTTTTGAAAAACTACAGGTGTCAGCCAAGGTGAGCACGACTAAGTCGGAGCTGGAAGGACTGTTGGCAGATAAGGATTTAGAGGTAGTTGCCACCATTGGCGCTGGAGATATCGATCAGCTTGTGAGCCCTATTAAACAACAACTAGAAAGGAGGTATCATGTGGGTTAAGATTAAAAAATACCAGGTACAGGTAATTGGTATGGCAGTAATTGTCATTTTAATGATGATTACCATCAGTTTTTCCGAGCGTAATCTGGACAATCACATTTGCCAGGATATCGTCATTCGCGTTGATAATCAGCATGGGAATTTCTTCATTGATGAGCAAGATGTGATGGATTTGATCACAGCTAGCGGAGAGTATGTGATCAAAGGCACACACTACGAAGATTTGAATCTGAAAGAGATCGAAGGGCGGATCAAAACAGAGCGTTTCATTAAGGAGGCTGAGATCTACAAAGACCTGAAGGGCAACTTATTGGTGAACACCAAACTCAGAAGACCTTTTGCCCGGGTTGTTCGTGAAGATGCGCCTAATGCATTTATTGCTGAAGATGGTGCGGTACTTCCTTACTCAGCTAAGTTTGCTACTCGTACGGTCCTGCTGTCCGGTGATTATATGGATGAGTTGGTTAAGACTGATCTTACCGAAACCGAGGAAGGCCAAAAGATTTACGATTTGCTCAAGTACATCCAGCGTGATCGTTTCTGGAAGGCACAAGTGGCGCAGTTGGATATAGCAGAAGATGGTGAGATCATCATTTATCCGCAGGTAACAAAGCAGCTCGTTGAATTTGGCCAGGCTGAAAATATAGACAGCAAGTTTGAACGACTAAAAATATTTTATAAGCAGATCCTCCCGCGCAAAGGCTGGAACCTGTATAAGCGTGTGAATTTGAAATATAAAGACCAAATAATAGCAGAATGATTTTAATCGTGGCCTACATCGCTCTTATCGTGATCCTCAAAGTGAAAATGGATATGAGTGAAAAAGCTGCAGATGTAGAAAACCAAGATGACTCATTGCTGAAAACCAAAGACTAAGGACTTATTACTTAATACTAGAGACTAAAGACTAATAAAATATACAACCACTAACACTAAAAATTTACAACCATGGAAAATGACAAAATCGTAGTAGGACTGGACATAGGGACCACCAAGATCTGTGCGATTGTTGGGAGGAAGAACGAATTCGGAAAGCTGGAAGTGCTTGGCATGGGAAAGGCCGAGTCGGACGGGGTGAGCCGGGGTATTGTTACCAACATTGACAAGACTGTGGCCGCCATTGAGAAGGCAGTTAAAGAAGCAGAGGACCAGGCGGGCATAAACATTCGCGTGGTTAACGTAGGCATTGCAGGCCAGCATATTAAGAGTTCGATTCATCATGGTAGCATCACACGTGATTCTAATGATGATGAGATCACCGTTGAGGACATCAACCGCCTTAATAATGACATGTATCGTATTGTTATCCCTCCCGGCAGTGAGATCATACATGTGATGCCTCAGGATTACACCGTGGATTACGAAGACGGTATTAAAGATCCTGTAGGTATGAGTGGTGTAAAGCTAGAGGCCGATTTCCATGTTATCACCGCCCAGACCAATGCTATCAATAATATCAATAAATGTGTTAGAAGAGCTGGTTTAGAGATCGAGAACCTAATCCTTGAGCCATTGGCGTCCAGCCTTGCGGTATTAAGCGAAGAGGAAAAAGAAGCGGGTATCTGCCTGATCGATATCGGGGGTGGTACCACGGATATTGCTATTTTCCATGACAATATAATCCGCCATACTGCCGTGATCCCATTTGGTGGTAACATCATCACTTCTGATATCAAGCAAGGTTGTATGGTTATGCAGCACCAGGCGGAGTTGTTGAAAACAAAGTTCGGTACGGCCATAGCCGAAGAGGCTAGTCCCAATGAGATTGTATCGATACCTGGTATCAGAAACCGCGCTCCTAAAGAGATCTCCGTGAAGAACCTCGCCCATATCATCGAGGCCAGGATGGAAGAGATCGTGGAGCTGGCGCATACAGAGATCATTACTTCTGGTTTTGAAAACCGACTGGCAGGCGGCATCGTGATCACCGGGGGTGGTTCTCAGTTGAACAGCTTGAAGCAATTGGTAGAATACATGAGTGGCATGGATGCCAGGATCGGCTATCCGAACGAGCACCTGGGCAAGAGCAAAGTAGATGCAGTGAAGAGCCCGATGTATGCCACATCTGTTGGTTTAGTGCTGTCTGGCTTCAGAGCCCTGGACGAGCGCGAAAACCGATATAATGAGTCACGTGAAAACAGTCGTGGTACGGCCACCAAAAGACGTGAGGCAACCGGAGACTTCTTTTCGAAGATCTTAAACAAAACAAAAGGATTGTTGATCGATGACCTTGACGGAAAAAGCGATTACTGATCACTCAAAATTTGACAACCACTAAATAATAATAGTTATGTCTGAACATGCATACAAATTCGATTTACCATCACACCACAAGTCGATCATAAAGGTGATCGGAGTTGGTGGTGGCGGTAGCAATGCGGTCAATCACATGTTTAACCAGGGGATTAAAGATGTTGAATTCATCGTTTGCAACACTGATTCGCAAGCGCTTAAAGCTAGCGTCGTTCCTGGTAAGCTCCAAATAGGGGTGAACCTTACGGAAGGACTAGGCGCCGGGGCGAATCCTGATGTAGGAAAAAATGCGGCTCTTGAGAGCCGGGAAGATATTAGGGATCTACTTGGAAACGATACTAAAATGGTGTTCATTACCGCTGGAATGGGTGGAGGTACCGGTACAGGTGCGGCTCCGGTCATTGCCAAAATTGCCAAGGAAATGGATATTCTAACGGTGGGTATAGTCACGGCGCCGTTCGTTTTTGAAGGTAAAAAGAAAATGGCGCAAGCTAAGGCCGGCATGGATGATATGAAGGCCAATTGCGATACCGTGCTGGTAATACTGAATGATAAACTCAGGGAGATCCATGGCAATCTATCCATAGGCAGCGCTTTTGCGCAAGCCGATAACGTGTTAACCACAGCAGCTAAAGGTATTGCTGAGATCATCACCGTTGCCGGTTATGTGAATGTGGATTTTCAGGATGTAAGAACCGTAATGTTGAATGCGGGAGCTGCTGTAATGGGTTCTGCACAGACCAAGGGTGAGAATAGGGCTAGAAAGGCAGCTGAGGAAGCGCTATCTTCTCCATTGCTAGACAATAGAGACATACATGGCGCTCAGAAAATCCTTCTTTCGATCATTTCGGGTGAGCAGGCGGAATTACAAATGGATGAGCTTACCGAAATCACCGAATACATACAGGACCAGGCAGGTGATGATGCCGAGGTGATCTTCGGTCATGGTGTGGACCCTAACCTTGAGGATAGTATCCGTGTCACTGTAATTGCCACGGGCTTTGACCGCGAGGATAACAGGGAAGTAGTCATGGGTACGAATGAAGACCGTAAGGTGTATAACCTGGAATCCACGAAGCAGATCAATATGTTTCAGATGGATAACTCGGTGAATGAGAAAGATGAAATGACCTCACGTAAAGTTGATGAGCCTAAAGTGGAGCCGGAAGAAGAGCGCGGCTATTCCTTTGCCGCTCCGGTAAACAACGCTAATGATAACATTGAGGATGACGAGGGCGAAGACGGACTTTTCTTAGATGACGAGTTCGACATCATAGAGGAAGATACAGCCGATCAGACCATCAATGCGGAAGGTATGATGGACATCAATAGTACGAAGGACAGGCTACAGAAGAAGGCACAAGAGCGATTGGCGAAGCTTCGTGGGTTGAACAAATCCGAGATGGGCGCTGATGAGTTCAAAGAGCGACTGGACGTACCTGCTTACTTGAGAAAAGATGTGCGCTTGCAGAATGTGCCGCATTCTTCAGAGCCGCATGTGAGTAAGTACAATCTAAACGATGACAATCAGATTTTAGGGAACAATAAATTTTTGCATGACAATGTAGACTGACCGAATGGTGGTCAGTCAGATTTTTTGGTGAGTTGATATGCTTACCTTATAGAAACTGATTGGCACTACCAGCGCTTAAAACCGGCTTACATTCCAAGTTTCGTAGTGGTTGTTGGTTGTAATTTTTTGGCCGGTGCTGTGGTGCCAATATTTTTTCAGTAACCCCCATGGTGCGCCATGGGGGTTTTGTTTTGAAGAAAGATTGTTTCAATTTATACGGAGAGGAACTTGATTTAACGGTCTTCCTGGTCAGTGCTATCCATTTTCTTGTTGATTGAAACTACGAAAAAATTACCAAGAGGGAGCCTATGAATCATAGCCGTTATTAGGGCTAGTTTTTTCTACTCGAATATATTAAAATCAGTTTCGATTACGGAATCAAAATTTAAAACTTCATTACTCCATATTTCAAATAGTAGCTTGATTTTTTCTTGAGCTAAATCGTTTTTAAGCCTAGGTGAAATGCATCAAAATTCAAATCGAGTACTTATTAGGTCACTAATTAGTTTTAAATGTTCAGAGTTCTTTGAACTCTCAAATTGTATAAATAAGTTTTCTGTCCAATTACATTTGAAATCCTTGTGTAATGTTGTCATTACGTAGGATTTGTCTTTGTGAGGAAAAGTATTCATGAAACTGATTAGAAATTGATTATTTGTTACATTTCCATTACTGTCATGAGTTTCAGTTAACGGATTCTTTTCATCATAGATATTTATAGGCGCGGATATACAAATTTCAGTTTTCGGAATTTCACAGATTTTGTAAATAAAAGAACTCTCACTTTTCTCCATGTCATTTTCTAGTTCCCTTTTGAAAAAGTATA
>CALBPF010000364.1 GCA_937899105.1 uncultured Flammeovirgaceae bacterium | reverse complement strand
CAGAATTCTTCTGAGCTTGCTGCAGACCTTCTCTAAATAGCTAGATCGATAGCTACAGGACAATGATCTGAGCCATGCTATTCATTATAGATAGCGGCATCTTTTAGGTTAGGCATGAGTTTATCGCTAACTAGAAAGTAGTCAATGCGCCAGCCTACATTTCGTTCTCTCGAATTGAACATCTGGTTCCAATACGAGTATTTCACCTCTTCTGGGTAAAGCTTTCTGAAGCTGTCTACCCAGCCGTTGGAAAGATATCTTTCTAACCCGTCAATTTCCCTTTGTGTATAGCCTGCCGACTTGTTGTAGTTCTGCTTACCGCGTGCAATATCGATATCTTCGTGGGCCACATTTAAATCGCCACAAACAATCAGTGGCTTCTTGGCTTCAAGGGTTTTCATGTAATCTAAGAACGCCGCATCCCAGGTTTCACGATAATCCAGTCGTTTTAAACCTGAACCGGAGTTAGGAGTATAAACATTAAGCAAAAAGAACTTATCAAATTCCGCAGTAACTATGCGCCCCTCCTGATCGTGCTCTTCAATGCCCATATCCTGGGTTACATTAATAGGCTCTTGCTTAGTGAGAATAGCGGTACCGGAATAGCCTTTTCTCGCCTTTGAGTAGTTAATGTAGCTCTTGTAATCAGGGAGTAATGAAAGTGCAGTTTGCGCATCCTCAAGTTGCGCTTTAGTTTCCTGTAAACAAATGATATCCGGAGACATTTCCGCCACACTATCTAAAAAGCCTTTTTTAACAATGGCTCTAATTCCGTTTACATTCCAGGATACAAGTTTCAAAGACATATTAAGCTAGTTTTTCTAAAAGCGCCAAAAGTAAAGAATAGTCATGTGTGAATAAAGCTTCTGACCGGGTTTACACAAATAGCGATATGAATTTAGCCGTGAAGCGCTTTGGACGTTTTGTATCACCATCAACGAGGCATCGATCCTGCGGCTATATTTGCGCTAATAGCTGCAATTCACCTCCATTTAATTGATCCGCATCTGCTTCAGGTCAGGATGCCGGTATTCGCCTCCCCCGGAGTCACTATTAGCAAGGCCCGGCAACATTGGAAGATGTACCTGGCATACGGAATCATCTGTTTCTCTTTTTATGATTCACCTACGCTCTTTTGTTCCTAATTCCATAAGTTTTGCTTTCGAATATTCTTGTTTAGGGTTGAGCTCGACAGCTTTCTCGTACCACTCAATAGCATTCTCTTTTTCTCCTAAAGCAAGATAAGCTTCTCCTACGCTTTCATTCCAAGTAGCATTATCCGGTTCAAGCTCAACAGCGAATTGAAATATGTCCAAGGCCGCTTTCTCATGCCCGCGCCAAAGTAGACTATAACCTAACTCGTCCAAAAACTTCGGTTCGCACCAATAAATGCTGTCTTCCTTTGCTATTTGAAAATAGACCTCTTTGCATTTTTCTATTCCTTCCGTTAGGATATAATCCTTCAGTTTATAGCCAATCGAGACCTTCCATTCTTTTTCTACTTCACCTAAGAGGAGCTGCTGCATCCAAATTCGCGATGCATCCCCACTCCAATAAAAATCATTATTTGCCATCATAACAAAGCCTAGATTCTTCTCAGGAACAAAGGCAAAAAAGGAAAGGTAACCGTCATCGCCACCACTGTGGTTAATAACTTTGTATTTGCCAACTTCGCGAATTCCCCACCCCAAAGCTCTGTTTGCCCCCCATTGTGTTTCAACTTGAGATGAGGTCAAGAGATGGTACGAATCTTCAGAATAAAATCTATTACCATCAATTTCTCCTTTGTTTAAGTTGACTCTAGCCCACTTAAGCATGTCCTCTACATTTGATTGTAAAGTTGAACTTGGCGCGTGTCTTCTGTCATAAGGGTAGTGATATCCTGTAGCAATTTGCAAGGAATCATCAAGTATGTGAGGAGTGGTAGCCAGATCTTCTGGTACTTCGGGCGTATAAAAAGTACTACTGGTCATTCCGACAGGTTCAAAAATGAACTTCTTCATGTAAGCCTCAAATGTCATCCCGGACACCGAAGAGATCACATTGGCTAATAGGTCATAGGCTGCATTGCTGTAATTGTATTCTGTTCCGGGTTCAAAATCTAAAATAGCTTCTGAAAAGCCAGAGGCATATCTTTTAGCTGCATCTTCGTCATATTGCGGTTGGCTCCATTCATAATCGTCTACATCAGGAATACCTGAAGTGTGCATTAGGATATGTTTGATTGTTATATCTCGATACCTTGTATCTTCCATTTTGAAATATGGGATATATTGGATCAGTTTATCATTGAGATTTAATTTTCCTTGCTCCAAAAGTTGAACGATAGCAGTAGCCGTAAATGGCTTGGAGACAGAAGCCATATGGAAAATAGATTTAGTTGTGATAGCATCCCCTGTCTTAATTGACTTCACGCCTAACCCTTTAGCATAAACAATGCTATCGTTTCTCAGGATACCTATTGCAACGCCTGGAATACTCCAGGATTCCTTCTGAACGATTAGTAAAGAATCAAAAGTCAATTCAGAAACGCTTCTCTCGTTCCGAGTATTTTGACACCCAAAGAATATGCCTAAAAATATTAAGAAGAGCAAAAAATAGATTTTCATAAGTTAATTAGAACGAGCTAGTGAGACATTATTAATTGATACTCGCATCCCTCTAAAAATACCTCTCTTAATTCAAAAACAGTATTTAAAGCAATTTTTATCCATTTGCTAAATACTTACAGTCGACTGCAAATGAATACTATACTTTTCAATTTACAATTGTAATAAAATAAGCGACCATTAAGTGGATACAACTAAACGGGCAATAGAGAAAAGATCGTCGTAGTCTAGATGGAATACAACGTTCATTAGTTCTCCTTCAGGTTGAAGCCAGAACAAATACCGGCTAGATAAGAAGCGAATCTCAACGATTTCCGCCAAAAAACTTATCCAACAGATCATCAATAATCCGGGGAGCCAAATCAAATTTAAGCGCTAAAGCCCGGCATAATTCCACCTCTTCTTTATCGATACTTCCGTCTACCGATATAAGGGAAAGGAAATCGTATATTTGCTCAATTTTATCACCATAGCTCTTCGGCATAATGAATTCAATGGATTCCGGGTTAGATTTAATAGCCTCCAGTTCTTCGCTACTCATACCCATTCTATGTGCCGTAGCAAATAAAACATGCTCCTCTTCAAGAGACATTTGACCGTCAGCCATGGCCAAGGCAACTAGGTTTTTGATGTGGCTCTGATCTTTCTCAGAAATGGATTTGATCGAATTATTTCCCATATTCCAACTTCTTTTTAATAAGAATACTTTTTTAATACGTTTTGTAACACTTTGTGTTAGTAATAACAGTTGAATCAACTAAAATTAAGGTGAACAGTATCTTAATTGTTATGGGTGTATCAGGAAGTGGCAAGTCAACTATTGCCAAAAGGCTGTCCATGGAGTTAGGGATTTCTTTTTATGATGCTGATGACTTCCATCCTATCGAGAATATCAACAAAATGAAACGATCTAAGGCCCTTACAGATGCCGACAGAAAACCATGGCTTGAAATTCTGAGTATGGAAATGAAAAAATGGGAACCAAAGGGCGCTGTTTTGGCCTGTTCAGCTTTAAAAGAAGCTTACCGACAAATTTTAACGTCAAAGATAAAGTGTACCTGGGTATATCTAAAAATATCGGAATCCGAGTTGCATAAAAGATTCAATAGGCGCACCGGGCATTTCATGCCTGCTACATTGATCCATTCTCAATTCAACACTTTGGAAGAACCTGACTATGGCATACATGTAGATGGTGAACAGTCGATTGATCACGTCATACATACCATACTACAACAATTAAAGTAATGGAAATTGCTCTTGTCTTATCGGTTGTTAGCAGTATAGGCTTGCTGTTGCTTCTTATTTTAAAGCTTAAAATACAACCGTTTATAGCCCTGCTGATCAGCAGTATGGTTGCCGGCCTGATAGCCGGCATGCCGCCACAGGCTATAATTACTAGTATTCAAACCGGCATGGGCAGCACATTGGGTTTTGTAGCTACCGTAGTAGGATTAGGGGCCTTGTTTGGTGCAATTCTGGAAAGCTCCGGCGGCGCTGAGTCATTAGCCAGCTTCTTAGTCAAAAAATTTGGTGTTAAGAATGCACCTGCTGCCATGGTGATCACCGGCTTTATTATTGCTATCCCCGTCTTTTTTGATGTTGCCTTTGTAATACTGGCGCCCATTGTTTACTCCCTGCAACTTAAAACAAAGAAGTCCTTACTCCTTTTCGCGCTTCCCCTGCTTGCCGGTTTGGCAATAACGCATAGCTTCATACCACCAACGCCCGGACCCGTTGCCGTAGCTGAAATATTAAAGGCGCCACTGGGTTGGGTGATCTCCTTTGGGTTCGTTGCAGGAGTACCAACTGCTATGGTGGCTGGTATTTGGTTTAGTAAGGTAAAGGCCGGTCAAATACATGTTAATATCCCGGATTACATGGATCTACCGGAAGCGAAGTCGGATAGCTTACCTTCATTCGTTTCCATTCTGAGTATAATCACGATCCCGATCTTATTGATTGTTACCAGCGCCATTGTTAACACCTTTTACAAGGAAGCGGGTATCGACCACTTCGTAGCAATAATAAACCTTATCGGCCACCCTTTCACGGCACTAATTCTGGCCAATATGCTAGCCTGGTACTTTCTGGGCATCAGGCGAAATACCAGCAAAGATGAGTTGCTTAAAGTCACGGGCAAATCCCTGGCTCCAGCAGGCATCATCATTTTACTTACGGGTGCTGGCGGGGTGTTCAAGCAAATCCTCATTGATACGGGAGCCGGAAAGTTTCTGGCAGAATCCATGGTTTCTATGGGCATACCGGTTCTACTTTTTGCCTTCATATCCGCCAGTGTTGTCAGAATACTGCAAGGTTCTGCCACAGTAGCCATGATCACGGGCGCAGGCCTGACTTCGTCGCTGGTTGAAACATCGATGGGAGATATTGAACGGGCTCTGCTGGTCATAGCCATTGCATCGGGGGCATCGATTTTATCTCATGTAAACGACAGCGGTTTTTGGCTGGTCAATCGATACCTGGGGCTGACTGAAAAACAAACCTTTCAAACTTGGACACTATTGACGACGTTGATTGCCACTTGTGGTTTTATTACCGTGGTTATTTTAAGTTTTCTTTTGTCCTAGCAGTAAGTGAGCATCTTTGTCGGTAGATTTCTTTTTGCTAAGTTTTTTTTATTTTCGAGAAATGAAAGTTCTGGGAATCGATATAGGCGGCACGGGCGTAAAAGGTGCGATTATTGACACTAGAAAGGGTCGACTTTTAACTGAAAGGCATAGAATTCCGACGCCACAACCCGCTACTCCAACTGCGGTTATTGAAACTGTAGAAGAAATGATAGCAGAGTTCGACTGGCACGGTCCCATCGGCTGCGGCTTTCCGGCAGCGGTGAAGCACGAAATCGTTAAAACTGCTTCTAATATTGATAAGGCCTGGATTGGTATGAACGCGGCCGCTCAAATAGAGAAAGATACGGGTTGCCCTACACATCTTGTGAATGATGTAGACGCCGCCGGATTTGCTGAAATGAAATTTGGAGCTGGCAAGAAAAATAAGGGGACTGTGTTAATCGTAGCGGTAGGCACTGGTATAGGCACAGCTATTTTTACAAAAGGGAAGTTACTTCCCAATAGTGAGCTGGGTCATATAAAGGTGAACGGTATGATCGGCGAGCATTATGCGGCTAATTCTATTCGCGAGAGAGAAGAATTGGATTGGGAAACCTGGGGCAAGCGATTAAATGAATACTTAAATGCGCTAGAATTTCTTTTTTGGCCAGATTTGATCATTTTAGGTGGAGGTGTAAGTAAGAAATTCGATCATTACAGTGAATATATAAAGCTTGATGCCAAAATAGTGCCTGCCTATAACGAAAATAACGCTGGTATGATAGGCGCCGCTCTGGCGGCCAAGAAAGAACTAAAACCATAATTAACAGCCCGCTTCTCAAGGGAAACCCTATTTGAAAATGCTTAACTTTAAGGCGTAGTTGTGGGTATGCATAAATTTTTTAAACTATTCTTTTTAATCTCCGCTGTTTTTACCGGCTCCATCCAGAGCTACGGCATTGAATATCAAATCTTCAAAGAATCAGGGAGGGTTGGCTTAAAAGATGACGAAGGGGAAATCCTGATTCCGGCCAGATATGATAACCTGGGATGGAGCAATGATTCAAAAAAACCGATTAAAGGTGTCATTGGCTTCCAATCCAATGGGCTGTGGGGCCTGATTTCTCTTGAAAATAAAAAGTTAGTAAGCCCTCTTTATGCAAGACTTTACCCCTTTACGAATGACTTATTAGCTGCCGCCCGCAAAGGTAAGGTATCGGGGTTTGATTATTTCGGAGTTATTAACCTAAACGGGAAGGTTGCTATTCCGTTTAAGTACTCTTCAATAAAACCTGGAAAAAACTCTGCAATTGTTACTTCTAAAAACAGATCAAAAATCAGCTATGGCGTTGTTACACTAAGTGGTGAAGTAATTATTCCTATTCGATATAAAGATGTGAGCTTGAAAGCTGAAGTCTACGCAGTCACCAATTTTGATGATCAGATTGCTCTTTATGAAAGTAATGGCTCTTTGCTAACTGAGTTTATTTATGCAGGTGTGCAGGAAATTGCTTCTCAGTATGTAGTAGTAGAACACATGAATGCTTTTGGACTTTTTTCAGGTACTGAGCTTATTAAACCTGCTATTTACAAAGCTATTTATAGTAATGGTAATGAAATTTACCTACAGCTTTACAATACCTGGGAAATCCTGAATATTAAAAAAGAGAAGTTACGGGCGTATAACTTTGACGATATACAGCCGTTCAATGAAAACTACCTAGTCAGGTCCAACCGTAAAAAATGGATCATGGACCAACACGGACGCCCCCTGACAGACCCTTCTGCGGAAAATCTGGTATTTCATAAAAACGGTTTTATAGCAATTAAACAGAGCTTAAACTGGGGGCTCCTTGATCGTAAATTTAAAAGCATAATAGGACCGGTCTATGATTCTTTGTACATGGATGCGGGGCTGGTATTTTGCAGAAATAGTTATAGTACCTGGTCAATACTTGATACCCTTGGCTTAAATAAGTCCGAATTTCAATATGAGCAGGTAGGGCATAAAACCGGATACTTCTGGCCTGTAAAACGAAGGGGGCATTGGGGTTTCATAGAACAATCAGGAGAAGAAATTATATACCCTGTGTATGATCATGTAGGGCGGTTCATATCAAATAAAGTGGTGGTAGGTTTTCATGGTGAAGAGGGTATTATTGATAAAAAAGGTGAATGGGTGGTACTTCCCTCAAAAGCACGGCTCACCTTGCTTACTGACGACCTGTATATTAGCCAAACCCATCAGCTGAAAACGCTAAAAAGTATTGATCGCGGTACTATTTACTTCACTGAAAACCGACTTGAAATAAAAAGTGATTATTTGCTTGAAACGCTTTCTGACGGAGGGATCTGGAAAATAGATTTTAACGGAAGAATTGAGAATAATCAACCAAGAGATGAAAGATTTGAAGAGATAAAGCCTCCTTCAGAAGGTTTGTTTGCTGTAAAAATTGATGGCCTCTACGGCTTTATCGATCATCAAAACCATTTGATCATCGCCAATAGGTATGATGACATCGGCGCATTTAACGGAGGGCTCGCCCCTTTTAAGTTGATTGGCAAATGGGGATTTTTAGATAAAAAGGAAAATATAGTGGTTCAGCCACTTTATAACGAGGTTTCAGCTTTTAAAAACGGTGTGGCTATTGTAAGAAAGGGAAGCCACTATTTTTTACTTGATGAAAAAGGAAAGCTATTAAATTCAACAGGATATGATCGTATAATACCAACCGGAGATGGTCTCTTTGTTACACAAATTGACGGTTTACATGGATTGATGGACAGCACGGGGCGATTACTCATTAATAATCGTTACCAGCAGTTGAATCGTCTCAAAAACGGATATGTGATCACCAAAAAAAACGATAAGTTTGGCCTTATTACAGATGAAGGTATAGACGTCATACCTGCCATTTATGATCAGCTGATCTACGATGTGCACCGAGATGAATATATGGTTATGAAAAAATCCAGCCCGCTAAAGGCTGCGCTTCGATAAATTCATTACTTTTATTTTCTATTCAAAAGTAAGATATGAGTGAGTGGATGCTTGTATTTGGTTTGGTATTTATAGGGTTCATTTTGGTCCTTCTAGAAATACTATTCGTCCCCGGTACAACCGTGGTGGGCATACTAGGATTTATAGCCACCTTAGGAGGTATCTATCTAAGTTTTGAATATTTCGGCACTACTACCGGTTGGTGGTTTACTTTAGGATGTACTTTATTTTTTATTCTGAGTCTGTATTATAGTTTCAAAATGAAGACCTGGGAAAGATTTTCCTTAAAAGATTCTATGAAGGGAAAATTCAATGAGGGTGTCACCAAAACGCTAAAAAAAGACGACGAGGGAATGACTATCTCTACTTTGAAACCAGTAGGTAAGGCAGAATTCGCTAGTAAAGAATACGAGGTAAAAAGTTTTGGACAGTACATAGAACCCAATACCAAAATCAAAATCGTAAGTATTAGTAACAATAACATATTAGTTGAACCAATAAATTAATCATGGACGGTATATTTTTAGTTGGAATTGTATTCGTAGCGATTATCGCGCTACTATTATTCTTTTATTTCATTCCGGTCGGACTCTGGATAACAGCTATCTTCTCAGGGGTTCGTGTTACCCTGGGTGAACTGATTGGAATGCGTTTTCGAAAAGTACCTCCGGGTATCATTGTAAACTCCTTGATCACCGCAACCAAGGCGGGGTTACAATTAACTACCCGTGAATTAGAAACACATTATCTGGCCAGTGGAAATGTACCTAACGTGATCCGTGCTTTGATTTCGGCCGAAAAGGCAAACATTGAGTTATCGTTCAATCAATGTACCGCAATAGACCTCGCAGGTCGGGACGTCTTTGAGGCGGTTCAAATCTCGGTAAACCCAAAGGTCATCACAACACCAAAAGTGGCCGCCGTAGCAGCAGATGGTATTCAGCTTGTAGCTATAGCCCGGGTAACCGTACGAGCAAATATTCAGCAATTGGTGGGAGGCGCTGGAGAAGATACCATTTTGGCACGTGTAGGCGAAGGTATTGTTACCTCAATAGGTTCAGCTGGAACCCATAAAGAAGTACTTGAAAACCCTGATAAGATTTCAAAAGTCGTGTTAACCCGAGGATTAGATGCAGGAACTGCATTTGAGATTCTTTCCATAGATATCGCCGATGTAGATGTAGGGACCAATATCGGGGCACAGCTTCAAACTGACCAGGCTTCCGCCGATCTTAAAGTCGCTGAAGCACGTGCAGAGGAAAGAAGAGCTATGGCGGTTGCGCTTGAACAGGAAATGGTAGCAAAAGCCCAGGAAGCAAGGGCTAAGGTTATCGAGGCTGAAGCTGAAGTACCCTTGGCTATGGCTGAAGCTTTTCGTAGCGGTAACCTTGGTATTATGGACTACTACAAAATGGAAAACATCCAAGCAGATACGGATATGAGGGAAAGTATTAGCAAGCCTGGTAAAAAGAAATAATTTAAAAACCTTAGTCGTACGACCCCAAAGGGTGGTAGGACGACAGATTGAACATAAACATAAAAAAAAGAAGAGAGG
>CALBPF010000363.1 GCA_937899105.1 uncultured Flammeovirgaceae bacterium | reverse complement strand
GCTCTGCGTGCAGATCTATTGGCTACCGGCTTCGTCAAGAACATGGCTCAATCTGACCACCCCATTACGGGCTCCATGAGCAGTGATGCATCTTTGAGTTGGGAAGGAAAAGACCCCGAGTCACAGCCTATAGTGGCCATGAACTATGGTAGTCACGACTTTCCTAATACCAACGGCTTCGAATTCCTTGAAGGAAGAGACTTCTCTAGAGACTACCTGACAGACAGTTCGGCTGTCATTATCAATGAAATGGCAGCCAAATTCTTTGCCTCTGATGGAAGCGCTATTGGAACAATTCTAATGTTGGGAGAAGACGAAAATCAAATAGAAAAAACGGTCATTGGAGTTATTAAAGATCAGGTCAGGTGGGCTCCATTCGAAAAACAGTCTCCCCACATATATGTCATGAGTTATGAATATGCCAGCTTTTTAACGATAAGAATGCAACCTGAAGTAGATGTTCAAAATGCCTTGATAAGCATTGAAGAAGTTTTAAAAAAGTACGATCCTGATTCACCCTTTGAATATGCTTTTCAAGATGACGAATATCAAAGTGAATTCAATTCAGAAGAACGCATAGGTAAGCTTGCGACTATTTTTTCCGGTTTAGCTGTCATCATAAGTTGCGTGGGTATTTTCGGTTTAGCGTCTTTCGCTTCCAGCCAACGAAGTAAAGAAATCAGCATCCGTAAAGTACTGGGTGCATCAGCCTTGAGTATTTGGAAAATGCTTTCCTCCGATTTTGTAAAACTGGTACTGATCTCTACCGTAATTGCAAGTCCCATTGCTTACGTTGCGGCCAATGACTGGTTAGCCAAGTATTATTATCGAATTGACTTCTCCTGGTCAATTCTGATAATCACTTTCCTTATTCTATTAGCTACTACGTTAATTACGATAAGTCTTAAATCCATTAAAGCAGCTACTTCTAACCCGATTGATGCGATCCGAAATGAGTAAGCCAAAACCACCTAAGTTTTGGTTGCGCTTCTTTCGATGGTACTGCCAGCCGGATTATCTGGAAGATCTTGAAGGGGATCTATTAGAGAGATTCGAGACTAGAAAAACGGAAAAAGGTATACGATTGGCAAAGTGGCGATTTTTAAAAGATGTAATCAGGCTTTTTAGACCTGGCATTATAAAACCATTGATAAAAGATTATCAACTAATGAACAATGATATGCTTAGAAACAACTTAAAACTTGCTTATCGGAAGCTAAGTAAGGATAGGGCATTTAGCCTGATCAATATATTAGGTCTGACGTTCGGCATAGCCGCCAGCGTGGTCATCTTCAGATATGTAGATTTCGAAAGAAGTTATGATGATTTCCACAGCAACAGAGAAAATATTTATCGACTTACAGCAGATATAAAACCAAGAGAAATCCAAACCGCATTAGTTCACCCGCCGCTAGGTCCGGAGCTAAAAACCAACTACCCGGAAATAGTCAACTTCACGAGAATGATACTGCCCTGGAGCGGCCAGGCAGTTCAAAGTACAATAAGCTGGGAGAATTCAGAAAGCAAGCCAATAAAACAGAGCTTTAAATGGGGATTTTATGTAGACCCAGGTTTTCTCGAAGTTTTCTCATTCCCGTTGACCCAAGGTGATCGGGCTTCAGTTTTGGCCGGTGCCAATAAGGTGGTCCTTTCAGAAAGTGCTGCCAATAAGATCTTTGGAAATAATTGGCAAAATATGGAAGTTATCGGTCAGCAGGTGGAATACATAAATGAATTTGACCGGTTTGATCTGACTGTTACTGGTGTGATCTCCGATGCACCAGAAAATTCCCATTTCAAGTATGACTTTCTGGCTTCCTTTTCAACCTTATCCACAGGATGGGGCAAGGATCACATCGAAACCTGGAATGGTAATTCCGTGTACACCTATTTCCAACTGGCTCCAAATATTGATATCGATGCTGTCACAGAAAAGGCAGAGAAGTACTTAATATCAAATAGTGGTGATCAACTTTCCAATGGCACGGATTTGTCATTCCAACCGTTAAAAGAAATTTATCTGGGTTCTGCACTTGACGGTGAGTTAAAGATCAATGCCAATGCCTCCTATCTGACTTTTCTTTTCTACATTGGAGTAGCTATTTTGCTAATTGCGATCATCAACTACATTAATCTGACCACGGCTAAAGCTTTGGGACGTGGTCATGAAGTGGGCTTAAGGAAAGTTTTAGGGGCTCAAAGAAATGAACTCATCCAGCAATTTCTGCTTGAATCATTACTGGTTAATGCATTTGCCCTGACCTTGGCAGTAATTGTGATAGTTGCGTCATCGGCCTATTTGAACGAGTTAATTGGCAAACGAATAGTATTCATATCTTGGGACCTATGGAAATTCTTAATCATCTTATTTCCTGTAACGGTCGTTTTATCAGGGCTCTACCCGGCATTTGTGTTGTCCGGGTATCAACCTCTGAAAACACTAAAAGGAAAATTAATACACGCTAAGCGTGGCGTCTATTTGCGAAAAACACTGGTTGTATTCCAATTTTGGGTATCCATCGGACTTATCATTTTCACCTTTACGGTTTACAGGCAACTCAACCATATGCGCAATTCGGAAACCGGCTTTCAAAAAGAGGGTGTACTGATCAAAAATGGACCAGTGAACAGGCAGGAAACCTGGATTGAGCATGATCAGCAAAAAGATAAACGAGATAACACCGACATATTCAAAAATAAGGCAGCTCAATACCCGGCAGTAAAGGCTGCCTCACTTTCCTGGTCCATCCCGGGCGAAAAAAGTAGTGTGTGGCCCATTAACTTGGGTCCTGAATACTCAAATGGCAAATTAAGCGTAGTTAATGCTGATAACGACTACATCGGTGTCTATGACTTAGAGCTTTTGGCAGGTGAATTTAATACCAGTAAGGGCGTAGTTATTAATCAGAAAGCGGCTGACATGTTGAAAATTGATGATTTAGATGAGGCCATAGGTAAGGAGTTTAAAGACGCCCGAGGCCGAAATCACAGAATAAACGGGATCATCAAAGATTACCATCATTACAGTTTGCAGGAGGACATCAAACCGCTAATGTTCCAGGAAAATGACCCTACGTATAAACTCGATTCGTACTACAGCCTGAAGTTGACATCAGGTAATCTCCAGGACAAGCTCAAAATCATTCAGGCTGTTTACAAAGAGGCCTACCCCAATGATCCATTTGATTACTACTTCATTGATGACTATTTCGAAGCTCAATACCAGTCGGAAATTAGATTAGGGAAAATGTTTGGTGGTTTTTCGGCGGTCGCCATATTTATAGCTTGAATAGGGCTGTTGGGCCTGTCTTTACATACAGTACGTACCAGAATAAAAGAAATCGGAATCAGAAAAGTACTGGGTGCTTCAATAGTTACTATTGTGACGCTCCTAAATAAAAATATATTGCGACTTATTACCTTATCCTGTCTTCTTGCCTTGCCATTGGCCTTTTGGTTAACCAATAAATGGCTTTCAAATTATGCTTTTCGCATTGATTTAGGATGGCAATTTATTGTTCCGGTATTGTTAATTCCGATTATTGTGCTCGTCGCTGTTAGTGCACTTTCAATGAAAGCAGCGCAAATGAATCCCGTGGACACATTGAAAGATGAATGATCATTTTTGGGACCAGTGTTTGTTCTTCACAGATAACGAAGATCTATCGTATGTTATTGAATCTTAAAATAATTGCGGAGATTAATCACTATCTACAATCTAATAAAGGAAAGAATCATTGGTAAAAATTAGACCCATAGAAGAAAGGGATTATCCCTCATTAATAGAGCTATTCCAAGAATTCGCACACTTTGAGAAAACACCAGAGAAAATGGACAATTCCGTAGAACGAATGAGAAAGGAAAGAGAACTATTTAAAGGTTTTGTGGCTGAAAATGATACTAATGAGGTTGTGGCTTATGTCACATATTTTTTTACTTATCATACTTGGTCGGGTAAATGTTTGTATATGGATGATTTATACGTCAGCAAATCATACAGAAAACAAGGCGTTGGTGGCAGGCTGCTCAAACAAGTAATTGAATTTGCGAAGAATCAGGAGTGCCGTGATTTAAGATGGCAAGTCTCCAACTGGAACACAAACGCCCAAGAGTTTTACAAAAGCATAGGAGCAGAAATCGACAGTGTGGAATGGAATTGCAGACTTCCGCTGAATTCATAAACTATGATAAATAAAATAATTTGTGCCCCTTTTAATGGTGCTCTCTAGTACGGGGATAAAGCCCAGCAAAAACGAGTCTATGTTATGGCAAATGACCTTCCTGTGATAGCCACTACTTATCTCAGGCACTTGAACGAGAAAATACTGTTCTATGAAAAGGTATCTTCAGGATTATTCAATAGAAATATCAATCACACTTTGCTCATTCATGCGAACCTGCTGAATGCCAACTATTTGGACGATGTTGTCGGAATATTCAAAAAGCATGGGTATACTTTCGTCTCTCAAGGTGAGGGATTGAAGGATACTTCCTATCAGACACCAGTTACAGAGTATGGCGACTGGGGTATGTCATGGATGGATCGTTGGGCGATGACTAAACGGCAAGGATACCTTTTAAAAGATAATCCCAGAGTGCCAGAGTTTTTAACAAATAAGTAAGTCATTCTGCACATTGATTAAAATTAAACCGATTGATCCTTTGAAATACGAATTCTCCGCTTTGAATCTCAATTGAATCATTTGGTTCATCCATATTATACAGTGAGCCTCTAAAAGATCCTTTTATTCCAATAAGGGCGCTGTACTCCCGAGGTAGAAATTCAGTAATATCAACATAAAAAGAGTTTTCATCGAGCTTGTTTTCATAAACAGTAGTTTGACCTTCTTCATTAAATCTAAATCTTGCGTATGAGGTGAAATCACCGTAGGACTCATTTATGGGATAGGTCCCTACTTCAGAAACATTCATGATTTGAATGTCGAGATAATTTTCGCTTTCGAACGAAGCCTTTAAATCAGGATCTCTATAAGCCTTTATCTCATAAAAGCGTTCACTGTTTAACTCAGACATAGAACATGTAAACAGCTGCTCGCAATCATCTACAAAGGATGGAACCCAGGCCTCACCACCTAAGACCATAGTAAAAGAATTTAGATTAACATTTTCTAAACCATCCTCCGAATCCTCATCACATGAGTTTATGAGACTTAAGCTCAACACTATACTCAAAAATTTAACAAATCTTGTCATGCTATAATTTTTTTACGCTCGAATTAGTCTAACAGATAGGCATTAATCGTTCCAACTAAATTGCCCAAATAATCGATAAATAAATTCAAAAATGTTATCTGGTCAATCAGAGTTAAATCTTATTGATGGATTTCTTCTATCAATACTAGATCCTCAAAAGAGCTACAAATTCAATCGGTTAAGACTTGCAGATGATCAATAAATTGATCTGTTTGCTTAACAAAATATAAGGTAATAAAAAATATAAGTAAATGGCTAACTGGTGCTCACTATGGTGGGTGTACTGCAAGAAGATGCCTACGGAGCCCAGATTGCAGATGAAATTGAAAACAGGCAGCAACGATCAGTCAACCTTAGTGCGGTTCACGTCACACTTTACCGTTTGGAAGATAAGGGGCTTATTAAATCATCTTTTGGCGGATCTACTAATGAGAGAGGGGGAAGAAGAAAGCGTATATATTCTGTAACCAATGCCGGATTCGCCATGCTCAAAGCCATAAAAGATTCACGTATGGACCTGTGGAAGCTTATTCCGCAGCTCAATTTCAAGGATCAATGAGGGAACAAGATATTCCAAGTGGCCTATTAAGCTCCTTCGTCAAGTATACTCAGAATATTTTCTTGAAGAGATAGAAGGTGACCTGATCCAACGTTTTTTTAAGGATCAGG
>CALBPF010000362.1 GCA_937899105.1 uncultured Flammeovirgaceae bacterium | reverse complement strand
CGTCTTCGTCGAATCTCACAACGCCCGCTTGCATGCCGAAGGAGAAAATAGCGTCACCAAAATCAATTTTGTAACTTCCGGCGGCACTGATATAGGTATTTGTTTGAGCGCCTAGTTTATCAGTGACGAAAAGGAGGCCTGCGCCAACTTTATTTTCAAAAAAAGAAGAGTGGCCGCTAAACGATGCCGTATTTGGGGCGCCTTCAAACCCACCCCATTGCGAGCGATAGCTTACCGATGCGTTAAACACATTATTTATGCCGGCGTATGCAGGGTTTAACACCAAAGGGTTGCTAAGGTAGTTGGCAAAAATAGGCTCTTGCTGGGCCCATAGAATGCTTGTAGATAAAAACAAAACTGCCGTAAATAAGCGCTTTTTCATATTGCAGTTATTTTTTTATGGTTAGGTACCCTTCAAACGAACCCTCGGGGCTTTCAATTTGATAAAAGTAGGTTCCGGCTATCAGATCGTCTAACTCGTTATTGGGTAAGTCTGCCCGCCCCGCATAGTCATTCAATTCTTTTACTTCATCTCCCCAGCGGTTAAATATTTTTATGTTATTTGGGCTGGTCAAACCCTCTATAATCCACCAATCGTTTAAACCGTCACCATTGGGTGAGACAGCATTATAAATGGTTAGCTGTTCACTAGTACCTAAAATATTCAACGCTACCTCAAATGGATCACTGTTCAGTTCGCCATCGTTCACCACAAATTGTATAACTCTGTCTCCGGAACCATTAGTGCTGGAAAAGGAGACTGTTCTAAGTGCGCTACTGTAGTCCTCAACCAGTGCAGTTCCATTAAGCGTAAGTACACCTGTTTGACTATCGAAGTTTTTTGTCACGCCACTGGGCATTTCGGCGTCCAGTAGGTCCCCGCTGATATAGCCATTTATCGAGACCGTCAAACTTTCTAACTCCACGTCATCATTGTCAAACGTTGATAGGTCAGGGTCTAAAATGATTGGAGATGCGTTTTGTATATATTCAATAGTGCCTTGACCGTCGCTACTTAAAAATGGCATTGTATTGACAGGAACTACATTGACGGTAACAGTTTGTAATGTGCTGAAAGCGCTGCCGTCATTAACCAGAAAATCGACTGTTCTTTGTAAGTCGCTCGGATTGCTTGATGTATTTCTGAATTGAACGCTTCTTAAAGCAGTCTCATAATTTGAAATGGAGGCAATACCGGTTAATCTAAGTATTCCCGTAAAAAGATCGTAGTTGCCAGATATCCCATTCTGGTCGGTAAAATCCAGCCAGTCCTGGCCACTAGCAAAGTTTTGATTAATTGTTATAGTAGCGCCTACAAGTTCCGTATTGTCGCTATCCGTTACCAATAGCCCGGGATCCAGCGGTACAGCCAGTCCGGCTTCTACAAAAGTTACATTGTTACCTGAAACCACGACCTCCGGTGGATCATTTATGGGAATCACATTGATGTCGATGGTCGTTTCCGGATTGCTATCAGACAATGGGTCTGTATGATCAAAATCAACCGGTATAAAGGTAACCGTCTTTAAACCCTGCGGGTCATCACCTATATTCTCGTACGTGATCGTTCTCAAAACATCCTGGTAATCGGCCAGCGAAGCTAAACCTACTAAACTCAACGTACCACTTTGATTATCAAAGGATGATGTAATACCACTGACACCGACGTCTACGTCCAGAATGTCAAGGCCAGGTTGGAAGTTACTCGTAATAACTACATCAATGGATAAGATGTCATCATTACCGTCATCGAATATACTAATTACATCGTCTAACAAGATAGGACTATCACCTTCCGTAAACGTAATAAGACTATTATTTGAGTTGACGTTCGGGGGTTGATTTTGGTTTTCAAAATACTGGATCCTGCCGTCCGCATTGCCCAAGAACAAATCGAGATCCCCATCAAGGTCAATGTCAGCAAATGAAGGTTCTGAGGCTCCTGTTTCGCTGCCGGTTGGCGCCGCCCTTATACCGTCTAACGGGTTGGAAGTACCATTCAGTTCTGTGAAATTTCCGGTGCCATTGTTTTCCAGATAAAACAAGGCTCCATCATAGATTTCGCTTCCATACCCGTGTAAGCCTACCACCAAATCAAGGTCTCCGTCAAAATCCAAATCTACAAGGTCGGGCTTGGCGTACCTTGATTGCCCAACCGTACCCAGGTTAAAGCCATCTAATGGATTTTGAGTACCTGATCGTTCAGTAAAGGTCGGAGCGTTTGATGTGCCCTCAAAGAATCGCATACTGCCTTGATTACCGAACCCTACAACAGCATCAATGACTCCATCTCCGGTTATATCACCCAAAGTAGGGCTACTGTCTGAGTCCGTAACCACTGAAATGGCAAATGGATCACCTTCATTGTTAAATGCAGGACTTTCTGGTGTTCCTGTATTTCTAAGCAATCTAGCGGCAGGATCATAATAAAATCCTATGACTAAGTCAAAATCGGAGTCAGAATCCAATTGTGCAAAAGCCGGACTAGACGCGGCATCCGGGTCAGGAGTTAAATTATCAAATGGAGTTCCGGTTTCCGTAAGATCAGTAAACTGTCCATTATTATTTTCGAGAAAAGATAAATCATCTCGATATTTAGTGCCTATTACAGCATCTAAATCTCCATCAGCATCAATATCTACAAAAGTAGGTGAGGCGTCGTAGGTCACGTCAAACGCACCAAATGGATTCTTTAATCTGGTAAGCTCGGTAAACCCAGAGGGTGTATTTTCAAAATAGTTTGGTGGATCGTCTGCATCCCCGTTACCAACCACTAAATCTCGGTCTCCATCAGCATCAAGATCTACAAATGTAAGTTTGGCAACGGTACCCACATCTTCGCCATCAAAAGGATTAAGTGTTCCTATCCTTTCTGTAAAATTCGGGTTATTGCCAATAGTGCCATCGGAGTCATCCAGGTTTTCAAAAAAACGGATGGTTCCCCCAAAGGTGCCAATGAAAAGGTCCTGATCACCATCCAGATCGATATCCTCAAACGTAGGAGAGGTGAAAGATAAACCACTAAAACTACCGGATTCAAATTCTCCTAAACCGGGAGGTAAAGGACCTCTTGAGAAACCACTATTATTTTCAAAAAACAGAAGTGCTCCATCATAAGGAAAATCGTCGTCATCTTGACCAATAAATACATCCAGGTCACCATCATTGTCTATATCTACCAGTTCTGGCTTAATATTATATTTCGACGTGAATACACCATCGATTGGACTTCCGGGCGAATTTATTTCAACAAAAGTAGGGCTATTACCAATCGTGCCATCATCATCAAAGTCGTCATTTTCGTAGTAGGTGACTCCAGTTATGTTATAACCGTCATATTGACCAAGAATTAAATCAGCATCACCGTCATTATCAAAATCCACTAAAATCGGGGTTGAGCTGGACAATACCGATATACCATTAAAAGGGTTTACTGCTGCATCAACTCTTTCCTGAAAAAACGCATTTGTGCTGTAGCCAGTGTATTCGTAATACTTTAGCTGACCTGTAATATCTCCAATTAATGCGTCCTGATCTCCATCGGCATCCATATCCGCGAATGCTACCGCCTGATGTTGGCCGGCAATACTCACACTTCTTATCGGATTATCGAACTCGTTTTCAATGAAAGGTCCTAATTGTTGAGCAGAAACTGAAGTTGTCGATAAGGCTATTGAAAAAGTGGCTGCGGCTACTCCTAACTTGAGTTGCAGTTTGAGTTCTTTTAAACGTTTTTTTAATTTTGAAATTCTCTCTATAATCAGGCCTTGCTTTTTTTGGGAAAAGCTTTCAAAACGTCCGGAGGCTACATTTTTGTCGAACCTTGATTTATACTTTTTGTATTTTTCTAGAGTCCAGGTATAAACCTCTTGAAGATTTTGCTTCATTGGGTGCCCACTTTAGAGAAGAAAAAATCTATGTAATATACTAAAAGTTAATGACTTAAGTTAATTTTGACATTAATTAATTGTTATTTATTCCATAATTCAGTTAATGAAATCCATCCATGACTTCACCTTTAATTGTGTCTGGAAATCTACAGACCTTAAAATGAGACAGCAGATCGTTGAGTTCTGGAAACAGTATAATGTCTTGGATGACGCGCTGGCCATGGAACGAATTGATCAAGCAGTTTATACCGTTTGTGACAAAGAGGATAAGATATGTGGTATTTCTACGGCTAGCCTCGTATATCACAAAGTGATAGAAAGCAATGTGTATTTATATCGATGTTTTATAGCCAAAAGCAACAGAGCCCCTGCCTTAGACGCACTTTTACTGCTAAAAACACGAGATTATCTCGAGCAAATGACCCAATTAGATCGAAAAGCAGTTGGTTTGATAGTGGTGGCCCAAAATAGCTTTCTTAAGAAATGGAATAAGGCCGTTTGGCCGGATACAGATATGATGTACATAGGGAATACGGAAGCCGGTGACCCGGTAAGGATCTACTATTTCAAAGGAAGTAAAATAATGACTTAACTTAGAGTTAGTGATTTCAGACTTCTGACTGTGGTCAAGGCATTCCATTCAGCATTATAGTTGAGTTTTTTCTGTCCAAAAGTTTTTAAAAAAGACTTAATCGTGTAAGATGCTTCAAGCCTTCCTAGCCAGTCTCCCAGGCATCTGTGCAAGCCTGAACTGAATGAAAGGTGTAAATTTGGTGACCTCTCTAAATCGAATTTTTCAGGGTCTCTGAAATATTCTGGATCACGATTTGCTGCACCTATACACAAGATTAGTGTTTGACCCTTATGGATTGAATGTCCGTCGATTGTGAAATCCGTCATAGATTTCCTCACCGTTAATTGTGCAGGTGGTTCAAATCTTAGAACCTCTTCTGTTGCCAATGGGAGAAGGTCAGAGTTTTTCGATACTTGATTAAACTCTTTTCTGTGCTTGAGTAAAGTAAGAATTGACGAACCTAAAAAATTGGCAGTAGTTTCAGTAGCCGCCATTAGGATAGACAGAAACAATGAGGCCACCTCATCATCATTTAGGCTATTGTCAATATCGCATTCTTGGATAACATTGGAGATCAAGCTTTGATCCGGGGTTTTTCTTAGTTCAATTATTTTTGAGTTGAAAAAATCAAGAAGAACTGTTGCTGCTTTTTCAACCTTTACGAGATCATTCATGGATAAGTACAATTCCAATATTCTTGAGAAATCGAGGACAAAAGATCTTAAATAATGTGCTTCCTTCAATGTTATACCAAGCAAACTTAAAGCAGCTTCAAAAGGCAAAACCTGACAATAAGCTTCAATAATATTTGACCCCGGTTCAATATTTTTCATTAGCTCCAACGCCCGTTGTTCAATAGAAAGGTTCAATTGTTTGGGCTTTAATGATTTTGAAACTAGCTTTCTAAGCAATTGGTGATGGATGCCATTTGAAAAAAGCATAAAACACCTTAGGCTTTTAAATGTAGCATATACATCTATGCCATTTTTTTCAAGTTCATTGCCGTTGTTTATCAGCCAATCTTTTCTAATTCCTGATTGGAGCTCTGGGTTTTGGAGCAGGCTTTTAACGTGATCGTATTTCGTAAAAAGAACCTCTCCGGTCGCGGTCGTATAAACCGGTTGCTTCTGTCGGATCTCTCTATACATGGTATAAGGGTCAGCAATGTTTTCAGGTCGAAAAGGTCGCCAGAGACTCATTTTAGTTTTAAAAGATATTCACTCACCGAACTGATGGTGGGATGATTCCAAAAAACTAGAGGGTTAATCTCAATATCAAGATATTCCTCTAGCTCCTGCAAAACGAATAGGGCCTTCACTGAATCCAACCCCAGACTGAAGAATTCTACGTTCTCGTCTATCTCGTCTACCTTCAGTTTAGTGATTTCAGAAATTTTTAACTTTGAAAAAGCTATGATCTGTTCTTTGGTTCTATCTATCATCACGCTAATTGCAAGATAATAAAAGTAACAAACGAGACGTACACTTTAAAAAAGTCTGGGGGGATTCAGCGGAATCAGGTCAGGTTATTGACTTCTGGAATAGACTAAGGGCTCTACCAAAAGGAGAGGATGCCCTTAAGAGAAGTGAACAGATCGTTTTTGTTGCAAAACACGAGAACCAGATCATAGGAGTTACGACTGCTCACCCCATTAAGGTTAGTAAACTAAACAATAACTACTTCTACAATTTCAGGGTACTGATTGATCCGGAGTTCAGAGCGCCTGGCCTAGTGGATACGCTGTGTGTGCTAACAAGAGAATTTCTTTCGGAGAACCGGGAATACAATGGTGTTTCAGGTGTAGGTATGATCACGTTAGTACAAAATGAGTACCTGAAGAAGTTCAGGAATGAAATGGTCTGGCCCTCATCCGGTTTTACCTATATTGGCAAATCAAACGCGGGCCATCATATTCGAATTTTGTACTTCGATCGTGCTTATATCTGAACCCTTAACTCCTTTGGACTTCTGATGGAGAGGTTATCATTCCATTCTATACGGTTCGAAACGGAGTAGTTCGGGAACGTATTAAGAAATGCTGTTAGCCCTATTTTAGCTTGTTTCCTTGCTATCCAGTCGCCCAGGCAGAAATGTGTTCCCTGACCAAATGCTAAGTGCTTGTTAGCATACCTGTCAATATCTATCTCATTGGGTCGGTCAAATTGTTTTTGATCCCGGTTTGCACTTGCCAGGCATAGAGTAATGACATCATTCTTTCGGATATTATAACCGCCATATTCGAAATCGTTATGTGCAATTCTTCCTAAAAGATGCACCGGGCCATCATAACGTAACAGTTCGTCAATGACTTTATCTGAGAATGAATCTAACCGTTTAGTGAGCTGCGTTTTGAGCTTCGAATTCAAACCTATGTTCAGGATGGTTGTACTTAAAAAACTAATCGTCGTTTCTTCGCCGGCAATAAAAAGAAAGATACAGATCGAGATAAGTTGATTTTCAGACAGAGTTTCGTTGCTTTTTTTGTTCAGCCTCACAATATTACTAACAAGGTCATCTTCAGGGATCTTTGTTTTTTGAGTAATAAGCTCCCTGAAAAAGTCTATAAACTCTTTGGCGGCTTTATTCATTAATACAAGCTCTTTATAGCTTATGTAGGGATTTATTACTTTAATAAGCTGTCGTCCGGCATTTCTAAGTCTGACGTATTCATCGACAGGTACACCCAGAATTTTGGAAATGGTCAGGGCGGGTAAGCGACTTGTAAATGTCTCAACCGCATCAAAACTATCAAGAGATTTTATGGGTAGAATGAGTTCCTGAACGTTTTCAGAGATCAGCTGTTCCACTTCATGATCTTTCCAGGCTTCCATGATAAACCGTCTTATTTGGCCGTGCTCAGGAGGGTTAATCAATAAGACAAAACTATTTATGGCTTTGGCAATGGCTGTAAAATCCTGGTCTTTAGATTTGAAATAAGTCACTCCGCGCTCTATCCAGTCCTTTTTATTGCCTGCTTTAAAGCGGTTATCTTTCAAAATTGCTTTGACATCTGAATAACCGGTAACTACCCATTCTCCCGTATGCGCTCTAAAAATAGGCGCCCGGGTACGAAGGCTTTCATACATCGGGTATGGATCCTTGATATTATCTGGTGAAAGCGGGTTCCACAGCTTCATAGCAATTTTTCCGAAATAAGTCCTGAAAATGCTCTTATGGTCGGATAATCCCAGAAATACAGCGGAGATAATGTCAATTGGAATTTATTTTCTATTTCCTCGAGCAGGAACATGGAATTAATAGAATCAAGCCCTAACTCCTGGAAGGATGCGTCAATATCAATTGAAGACCTGTCGATTTTGGTCTCATTAACTATGAGCTCAATAATGAAATTTTGTATTTCTATTGAAGAGGTCAAGACTCCTTTGGTTTAATGGCCCAATATTCTCCTACCGGAGAGGTAACCGCTATTTTATGCTCTTCTTTTTCCGTGTTTAAAATGGAAGGGCGTATAAACCCTCTTAGCAGTTTGACGTCGTATATTTCTTCGACACTATTTTTATATAAAATGGAGCCTACTACTCCGCGTGTGGGCAGATGCAAAATGACGATACCGCTTTGATTGGCATAAGGAGCTATCGGCAAATCACCAAAAGCGTCACTCTCCTTTCTTATTTTTGATAAACCTATGAAAAGGTAATCGCCTATTTTATCCATACCCCGAAGAAAACCGTTGAAGGTCTTAACCACCTCGTAACTACCGGTTTGAGTATCTATTTTTATCAGTTCGCCCTTGGCCGATATTAAGCAATAAAGCTCATTGTGATACAACCTTGGAGAATGTGGCATAGACAGATTAGAAGCTACCGTCTCACCGCTGTCCACATCAATGATAACTCCACTGGTTAGCTTATCGTTTCTCCAACCTTCAGGGGTGTTTGTTGAACCGAGAGCAGATACATACTTTATTTTATCTTTTTCTACAGCTAAGCCGTTCAGACGGCAATCATCCGTGGGGCGTAATTTTTTGATGAAGTTTGGCTTCCAAACGGGTTCAAAACTATGCCTGGAGGTTATCCGGCTCAAACAAGAAAAAACCGTATTAACTGCTATTAAATCACCGTTTATTTTATGAAGATCGTGTATATCTAACCCACCCGTATGGTAGGTGACACGTGGTAGAAATAATGCGTCATACGTATTTTTCTTGCCCGGAAGGTTTAGGGCCATCTTTACAGCATTCTCAAATTCGATGACCGAATTTTCCGTTGCAATGCTTAATCCATGGTTATTTATAAAGATACCCATAGGCTTCTTAAAATTCCTTGGTAACTGTACGAGTTTTTTGCCATCAATTGAACTGATAAAAATGAGTTTACCTGCCTGGTAGGTGGAGATAGCGATAGAGCAATTTAATTGTTTTAGAAGTTCAGGAACCGCGGGGGAATGAATGCAAGCAAATGGAGGCAGAGGGGCAGTCATATCTTACAATTACGTTCTAATGTATCATTAACTTGAATCAAAGTCCAGATATGCTTGCCAATTTTATTTCTTTGGATGAGTGATTTAATATCTTTGGCCTCCCATAATCTTAAGGATGAATGACTTTTGAGGAAATAAAGAAACAATTGGAGAAATACAAAGAAGATGGTAAATGTTTGTTCACAACCTCTTCTTTTCAATCACATAGTCTCG
>CALBPF010000361.1 GCA_937899105.1 uncultured Flammeovirgaceae bacterium | reverse complement strand
CAAGATGTGCTGATCATCTCTGATCAGAGAATAACCGGGTTAAGATTCTGATCAAGCAATTGTAAATCGCGTATCTCCCCTTGTCCCAAAAACTTAAAGCGAAAACCAACCAACCTTCCCATCGTATCATTATACGAGGAAGAATACACATCTTTACCTTTTATCTGCACGGTTAGTTTTTTGCCCTTATTTCTCACCTTTATTGGAATGAAATCATCAAGCTCTACACTAAACGCAGACAGGTCATGTTCTTTACCATCGAGATAAATATCGTTAAGCATAAGGTTATTATCCGAGCTACAGCCTGGTTTTGAAAATGGGATGATCATGGCGCCATCAGACCCTATAACATATATTCGGATGGCTTGACATACCGCCCATTTATCGTCATATGTATTTCGCAGGGTTGTGGTTAACGTAAAATCATCACCGGATACTACCCCTAAATCGTTGATGTAATGATAACCAGTTACCTGAGGTTTTTCGGATAAGGCAATTTCCGTGGCTAACCTGGCCGGGCTGGAAATTTTGAACCCCTCTGTTGAGACGGGTTCAAAATATTTCGGCACTGGCTTGTATTCAATGGTTCCCAGCCAACCATTACTTTTGAGAAAGAGATCGTGCTCTTTAGCAATCTGTCCATCTATCAAAAGCTTAGCACGGAAGTAACCTGGAAAATAATAAATACCCGTTGCCTGGGTTTGATCTTTCTTAATGGTGATTGTCTTTGTAGGATCCCAATACTGCTGGATATGTATACTATCTGCATCAATCCCTTTTAGATCAAAGTCAAAAACTACAGAATTTGGATAAGTTGTCGTAACCGGTTTGCTGGTAAAAGAAATATCATCCGGTAACTCTACAGGTTCAGGGCTCTTATTGGCAATGACCATGATCGTAATTAGAGCCAATACGAAACCGATGCTAATATAAATTGCCTTACTTGAGACAGTTCGTGTGATTGGTTTTGAACCGGCTCTTTTTGAAAGCTTAAACGCTCGCCAGTTTTCATAGCCAAGGAATTGAGAAAGGTAGTCTAAAGTGGAAGTACTTGGAAGACCATCGTGTTTGACTACTCCAAAAAACCGCTTCAAGGTGGCAGAACTAATATTGACCTGAGTTTCGTCAAATATCTTTTCTGAAAGCTCAGCAAACATAGAACTGTGCCATTGCCTGGCGCTTCCCCAACCAAGCTTGCTTTCCAACTCCTTTTGGAGCCTCCTTGTTTCGGTATCTATTTTGGTTTTACCCATTGCCTAATTCTAAGTCAAAACTGAGCAATATTATTGGAGTGAACAATCCTGAATGAACATGAATCAACATGAAACAACATATGTAGGACAGAGACTATTCAATTACGTAACCCCGTTTATGAAACTTAAAACATTAATAACCTTAGTTGCTCTTGCATTCCAGTTGAGCGCAAGAGCTCAAAATATTGTGTTGGACACTTCGCATTTACAAATACAAGCGAGGGCTTATGTTTTGGAAAAGTATAAAGGAGTGGATGCCATTTACTTACAAGGTGGAGCCATCACCGCTAAAAATGTGTCCTTCTTAAATGGTACTATAGAATATGACATATTCCTTAAAGAAGAGCGAGGGTTCCCCGGGGTTTATTTTCGAGGTCAGGATGATACTGATGATGCAGAGTATTTTTACCTACGACCACATCAATCCGGAAACCCCGACGCTAACCAGGCTATACCCAGAACGAGAGGCATCTCGCCATGGCAACTCTATTACGGTCCCAGGTATTCCTTTCCTTATAATTATCACTATAATGACTGGACACATGTAAAGCTCGTCGTTCTTGATGATAAAGCCCAGGTGTTTTTAGACCATTCAGAGCAACCAAATCTCTCTTGGAATCTGTTTCATGAAGCCAAGGCAGGTAAAGTAGTCTTTACCGGAGGAAACACCAGCGGGCTACATCTTGCTAACCTCAAAATTGATCATAAGGACCCAACATTAGTAGACTTTAAGCCCATTACAAGAAAGCCAATTGACGATCTGATAAATAGTTGGCAGATTTCTGACATGTTTGAAGAAAAACTGCTTGACAATCCGGATTCTCTTGAGTTAATCATTAAAAGCAGAGAATGGATGGGAAAGGTAGGAGTAGAAGAAGGCACGGCCGCCAATATCTCCAGAATACGAAGCCTCCGCAGAGAGCCAGGTAACACAGTATTTGCCAAAGTCGAAATAAACTCAGAAAAAGATCAGCTCAAATTATTGGAATTCGGCTATAGTGATCGCGTAGTGTTAGTTTTAAATGGTAAACCCGTTTACAGAGGTACAAATAGATTCCAAAGTCGCGATTATCGCTACCTCGGTACCGTAGGATTGTTTGATGCCATTTACATTAATCTAACTAAAGGTAAGAATACCTTACTCATAGCTGTTTCGGAAGATTTTGGTGGATGGCTAGTAACGGCACGAATTCAAGATAAGCGAGGTATAAAAATCAAAAACTAGAAAGCTATACCAACGGTCTGATTACAATGTGTGTCTTTAAAGTAAACACACAAATTCATGAAAAAAGGATTTTATACGCTGCTGGTGGCAGGCGTATTCTCTGTCACTGGATGCAATGATGATGAAAATCCGTTCCAAACCACATGCGATGAAGTAGTAATCCTAGACAGCGACAGGTTCAAAGATGCAATAACAGATTTTTTTACACTTATTGATGTAACCATTGAAGGTGATTGCATGACCGTAGAATACAGCTCTTCCGGCTGCGACGGTAATTCCTGGGTAATGGAGCTTATTGATGCTGAGGCTATCAAAGAATCTAACCCGGTACAACGAGATCTACGACTACTCCTTAAGAATGAAGAACTTTGTCGAGCAGTTTTCACTAAAGAGATCTCATTTGATTTGACGCTATTAAAAACTAGTGACAGTGAGATCCTATTGAACCTTGAGGGTGAACTATATGCTTACACTTATTAATCCTCGTGCATCGAGGCATTTGATATATTCAGATAGCGGATAGTACAGAACTACCTTCCTTTTCTTATCAACTGACTTGGTATATAAAGCTTCTATATTACCTTTGACAGCAATCTAAATGAGAAGGTTTCAGGGTTCTATTTTGGCTTTTATTTTCTGTCTTGGCTTTCAAACAGGTTTTGGTAGTCCCGAAGCTGATAGTCTGCTTTTTCATCATATAAAAACGGCAATGTCACAGAGCTCTGCCACGCAGATCTTTGAAGATAGTTATGGTTTCTTGTGGATAGGAACACCCAATGGAATTAACCGTTACGATGGCACCAGTTTTCAAGTGTACGAGAAGAGTTCTGGTGGCGGCGCCGGGCTAACGGATGGATATATAGAGAGCATATATGAAGACTCAGATCGACAGCTATACATTGGAACCAATAGAGGTCTAAACATTTATGATAGATCGCTTAATATTATCAAGCGGTACCCTTTTAAACTAGAAGGTCAGGTTCTTCAGTCACAATACATTGGTTCCATAGCCAAAACCAGGGATTTTTTATGGTTAGGTACCGAAAGAAACGGAGTTTATCGATATAATGTAAACTCAGGAGAGACCAAGAGCCTGATATTTGAGCAGGTTTATCAAGATGGGCCTAGTAATAACTACATCGTTGGAATTTTTCCAATCTCAAAAGACCGCCTAGTCGTTTCTACTCAGGTTTTGGTATACATCATAAATGAAGATTTAGAGATTTTGGGTGTTACCCCAAATCTTCTTGACATCAGCTGTGCGATAAAATGTAGCGACAGCAATTTCTGGATCGGGTCACATAATGGACGGCTGATTAAATTAGATATCGCAGCTGACAATGAAATAAGTATTGAAACGGTTTCGGTTAATGCTGATTATTCCATTTTATCATTAGCAGCGGATGATGAGGGTAATATTTGGACAGGAAGCGAAAATAATGGACTATCCATTTATTCGATGAAAACAAAGGACATAATTCAATTAAAAGCCAATGTAAAAAACCCGAATTCTATAAACGGAAATTCGATATGGTCGCTGTACAAAGCAAAAAATGGTGTTATGTGGGTGGGTCCGTTTAAGCAAGGCCTCAGTTTCTATGATCCCTTGTATCATAAATTCAAGCACATAAGAAAAGACCCTTTCAATTCCGGTACGCTAAGCAACAATATTATCAACTGCTTCAGCGAAGACAAAAATGGCAATCTCTGGATTGGGACTGATGGCGGCGGCCTTGATTACTGGGATCGTCAAAGCAATTCTTTCAAAAACTATTCACTAGAAAAAGGTAACCTTAACGCCAATGTTATTCTCTGTTTATTTCAAGATGCTAACAATCGCTTATGGTTAGGGACATGGGATAAAGGCCTGATATTCTTTGATCCAACAACCGGAGACTATACAAATTGGAATCGTGACAACTCCTTTTTAGGTTCTAATCATGTGATCGACATTATCAAGGACCGGAAGGACCGTATGTGGATTGTAACTCTTTTTGGTGGGGTTCATTTATACTATCCTTCTACAGATACATACAGACATTTCCATCTTGAGTCAATAATTGATGGCTCAGAAGTTATTACTATGGCCAGGCTATTGGAAGATGACGCTGGAAATATATGGGTGGGTACACAGACTGCCGGCTTATTTCGAATATCTGAAAATAAGGGTTCATGGTCAACCGTCCATTATCAAAGTCTTGATACTACTCGGGGGTTAAGCAACGACTTTATTAACACTACAATACAAGATGACCAAAAAACAATATGGGTAGGTACCCAGGCTGGTCTTAACAAATACAATACATTATCAGACACCTTCACATTTATTACCAAATCTGATGGATTAAAGGATGATGCAATTAAAGGCATTATAAAAGACAATGAGGGTTTTTTATGGCTAAGCACAGGTAAGGGCATCATACGCTATGATCCTGATAGTGGCGAATCTTTTAACTATGACCCAGATGATGGACTACAAGGAAATCAATTTAATGCGTCCTCTTTTTATAAAACCAAACGAGGTGAATTTCTTTTTGGAGGCAGCAACGGCTTCAATGTTTTCACATTAGATAATGTTATAAAAAGAAAAAATGAACTCGAAATATACGTATCAGGATTAAAGCTATTTAATAAGCCATTACTGGCCGGAGATGATACCGGAATACTCGAAAAGGACATAAGCCAAGTAGATACGGTCATATTTAATTATGATCACTCCGTCATACGTTTTGACTACCGCGCTATAACCTATCGGCATCCACATAAAGTGAAGTACGCCTACTTTCTTGATGGGTTTGAGAGCGATTGGAATTATGTGGGTAATAATTCTAGCGCTACCTACACCAATCTAAAACCCGGAGAATATACTTTACGGATCAAATCAACTAACTCTGATGGTGTTTGGAGCACCAAAGAAAAAGCGCTGATAATTATAGTTAAACCTCCATTCTGGTCTACCTGGTGGTTCAGAACGAGTACAGCCATTTTAATACTAACCATTATCTACTCTGTTTACCTCATAAGAATTAGGAATTTTGAAAAACGCCAAATAGAGCTTGAAGAGCAAATTAATGACAGAACAAGAGAGCTTCAGTATAAGCAAAAGAAACTTAGGGAAACAGCTGATGAGCTTTCAACAAGAAACGAAGAAATACAAAGGTTCACCTTTGCGGTTTCACATGATTTAAAAAGTCCGCTCAACACAATCAAGGGTATAACCGGTCTTATTGCTATGGAAGGTGAATATGAGGATACTTCCGATATTAAGAAATACCTTGAGCTTATAGAAACTTCCTGTGATACTATGGGTAATCTAATTACCGATATAACCGAAATAGCGCGTATTGGTAAAATTGAAAATAATATTCAGAACCTAAATACCTACGAAATAATCCAATCTGCCAAGACGCTAGTGTTCGGTCGACTAAAAGATCGCAACGTAGAATTAAAAGTTCCAAACCACTTACCTTCTATTGCAGGGGACAAAAACCGGATGATCCAAGTGTTTGAAAATCTCATGGACAATGCAGTAAAATACATGGGCAACCAAAAAACGCCTGTGATAGAAATTGGAGTGAATGAGAATAAAGATACGAACCAGTTTTTTGTCAGAGATAATGGTTCGGGTATGGATGAAAACGCCTTAAAGTATCTTTTTACTCCTTTCATGCGATTCGACGACTCTGTTGAAGGCACGGGATTGGGTCTTTATATGATCAGTCAGATTATTCAATCACATGAAGGGTTTATTACAGCCAGTTCAGGTGGACTTGGAAAAGGTTCTACATTTATTATGTCCTTACCCAAGAAATTGGATACCCATAAAGAAAAGTCATCGAAGCAACCTGAGAGTTAGTTAAACCAATCTCTCGATTTATTTCATATCATAAATGAAAAGGAAAGCAACCTTTCTTTTATGATCCTTGTATTCGTATTGTCGATAACTACAAACAGTATGATTATTAAAGAAAGATTGACGCTTGGACTGAACGTAAGCGCTCCAAATTTCTCCTTGATCGATATTTACAATCGAGAAGTAAGCCTGGAGAAATATCATGGTAGAAAAGTACTCATCGGATTTTTCAGACATGCCGGATGTCCTTTTTGCAATTTAAGGACCCACTTTCTTCAGAAAGAACATGAACAGTTGGCCGCAATAGGTCTGGATATGATCTTCTTCTTTGAATCTCGTAAAGATGTGATGCTGAGAAGCACC
>CALBPF010000360.1 GCA_937899105.1 uncultured Flammeovirgaceae bacterium | reverse complement strand
CTTCTCTAGAGGTAAGGATTATTCAAATGGATGACCTATCCTAAATTAAGTTAATGCAATGAAGACTTATTTTAGAACGAAACAGTATAATAATAAAAAAGCCCCACAATTTGTGAGGCTTTTGCGGTCTGGACGGGACTCGAACCCGCGACCTCCTGCGTGACAGGCAGGCATTCTAACCAACTGAACTACCAGACCATTTTAAAGTGTAGCAAAGCTATCATGGTACCTGAAATTTGCAAAGGAAACTAAAAAAATATTTCACAAGATTTTCAAAAGCATTCGTGGCAACCTAACGTATGTTTGTATCTAGGAAGTAAATTATATTTTTGTACCTTAAACGGTAGTATTTACATGGTATTAGAATTTGAAAAACCTATAGCCGAATTAGAAATAAAGCTCAGCGACATGAAGAAATTGGCATCGGAAAGTAACGTTAATGTCAGCGAAGCGGTTTCTGAATTGGAGGAAAAGATTAATAAGCTGAAAAAGGAAACATTCGAGAATTTGACGCGCTGGCAGCGGGTTCAATTGTCAAGACACCCTGACCGCCCATACACGCTAGACTACATATACAATATCACCAAGGATTTCATAGAGATACATGGTGACCGAACCGTTAAGGATGACAAGGCCATGGTTGGAGGTTTCGGAACAATTAATGACATATCTGCCATGATCATTGGTCAACAGAAGGGGCGGAACACTAAGCAGCGCCAAGAGAGAAACTTTGGGATGGCCAATCCGGAGGGATACAGAAAGGCGCTGCGCCTGATGAAGCTTGCTGAAAAGTTTAATAAACCAGTAATAACGCTTATTGATACCCCCGGCGCTTTTCCTGGTTTAGAGGCCGAAGAACGGGGACAAGGTGAGGCAATAGCTAGGAACTTGAAAGAAATGTTTATGCTCAAGGTCCCGGTGATATGCATTATAATAGGCGAAGGAGCGTCAGGTGGCGCTTTAGGTATTGCCATTGGAGACCGCGTATTAATGCTTGAAAATACCTGGTATTCAGTGATCTCGCCTGAGTCTTGTTCTTCAATACTTTGGAGAAGTTGGGATTTTAAGGAACAGGCGGCCGAGGCGCTAAAGCTAACAGCAAAAGACATGACGGAACTTAAGTTAGTTGATGGCATCATCAAAGAACCTATTGGAGGCGCCCATACGGATTTAATGTGGATAACAGGTGAGCTTAAACGTGTTATACTTGAGGAACTAAAAACGTTAGACAAAATGACTCCGGACGAAAGAATAGAGAAACGTATCGAAAAATTCTCTCAAATGGGAGTGGTGCGGGAATAAGCAACTTAGACGGTAATCTTTATTGTTCTGCTCCGAACACTTACGGCTTTTTAGTTCATCTCATCATTGGTAATAGACTTTGAAGCTATGAATCTTCATATAATTATCATAGGATATTTCAATTTTGATGGAGGGGCAATGTTTGGTGTTGTGCCTTAGAGTATATTGCAACGTACAAATCCAAGCGACGAAAATAATATGTGTTCCTGGGCGATGCGAAGCTTACTTGTAGAAGATAAAGGTCGTTTGGCGCTTATTGATAACGGCATGGGCAATAAGCAAAGTCAGAAATTCTTCAGCTATTATTACCTGCACGGGAATGATTCACTGCTTGGTTCACTACATAAAAGGGGTTTTAGTACCGGAGATATAACGGATATGTTTCTCACCCATTTACATTTTGATCATTGCGGTGGTGGTGTACAAGAAAATGACGGTAAGTACAACATGACTTTTGAGAATGCAGAATATTGGTCAAATGAGGCACATTGGAAGTGGGCGACTCAGCCAAACGCCAGGGAAAAGGCTAGTTTTCTTAAGGAAAACATTATTCCAATGCAGGAAAGCGGGCATCTCAAATTTGTGGATTTACAAGCAGATAAACCATTTGACCTGTTTGATCTTATCGTAGTAAACGGTCATACCGACAGACAAATGCTTCCGAAGATCAGGTTTAAAGAGCATACCATTGTATTCATGGCTGATCTTTTACCATCGGTCGGCCATATTCCGCTGGCTTATGTCATGGGATATGATACCAGGCCTTTAATCACTATACAGGAAAAAAAGGAATTTTTGGAAGAAGCAGCAGATAACAATTACATTCTCTTTTTGGAGCACGATCCCATCAATGAATGTTGCACCGTTAAACATACGGAAAAAGGGGTGAGACTTGATCGTGTTTTTCCGTTGTCAGAGATTTTATAATGAAATTCGGTATTGCGCTTTCCGGTGGTGGGGTGAGAGGAGTTGCCCATTTAGGCATGTTAAAAGCGCTGGAAGAGCGTAACATATCAATTGATATTGTTTCCGGAACAAGTGCAGGCTCTATAATCGGACTTTTTTATTGTTCTGGTTTTACTACTGAACGTATTCTAGAAATTATTCTGGATATAAGTACATTCAAGCTCGTCCGCCCGGCGCTAAGTTGGAACGGTGTGCTGAGGATGAGTTCAATCAGACAATACCTTAAAGGTTTTGTCAAGCATGATAATTTTGCCGATCTTGAAACTCCGTTGATTATTGCCGCGACAAATCTTAAGAAAGGAGAAACTACGTATTTTAAGAAAGGTCCGCTCATTGAAGCGGTTTGTGCATCTTCATGTATCCCTGTATTGTTTGATCCTGTTATGTTGGAGGGAGAACAATATATAGATGGTGGTATTCTCAATAACCTTCCGGCCGAAGCAATTCGCGCTAAATGCGATACATTGCTTGGCTGTCACTCTAATCCGATAGACATTGATTTTGCCCCAAAGAATGCAAAGGACGTTATGGAACGTGCGCTAATGCTTTCAATTACCAGAAATGCTTATTTAAGCAAACAGGCATGCGATTATTTCTTTGAACCGAAGGGACTTGGAAGCTATAAAGTGATGGATGTCAATAAGGCCCAAGAGATATACCGCATTGGCTACGATCAAGCCACTGAATTTTTAGAGACCTCAGATTTAATTAAAAACGTCAAATGACATTTAAAGATGAAATACTGCAGGGAATCCCAGATCAATTACCTGAACTAAGGCCGTATGACGAATCAATCAATCGTGCGCCGCGCAGGAAGGATATTCTTAACGATGAAGAGAAATCATTAGCCGTTAAGAATGCACTAAGATATTTTGATCCAAAACACCATGAATTACTTGCCCGTGAATTCATGGCTGAACTTAAGGAGTACGGCCGAATATACATGTATCGTTTTCGACCTTCCTATGATATGTATGCAAGGGCGCTGGAAGAATATCCATTTAAATGTCTAGAGGCCGGGGCAATAATGCTCATGATCCAAAATAATCTGGACCCAAAAGTTGCCCAACACCCGCACGAACTTATCACATATGGTGGAAATGGCGCCGTATTTCAGAATTGGGCCCAGTACCTCATCACCATGCAGTATCTGGCAAATATGACAAGAAAACAGACGTTGCATATGTATTCCGGTCATCCTATGGGTTTGTTTCCATCTTCAAAAGCAGCTCCACGTTGTGTTGTGACTAACGGCATGATGATACCCAACTATTCAAAGCCTGATGATTGGGAAAAATACAACGCTTTGGGTGTAACACAGTACGGGCAAATGACTGCTGGTTCCTACATGTATATTGGCCCTCAAGGTATTGTTCACGGCACTACGATCACCTTACTCAATGCCGGAAGGAAAATTGGGAGTGATATAAAAGGGAAGCTATTCGTTTCTTCCGGGTTGGGAGGTATGAGTGGAGCGCAACCAAAGGCAGGTAACATTGCAGGTTGTATATCCGTGGTCGCTGAAATCAACGAGAAGGCCATACAAACCAGGCATTCACAAGGATGGGTAGACGAGGTAATTAGTGAACTGGAGGAACTGGTTGCACGTGTTCAAAAAGCAAAGCAAAATAATGAAGTGGTTTCAATAGCCTACCATGGCAATATAGTGGAGGTATGGGAGTACTTTGATAAGCATAATATATACGTTGATCTCGGCTCAGATCAAACCTCGCTACATAACCCGTGGGCTGGGGGATACTATCCTGTGGGAATAACCTTTGAGCAATCGAACAGATTGATGGTGGAGAACCCGGAGGAATTTAGAAATGAAGTTCAGGCGTCACTTGTAAGGCACGTTGCGGCCATTAATGCCCATACAAAAAATGGGACTTACTTTTTTGACTATGGCAATGCTTTTCTTCTTGAAGCCGGCAGAGCGGGCGCTGACATCTTTCGAAACAAGGAAAAAAAACAGTTTAAGTATCCCTCTTACGTGCAAGACATAATGGGACCAATGTGTTTTGATTATGGTTTTGGCCCTTTCCGATGGGTGTGTACATCAGGTAAGCCGGAAGATCTACGAAGAACGGATCAAATTGCTGTTCAAGTACTTAAAAAGATGGCAAGTAAGAGCGCTACAGAAATTAAGCGGCAGGTTGAGGACAACTTAAGATGGATAAAGACTGCTGAGGAAAACAGACTTGTAGTAGGCTCTCAAGCTCGTATACTTTATGCTGATAACGAGGGCCGTATAGAAATAGCCAAAGCTTTTAATAAGGCGATAAGAGCAGGTCAAATAGGTCCTGTGGTTTTAGGTCGGGATCATCATGACGTATCCGGTACCGATAGTCCGTACCGAGAGACTTCTAACATTTATGATGGATCACAGTTTACCGCAGACATGGCTATCCACAACGTTATCGGCGATGCTTTCAGAGGAGCGAGCTGGGTTTCAATTCATAACGGCGGTGGAGTTGGATGGGGCGAGGTGATCAACGGTGGATTTGGATTATTGCTCGATGGAACCAAGCAAGCGAAGAAGCGGCTTGAGAATATGCTATTTTTTGACGTGAATAACGGCGTGGCGCGCAGAAGTTGGGCAGGTAATGAGGGAGCGACATACGCAATTAAGAAATCCATGCGCTCTAACCACAATTTGAACATTAGATTGGCGGAAAATGACTAAGAACAAATAAAGACAAAGTCAATTTGACAATCTTGACCTTATCTTTATCCAAAGTATTATATAATTGTAAGAGTTACTGTTTCGGTTCCAGATTTAGATGTAGCGCTTGAACAACTTGTTCCTGTGCAACACCCGTGCTCTATTGTGATGCTCAAAGAGCCAGTCACGTTACCGACTTGAATTGTCCATGTCGTCTGTCTTATTGGTCCGATGAATGGGGTCGTATCTTTACATGTTTCACCTAAAACTGTTCCACCTTGTATTGTTTTGACACAACCGCAAGATTTATCAGTCAAAAAAAGAACTTCAGTGGTTGAATTACGCTGTACAAAGCTGGATTGAGGAATAATAGTTTCAGGGCGTTCCTTGGAGATGTATTCATGTTTATTTCGATACTAAAGTTGGAAAATAAAATAAAGCAAGCCAAAGACAGAAGGGGAGTTAATGATTTCATATCTGTTTAATTTTATTTGTTTTTAATAAAAATATATTTATGAAAAATAAAATTATTGTTTTTAAAAGTTATATTAATATTAATATAATGTTAATTAGTAGTGTAAATAGAAGTAATTTCGAATTTATAAATAAGGCTTTCATTTTTCTAAGTTGCAATATAATTCGAATTCAGAATTTGAACTTTTCAGGCATTATTAGCGGCACGGGCCGATGCTTATACCAACTTTTTTATTGGTAAAATCTTATTTACTTTAGGACTTCAACAAACTCAATCAACTATGAAAAAGATTTTATTTACAGCATTTTCTGTGTTTGCATTTGCAATAGCAGTTAATGCGCAACAAGGTACTTTCAGAGGTTCTGTCGGTTTGGCGTATGGCTTCGATATAGAGGAAGCGGGCTTGAATATTGGTGCTGAGTATTTATTTACTGATGAAATTAGTGCTGCTCCTAGTTTTACTACGTTTTTTGTTGGGGATGGACTAAGTTATAACTCTATCAACATAGATGGCAAATACTACTTTGTTACTGACGATTCCCTGATTAATGGGTTACTTTGTCTTGGAATTGC
>CALBPF010000359.1 GCA_937899105.1 uncultured Flammeovirgaceae bacterium | reverse complement strand
ACATGAGTAATTTTGGCACTATCGTAATTTGGTGATTTAAGGAACTTCTTAGCCTCTTCGACTCTGTATTTATTTACAAAATCATAGAAGCTGGTATTCAAACTTGTTGAAAGCACCTGCGACAGGTTATTTTTTGTGACTCCCAGATCTGTAGCAAGTTCTTCTAATGAAAGCTTATGCCGTATGAAAGGCCTCTCTTTTTCGAAAAATGCTATGAGGTCATGCTCAAGTTTTGCCAGTTCCTTACCGTCAAGTGCTGAAAACTCGTATTGAGGAGTTCTTTTCTGTGCCGAATTTATAATGTCAGGATAAGTATACGCTACATATCCCAGAGTATGGATTATCAATACTTGACATATCAAGCTGAAATGAAGAGGAAGCATATCAGAATTAATGAAACTATCGGGCAGGAGCGCCAAAAGGCCTGATATTGTAATATAAAAAATGAAGAAATAGCTTAAATACTTGAGCCATCTTAGCTTTCTGATTTCATATCGCTTTTCAGGCTTGGATTGCTTTAATTTTAGAAAAGCAGAAAACACAAAGCCAATTGTAGAGGCGATGTAAATCAAATATCCTATAAAGTATATATTCCAGTCATTGTCGCCGGTTGAGGTCAGACTGTTTTCATAAACTTTGAGTTTGATTTCACTACTAAGCAGATAAAACGGCAGTAATATCAGAAATTCCATTATAAACGGTATGAGATGGGACAGATGCTTGGTAGCGAGAGGTTCATACGGTTCAAGATTGTCCCTAACATAGTGATAGAACATTGGACCCAAGAGAAAAAGTAAAGGTAAAGAGGTGAAATAAAGGTGAGGAACATTCACCAAATAACCGCTCAAATAGATCACGTTTTCGACCAGGTAAAAAGTAAAAAATGCGATCATCAGAATTAGAAATAAGTTCTTTCGAACAGATCTCTTCTTTGACACCAGCAAAATCATCAAAAACACCCCATGGAAGGCGCTGAAAAGGTAGATGAGTTCAAGCAGTGAGAATTGAAACATGCACTTTAATCTCTTTTTGAAGTTACTAAATAAGATGAAACTTGACGTACCTCAGATGAGATCACTGGTTAGCGGAGGTGCCTATTTTGTCAACCCCATTATTAGGCCCTTGATTTGTGAAATCTGAAGGTGAAAACGGAGCTATGTACATGCGAAATGATCTTGACGGATGCTACAGCCTTTATAGGGTTATTTTTAAATGCAATAACTAAGTTTGATGTAATCATCAAAACAATGGAAAACGGTAAGCTAAAGCAATATTTAGATCAAGCCTGGTCAATGCTTGAAGCCAATGAGCATGATGCACCAAATCATCCAATATTAAGTACCAATGATCCGGATGAAATTAGAAAGTCACTGGACCACTCTTTACCTCTGAAGGAAGATGGATTTGGGAATGTTTTGAAAGCGTTTAAGAGACAGGTATTGCCTTACATCAACCGAAATACTGATCCCAGATTTGGGGCCTATATTACAGGTAGTGGAAACAGGATGGCAGCTATTGCCGAGTTCATTAAAGCTTTTTATAATCAGAATGGTCTCAAATGGAATAACTCACCCATATGTTCTGAACTGGAGCAATTAGTGATAAAATGGGTGTCAGAATTTATTCATTTACCTGATCACAACAAAGGTGTTCTCACCTCAGGTGGATCAATGTCTAATTTAATGGTGTTACATTTTGCTATTGCAGCCAAGTTTCCAAAACGGGAAATGACCGGCTTTTATGGCAATAAACCATTAACGGTATATTGTTCAAATCAAACACATTCCAGTATTGATCGTGCCATGGTGTTTTTGGGCCTTGGCCGTGATCATCTCAGAAAAATCGATGTGGTTGGAGATTACCGGATCGATGTTTCGAAACTGCGTGAAACTATCGAGAAAGACCTGGCCAGTGGTTTTCAACCGCTGGCCATAGTGGGCAATGCCGGAACCACAAATACGGGAAGTATCGATCCGCTTAACGACCTGGCAGACCTGGCGGCAGAATACAATTTATGGTACCACGTTGATGGAGCCTATGGTCTTCCTGCCATTCGTGTTCCAAGTTATGAGCATTTTTTCCGAGGGGTTGAGCGTGCCGACTCTGTTATAATCAATCCACACAAGTGGATGTATGTTCCGTTTGAAGCCAGTTGTGTGTTGCTTAAAAACATTCCGAAAGCTATTCACTACTCTCCGGACTATTTGTTCACTGAAAATGCTGATGAAAGATGGGAGTCGTCAGAGCATACTATTGAGCTTTCAAAAGAGTTCAGGGCCCTCAAGATATGGTTTACTATGAAATACTATGGCGCTGATAAGCTGACCCATTTTGTGGAACACGATATTTTGATGACCAGCTATTTAGCGGACCACATTGGCGTCTTGAACAAGATAGTCATTGATCCTCATTATCCACTTTCTATACTTTGCTTTCGATATGAAGATCCGGATCTCAATTCGGCTGAAAATGACAATATAAATATCAAAATGATCCGGTTGATTGAATCGAGAGGAAATGTATTCATTACCGGCACCCGATTAAAAGGTAGAATTCATTTAAGAGTCTATTTTGGTAATCCAGAGCGTAAGAAAGAGGATGTAGATCGACTTGTGGAGGAAATTAGGCAGGTCAATGCGCAAGTACTTCTTGAATAAAAACACACTTAACTCTTTTCATTTTATACTTGTATCGTATTACTTTTTCAAGCTACCTTTAACCTTTTATCGAAAATACGCGAATTTGGCTTATTTTTCGTTCTGGCTTTAGTCAGAAATGCGCCACTTAATGAAGTATTCTTATTCAATTATACTCGGTATGCTTTGCATACTCGTGATACAGGCCTGTACCGAGCGTATGATCTGCCCTGCTTATCAAAGTGCATTTATCCATGATGAAGAAGAACTAAGAAAGCGTTTCAGCTATTTCAATGAAGATTCGACACCCAAGGTGCTGGAGGCAAGTAAAAATCGCTATTTACTTTTGGAGCCGGTTTCTTACCGTAGAAAACTCAGGAGCCTGCGGACGATACCTATGAAGGACGTTTACCCTGTAGAGGACGATTCATTGGCTTTTGATGATGAATTTGCATTGGCAGAACGAGATATTGGATCACGTGATCTCTACGATTCGGCTGACTTAGTTAAAGATCATTCTATTGAAACCGACTCTGCAAATACCTCGGTTGCGGATTCAACTTATGTTATTTCGCTGAAAAAAGAGAAGTTCAATATCGATCAGGAATTGTATCTGTGGTATCTGCGAAAGTATTTGTTATATCCTGATGTTCGTCTACAACAGGAAGACAATGCTGAAGAAGCTAAAACGACTGCTAAAAAAGAGAAGAAAGGGTTCTTTGGATTCTTCCAAAACCTATTTAAGAAAAAGAACAAAGAAGAAGAGGTTGACAGAGAAGGTGAGGATGGCGACGTAGAAACCTCGGCTACTGACGTTGCTGAAGATGAAGTGCAAGAAGAAAAGAAAGGACTCTTTTCATTTTTAAAGAATGGCAATAAACCTCCAAAAGAGAAAAAGCCGAAAGTCAAAAAAGAAAAGAAGAAAAAGAAAAAAGATGAGCCGCCCACTGAGGAACCAACAGAAGAAGAGGATGGTGATGGCGAAGATGATTTTTAGCTAACTTCTAGCTCTTTGTTCCAGCCAGGTTAAAAACACTTCTTCAATACCAAATCATCCATCGCTGATTCCGCCATTCCCAACGCTGCGGCGCGCTTGGCATCATTACAAGCCTGTTTCCTATTTTTCAGTTGTAGATGAACTAAGGCTCTAAAATAATAGCCAAAATAATACCTTGGCATTTTCTTTATGCCATTATCCAAATCCATAAGCGCCTGTTTTAGATCGTTAACTAAATAGTGTGAATACCCGCGGTTAATTTCTGTATAAGCCTGGTCAGGCTCCAGTTCAAGGGCTTTGTCAAAATCCTGAATCGCTTTATCATAATTACCTAGTTGGAAATAGGTTAGCCCTCTATTTCTGTAAGCCTCCTGGTTTTCATTATTCAATTCAATGACTTTCGACCAATCTTTAAGAGCCTCGGTCATATCGGCTAATTCATTCAGTAAAACTGCCCTTCTGAAAAAAACCTCTTCAGATGAGCTGTCCAGCTGAATATATGTCGAATAAGCTTCAACCGCCTTCCTGTAGCGCTGCATTTCAGTCAATACCATCCCCCTATAATGATGGGCTGCTTTAAATATTGGATAATAATGGATTACTTCGTCATAATAATAAAGGGCGCTATCAAGTCTCTTTTCCTTGTAGTAAGCATTAGCTATGCTAAATAATACCTTACTTCTGATCTCGGGTTGAGACTTTAATGACTGAAGATAATATCTGGCGCTATCTAAATCATTAGCCGTGAAATATATCATAGCTCTGTCCAACTGAATGGCAGTGTTTAATGAGTCAAACTGCAAAGCCTGATTGACTTGGTTAAGGGCGTCTTTGAAACGAAACTGTTTCATGCGGATCAAACCTTTAAGGTGATGTGCATCGGCCAGATCCAGACGGTATTGAGCTGTATTTTTATGTTCACCGCTCTCAAAAAAATAATCCTCAGCTATCTCTATTGCTATATTTACATAAAGGATAGCGTTATGATAGTCTTTTAGGTAGTAATAAACTTCAGATAGTCTTTTGGTAGCGCTGAAGCTTCGGGGGAAATCCTCTAATACATTTTTGAATGTGTTCAAGGCTTCTGTTGTATCACCTGAGATAAGTTGGTCTTCAGCCTTTATAATCAAACTTAATCTGTCTTGGCTGAAGGAGGAAAAATTCAGTAGGTAAGCTGTAAGAAATAATAAGATCCTCATGTTTTACTCAATCGAAAAGCGAGTAATTCCCGAACTGATCTGTAGGAGCAAAGGGCTCGATAAGGGAGGGATGGTTAAAATTAGGATCTTTTACTTTCGGGGATACGGTGTAGAGATGCATCTTGCTGACTGAGTAAGGCTTAATCAGATCTAATAACGAACTAATGTCGGTTTCCTTATCTAACCATAACTTTTCCTGCTCACGACCTAGCATTAATGGCATTCGAGGTGACATGGCATCTACTAATGCATTTGATGGAGTGGTAATGATCTTAAAAGTATGAACTACTTCACCATCGTCATTTTCAAATTCTTCCCAAGTACCGCCAAATCCAAGAACTTCATTTTCTTTGAAAGTTATGCGATGGGCTACCTTGCCTTTCTTACTTATTCGTTTCCAGCCATAAAATCCATCAGCAACAATGAGGCATCTCTGCTCTAACAGGTCTTTATGAAGTAGCTGTTTTGTAATGAGCGATTCACCATCGATATACAGAAGCTTTTGACTTATAGACTTGTTTTTAGCCCGCTCCGGGATTTGCCCCCAATAGAAGAAGGAAAGACCGGCTGATCCCATGGTTATTACAGGTAAGATATGTGCGGGTGCAGCATTGTAACTGGGTACATAACCGTCTATACTTTCTAAATTAAATTGTACCAGAAGGGTGTTTTTATTAGTGGTAATGGTATATCTATCAGTCACATTACTAATCTAAGAGGATAACGTCAAAATACTTACTAGTTAATGGATAAATGCTTTTTTTACCTGGCATCATTACCCTCAAAAAGTTACGTCCGCAACCGTTTTCATCGAGTTATGTCATATCACGTTCTGACGAACGTCACCATTAACTCAAGAGTTGAACTGTAGATTTGTTATGGTTTATTGAAAAGGTAAGCCAAACCTCGAAAGAGATTCAAATAGAAATTACAAAACCCAAAACCACAACAAAAATGGAAGAGGCAATCATGAGTTTAAAAAAAGACTATTCCGATCAAATTGAGCATAAGGAGCTCAAGAATTGGGTACAGGGGCTTGTTGAGAGCTGTGAGCCTGAAAATGTATACTGGTGTGACGGCTCCCAGGAAGAATACCAGGCATTATGTGACCTGCTTGTTAGCAAAGGAACTTTTATCAAGCTTAATGAGGAGAAAAGATCAAATAGTTTCGCCTGCTTTTCTGATCCGAGTGACGTAGCAAGGGTAGAAGACAGAACATACATCTGTAGTCGCTTAGAGTCTGATGCAGGGCCTACTAATAACTGGATGGACCCCAGAGCGATGAAGAAAACTCTTGATCCTTTATTTAAGGGATCGATGAAGGGGCGAACCATGTATGTTATACCCTTTTGTATGGGTCCTTTGGGTTCTCCTATTTCCCAGATTGGCATAGAAGTAACTGATTCTGAGTATGTAGCAGTTAATATGAAAATTATGACCCGAATGGGTAGGGCTGCCCTCGACCAGTTGGGTAAGGATGGTGAATACGTGAAGTGTCTGCACACCGTTGGCGCACCGTTGGAACCTGGTCAGGAAGATGCGAAATGGCCTTGTAATCCTGAAACTAAATATATTGTTCACTTCCCTGAAGAAAGATCAATAATGTCTTACGGTTCCGGGTACGGTGGAAATGCACTGTTAGGAAAAAAATGTTTTGCTTTAAGGATAGCCTCGGTAATGGCAAAAGAAGAAGGCTGGTTAGCCGAACACATGCTGATATTAGGCGCCAAAGAACCAATTGGAAGAAAAACCTAAGTTGGGGCAGCCTTCACAAGCGCTTGTGGTAAGACTAACTTTGCTATGATGATCCCACCGGAAAGTATGGGTGAGTGGGAAATAACTACAGTAGGGGATGACATAGCATGGATCAAGCCTGATAAAGATGGTCAACTTAGAGCCATTAACCCGGAAGCCGGATATTTTGGTGTAGCTCCTGGAACGAACTATAAAACCAACCCCAACGCCATGAAGACCATTGAGTCTAACTCAATTTTCACAAACGTAGCCTTGACTCCTGACGGAGATGTATGGTGGGAAGGTATGACCAAAGAAGCGCCGGAAGGTCTCATCGATTGGCATGGAAACCAGTATGACCCTGGCTCAGATAAACCTGCGGCCCATCCAAATGCCAGATTTACTACGCCTGCAGGCCAATGCCCGAGCATCGATAGCGAGTGGGAAAGCCCTGAAGGTGTGCCCATCAGCGCTTTTATAGTAGGTGGTAGAAGAAGTACTGCAGTTCCTCTGGTATACCAGGCTACTAACTGGAACTTTGGAGTCTATGCAGCCTCTACAATAGGTTCTGAAATGACTGCTGCCGCCTTTGGAGAAGTTGGAAAGGTGAGGAGAGATCCTTTCGCTATGCTTCCGTTCTGCGGCTATAACATGGCCGATTACTTTAATCATTGGCTGCAATTTGGTCGTAAGCTACCTAATCCTCCAAGAATGTTCGTTGTGAACTGGTTCAGAAAAGATGCTGAAGGTAACTTCCAATGGCCTGGGTTCGGAGAAAATACCCGTGTATTGAAATGGATATTGGGTAGAGTGAATGGAGAAACAGGAGCAGTTGAAAGCCCTATCGGATGGATGCCACGTTTCGAAGACCTGGATTTTGAAGGGCTTGATTTCACCAGAGAACAGTTTGATGAAATCATGACCATAGATCGGGAGGTCTGGAAGAAAGAGGTGCTATTGCATGAAGAGCTCTTTGAAAGAATGTACGACAAACTTCCAAAAGAATTCACATTCATGCGCGAACTGCTACTTTCAAGTTTATGGCGCTCACCAGAGAAATGGGGGTTGGCTCCGGAGCGAGTTTAGGTTATTTTTAGTGTTAGTTTAGTTTTAAGCCCAGACAGTTCATCTGCCCGGGCTTTTAATATGGAATGAAATAAAATTTAGCGATAGTACTTTCTGATCTTCCTTCTTACATAAATAAATCTAATGCCTCCAATAAGTAATAAAACGGTAGCTACAGCCAAAAGGGTATAACTCAAAAACCTTAGGTTTTGCAGAAATTCGACTTTAAGTATGACAAAGGCAGAACTCGTAAAAACAATGCAAGTTCGGAAGTAAGCAAGAAAAGTACGTTCATTAGCTAACTTGGTCCTTTCTATTGCCAGAATGTCATTTCGTCCTACCTTGTTTTCATCTATGGTCTTTCTGGTTAAAATTTTTTTTATCATCTGGCATTAATTCTTAGTAATCCACCACAATTGAAGCTTCGTCACCCATTTATCAGGTATTGGCTTTAATGAAATTTACCGCTCTTTTCTCAGACCAATAGATGCCATCACTTTTCAGCTCTGTAAAACCTACATGTCCGCCCTGGTCAGGCGCCTCAAATGTCACAAACTGATGTTCGTGAAGCTGATCAAAAGGGTAACATTCTTTAGAAAGAAAAGGATCGTTCATAGCGTTTACAATGAGTGTAGGTATTTTGATGTCATCTACGAAGCGAATAGAACTACAATCGTGATAATAAGTAACTGCATTCTTGAACCCATGAATGGGCGCTGTGTAGTGGTCATCAAAGTCGATAAGTGTTTTCAATCCTTTGAGAGGGCCGGTGTCTATTTTATCCGGCATTGACTTGGCTTTAATTCTGATCTTTTTCTTAAGGTTTCTTAAGAAACGTTTGGCATACAAAAAATTACCGGGTTTCGAAATCTGGATACAACTTGTATGTAAGTCCAGCGGTACGGAAAAGGTTACGGCAGATTTTATTGAAGAATTTACACCCTTACCTTTCTCTCCAAGGTATTTCAGCGTGATATTGCCACCCAAGCTGAACCCGATCAAGTGAAGGGATGTATATCCAGTTTTTAACGCATGATCTATGATTACCTGCAAATCATCAGTGGCCCCGCTGTGGTAAAAACGAAGCTTCCGATTCATTTCTTCACCGCAGCCGCGGTAGTTCCAGGCAAGCACGTCATAACCGGAGTTGGCAACGGCTCTGGCCATACCAAGTATATAAGGCCGGGTAGAGTTACCTTCCAACCCGTGAGAAAGGATTGCCACCGACTGGTTGCCATTTTTTAGCAGGTCAAGATCGAGAAAGTCATTGTCTGGGGTGCTTATCCTCTGCCTCTTTGAATACGAGAAGTTTTTGATCTTTCGTAGTAGGGCGGGAGCTATGGTTTCTATATGGGGATGAAAGTAAAGGGAAGGACGTTTGTATTTCATTCGGCTATCGACAGCGTTAACTATCCTAGAAAGTTAAGAATAATCATCTTTTTCAACCGTCAAACATTTTTTTTCATCAAACGTCAACTATTTCGATTTTTGGAGCGTCTTTAACTCAAAATTTACCTCAATACCATCAAAAACTTAAAAATTGACAACAATCAAACTTGTTCTGATATTTTCAGGGCTACTATTTTTCCTTACTTCGTTCGCATATAGCCAAATGAAACATACTATTAACGGGTATGTCCGGGATGCTGAAAATGGAGAAGAGCTTATAGGCGTTACCGTTTATGTTAATGAACTTAAAACCGGCACAGCTAGTAACGTTTATGGTTTTTATGCATTGAACCTGGCACCTGGTGATTATACGTTAACCTACCGTTCAGTTGGCTACCTAACCGTAGTCAAAACCATTACTCTGGATAAAGATCAGGAATTTAATATTGAACTTCCTATACAGATTACCCAAATGGAGGAGATTATAATAAAGGAGGAAGCTATTGACGCGAATGTTACAGATATCAAAATGAGCCGAAATGAAATTAATGTAAAGCAGGTAAAACGACTCCCAGCTTTATTTGGCGAACCGGATATTATAAAAACCATTCAAATGCTTCCGGGCGTTTCGTCAGCGGGTGAAGGTACATCCGCCTTCTTTGTACGTGGTGGGAGCGCCGACCAAAACCTGATTTTGATTGATGAGGCGCCCATCTACGACCCTTCTCATTTGTTTGGTCTGTTTTCTGTTTTTAATGCAGATGTTATTAAAGAAACGGAATTGTACAAGGGTGGGATCCCTGCCCGATTTGGCGGCAGGTTATCTTCGATACTCGAAGTGCGAACTAAAGATGGCAACAATAAAGATAGGGAAGGAGGCGGAGGCATAGGCACTTTAGCCAGCCGATTCACGCTTCAGGGACCTATAAGAAAAGATAAGAGCTCATTTATCGTATCTGGCCGCAGATCGTATGTCGATTTGTTTTTAAAAGCCGCTGGCGAAGAAAACACCGTCTATTTCTATGATGTGAATGCTAAGGTGAATTGGAAACATAATAATAACAATCGCTTCTTTGCTGCGCTGTATTTGGGTAGGGATGTATTCGATTTTGATAATACCTTTGGTTTTGATTGGGGAAACGCAACAGCTACGTTTCGTTGGAATCATTTATTTAACGACCGTCTGTTTTCCAATACTTCACTAATAGCAAGTAATTTCGATTACAAGCTTGAGCTTGATGACGACACCCAGGGGTTCAAATGGGCGTCAAACATTCAACAGCTTACATTTAAAGAAGATTTGAACTATTTTGTGAGTCCTACCAATGAGATTAATTTTGGCTATCACCTTTCTTATCAGAATTTTTCTCCAGGTACCATTGAGCCAAATTCTGACAAGTCTTTATTTACAACAGTTGAGCTTCAGAAAGAATACGCTCTTGATCATAACATTTATGTAGAGCATCAGCGCAAGCTAAACAATAAGTTAACCGTACTCTATGGAGCCCGACTATCGTTCTTCCAAAGTGTAGGTCCCGCAGCTGTTTATTTGTATGAAGATGTTACCGATAATATAAATATTGAACGCACCGATACGCTATCATTCAATCGGTTTGAGGAGGTAGAGTCTTACCTGAATCTTGAACCCCGATTTTCTGCACGTTATATGCTAAACCCGAGAAGTTCATTGAAGCTTTCTTTCAATAGAATGGTGCAGAATACCCATTTAATTTCCAGCGGTACGGTACCTATCCCGTTCAATACCTGGGCGCCTTCCTCACTTTACCTGGAGCCTCAAATCGCTGACCAAACCGCTATTGGTTATTTCAGAAACTTTGACAACAACCAATACGAGTTTTCAATGGAAGCCTATTATAAAGACATTGATAATGTTACTGATTTTGCTGATAATGCTGAAATATTCTTCAATGAAGACCTGGTAACAGAATATAGGCAAGGTGACTCATGGTCGTATGGCTTGGAATTAATGCTCCAGAAGAACGAGGGCAGATTCACAGGTTTTACGAGCTATACATGGTCTAAAACCGAAAGAAAAATCCCCGAAGTAAATCTAGGTCAACCATTTCTTGCCAACTACGACAGGCGGCATAATTTTAACATAGTTGCTACTTATGAGCTGAGCGATAAGTGGACGCTTGGCGGCAATTTTACCTATACCACAGGCCGGCCAATCACCTTGCCAAATGGCAAATATGAATTTGAAAACTACCAGGTAGACTTTATCACGGAGCGAAACGGCTTTAAACTGCCGGACTATCACCGCTTGGATTTATCCGCCACATTAACACCAAGAAAGAATGAAGGTAGAAAGTGGAAAAGCAGCTGGGTATTTTCTATTTATAATGCCTACAGTCGTAAAAATGCTTTTACCATTTACACAAGAACATTAGAAAATGATGAGGGCGTAGAGGATCCTAATCGAAAAGAAGCCAGGCTTATTTACCTGTTTCCGATACTTCCATCAGTCACCTACAATATCAAATTTTGATCTTTAGCACATGAAAAATATATTGAAAGTACTTTTAGTTTTTCTTGTAGTTTCCTCCTGTGAGGAGACCATTGTAATTGATTCCGGGCAAGCTGATCCTGTAGTAATTGTTGAAGGGTTAATTACTGACCAGAATGAATTTCACTATGTAAGAGTAACCCGAACGGTAGACTTTTATGATACCGTGGCTACCGAACCTATTACCGATGCCCTTGTATTCGTTCAAGATAGCAGAAGTAATTTCAGAGGTTATTCTCATAACCCATCCGGTAGTCCGGATCTTAATGGATACTATATTTCCAATGAACAGTTTGCCGGCCATGTTGGTGTGGAGTACACCGTATCGGTAACGGTTGGAGATGAGGTATACACGGGAAAAGACTTACTGAATCCTGTTACAGCAATTGATTCACTTTCCGTTGATATTGATGAAGATGAATTTGAAGACCCTGAAGACGAAGGGTACTTCTACGAAGTTTTGTTTTATGCCAAAGAACCTCAGGACAGAAAAGACTTTTATCTATTTAAATTTTATCGTAACGACAGTTTGTTACGAGATGAATCAACGGATATATATTTCAGCGACGATGATCTGCTGGCAGAAGAGATAAACGGTGTTCCTACAGCCGGTTATTATACGATAGGAGATATGGCAAAAGTTGAAATGTACAGTATTTCAAGAAACGGTTTTTTGTATTATAACGACCTCACTAACCTGCTGCTCGGAGACGGTGGTTTCTTTGGTTCACCCCCGGTAAATCCCAGAACAAATATCACAAACGGTGGCCTGGGCTTTTTTCAAACCAGCTCGGTTGTTACAGATGAAATTTTAATTACCGGTGATTAAGCCCTCTGCCCATATAAACAATGGTTGGTTTTACGCATGTCTTAATTGGCGATTTAAGGCTTTCTCTAACCGTTTAAGCTTGATAGGCTAACTTATAAAATCCAAATTATTATTTTGTGCAGAACAATTTCAAATAGTAACTGTATTTATCTGCGTATATGTCCTATGACTAATCGATCATAATTGTGAAGATCACCTTTTTAAGTCTTTTGTTGAGTCTCTTTAGTATTCAAGCTCTATTCGGTCAAAAAGTATCGTTGAATGGCTACGTTAAAGACGTGTCCAATGGAGAGGCATTGATCGGCGCCACGGTTCTAGTTAAGGAAATAGCAGGTGGTACTACAGCTAATGTTTATGGTTATTATTCGGTTACACTCCCGCCCGGTACTTACACGGTTGAGTTTAGCTATATCGGTTATAACAGTGTAGTAAAAACTATTGACCTTACTACTAACCGGCGCTTAGATGTGGAACTCAAGACAGAAGCTACCGAACTTGATGAGATTGTAGTATTGGGTGAGGATGAAGAAGCTAATGTAACCAGCGTAGAAATGAGCGTTAGCAAACTCGACGCAAAAACTATTCAAAAGATCCCGGCATTTCTTGGTGAAGTAGATGTGTTAAGGAGTATTCAACTTCTTCCTGGCGTCAGTTCTGTTGGAGAGGGGTCATCAGGCTTTAACGTACGTGGTGGTAACGTAGGGCAAAACCTTGTACTATTGGATGATGCACCCGTTTATAATTCTTCTCATCTTTTTGGCTTTTTTTCGGTGTTTAATCCGGATGCTGTCAAAGATGTCAAGCTTATTAAGGGAGGAGTCCCCGCCAATTATGGAGGTCGTTTATCCTCTATTTTAGACGTGAGAATGAAAGAGGGGAATTCTAAAAAGCTGGAAGTTTCCGGGGGTGTAGGTACAGTATTTAGCAGGCTTGCGGTTCAGGGGCCTCTTAAAAAAGATAAAGCCAGCTTTTTGGTTGCCGGCCGTCGATCTTATGTTGATATCCTAGCTGCGCCTTTCACCGGTGACGCTACACTGTACTTTTATGATCTTACCACAAAGGTAAATTATAATCTGGATGAGAAGAATCGTTTATTCTTATCGGGCTATTTTGGAAGGGATGTCTTTCGTTTTGATGAAAGGCAGGGTTTTGATTGGGGTAACTTAACCGGAACGCTGAGATGGAACCACTTATTTAAAGATCGGCTGTTTTCCAATTTTTCTTTCTTTGTTTCTACCTATGACTACGGTTTTGCTTTTGGGGAAAACGATTTAGACAAGTTCGATTGGGAATCGCGAATTCTAACCTACACGTTTAAGCCCTATTTCAATTACTTCATAAATACGAATAATGAGTTACTTATAGGAGGAGAATCTACACTTTACGATTTTAAACCTGCAGAAGCCGTGGCTGTTTCCGATGGCTTGGTAACTGATATTAGCTTAGATGAAAAGTGGTCAATTGAGAATGCTTTGTATATTGATAACACCCAAAAGGTAAATAACAAGCTAACACTGAAGTATGGCCTTCGTTTCTCATCTTTCCACTACTTCGGTGTCGATTCTGTGTACAACTATGAAACCATAGAGCCCGGTTTTAGACAACAACAAACATTTTTTAGAAGCTTTGATAATAATGAAATTATAAAAAGCTATTACACTTGGGAGCCGCGGGCTTCTGTCAAATATCAAATAGGTAAAGGTTCAGTTAAAGCCAGCTATATGCGAACAGCTCAGTATATACATTTGGTTTCAAACACGGCGGCTTCTACACCTATTGATGTATGGACACCCAGCACGAATAACATTGAACCCCAAATAGGTGATCAATGGGCCCTCGGTTATTTCAGAAATTTCGGTCGCGGTAATGATATTGAAGCTTCTATTGAGGGGTATTACAGAGATAATAGAAACCAGGTTGAATATGTGCGTGGCGCTGATATTTTCTTAAATGAATTTTTAGAAGGAGAACTGATAGCCGGGGATGGCAGGGCATATGGGTTGGAGTTTAGCGTAAAGAAAAATAAAGGTGATTTAACAGGATGGATAAGTTATACTTTAGGCAGATCAGAACTTAAAGTAGATGGCATCAATCGAAATGAATGGTACCCCACACGTTTTGATCAAACACATAATCTCAAAGTTTTTGGAAATTATCAACTTAATGATAGAACATCATTCTCCGCTAATTTTACCTATGTAAGCGGTGCACCGGTTACGGCACCTACATTACGTTTCGTTCAACAGGGCATGGTTGCCGGTTATGATCCTTTGGAGTCCAGAAATAACTTAAGAATTCCTGCTACCCATAGACTGGATTTATCTATGATCATCCAAATGAAGCGCATTAAAAAAGGGAAAGAAAGAAAAAATAAAGACGAACTGGTGCTGTCCTTGTATAACGTTTATGGAAGAAGGAATCCGTTCTCTGTTTTTTTCTCTCAAGACCAGGGAGCGGTGAATCTGGGTAGTCCCGTAGAGACAGAAGCTACCCGCTTTTCAATAGTAGGAGCGCCTGTACCATCCATTTCATATAACTTCAAATTTTAGATACTGTGAAGAGAATAGCAATTATAGTTCTGGCATCCGGTTTATTAGGTTGTGAAGACCCGATTGATGTTACATTAGAGGAAGCTGAGCCGGTATTGGTGGTAGATGCCTGGATAAACAATAAACCGGAGTTACAAATAATCAAGCTATCAATGGCGCAGCCCTATTTTGATTCTAGCCTACCACCACCTGTAAGTGGCGCCACGGTGGTTGTAAGTAGTTCCGCGAATGAGACATTCATTTTTGAGGAGAGAAATACCCCAGGCGATTACGTTTGGGATCCATCTACTTCGGCAAATGGTATAGGTGAAATAGAAACTGAATATCAGCTTCAGATAGAAGTAAATGATGAAATTTATGTTTCAATCTCACAAATTAATCGAGTTCCTACAATTGACTCAATAAAATTCACTTTTAAAGAGGAGCTGAACCAGTTTCAGCCCGAGGGTTACTATGGAGAATTTGTGAGCGCCGATCCACGTGGAGAAGGAGATACATACTGGATAAAAACTTTTAAGAACGGAATCTATCAAAACCGTCCGTTTGATCTTACCATAGCTTATGATGCAGGTTTTAGCCAGGGAGGACTTATTGACGGGGTAGTATTTATTCAGCCCCTACAGGATTCTGTAAATCCACTTAACGAAGATTTAGATGAGATAGTGCCTTATGAAATAGGTGATTCACTCTATGTTGAGATCCATTCAATAACCAATGATGCATTTTTCTTTTTACAGGAATTGCAGATTCAAACACAACGAGATGGCGGGTTTGATGAGATATTTGCAGAACCATTTGAAAACGTACCTTCTAACATCATCAATGCAGATGAAAACGGGGAAGATATTATAGGTTACTTTAACGTAGCAGCTGTATCCGGCAGCGGTAGAAAGCTTACTGAGTAAAACCCAGGAAAAACAAAAAAATCTTTTCGCCGAAAATTTAGGGGTGTATCTATATTTTGGATAACATCAAATTACGACCGTTGGTCTTGAATCGCCATAAGTTTCTTATCTGAAAATTGGTGTGCCGCTTCCCTGTTTCTTATCCACTAAGTATTTACGCGTAGTACAAATTACGTGTCTTCCGGTATTTCTTTTTATATTTTATCAAACGATTTTTGTTAATGTAATATCTAAATAAGGAGTTAATGAAGTCTATAGTTTTAATGGTGGTGCTGGCTATTCTTTTATCATCTTGCTACCCATATACATGTGCTACGTATACGAAGGATGTATCTAAAGAAAAATCAGAAAGAGCAGTTTAGTTAAAAACTAAGATAAAAAATAAAGTTTGGTTAAGTTGAAGTGGTTAAATTGAGGGCTCTGAGAGGAGCCCTTTTTTAGTTAGGGATTTAATGTTGCCGGATAGAATTGAGTAAGATTCTGGGGATTTGTTAAGCGATACAAAAAGAAAAGGCTTCCCTAAGGAAGCCTTTAACTAATCTAACCCCAAACATCCAACAACACTAACTCAAAAATTTTGCTAAACAACTGCTCTCTACACTTTCCGTCCTTAGTTGTATCTTCCCCACTTTCTCTCTCTTTTTGATGATACAAAGTTGGGCACAGCGTAGCAAAGGCCTTTAAGGTGTAGCACGTAAATTATAAAATAAGTGTATCCCTTATTTGACCTATTATTTGCTAACTTTTATGGTATTAGTCATTTTACGGCCTATGATATGAGAACTGCACTGTTTTGTTTACTCTTTTTTGTCATACATAATAGCAAGGCTCAACAGATTACAGTTGGAGTATTCGAAAATGAACCGTTAATGATGGTTCGAGCTGACGGGACCTTCGACGGTCTATGCGTGGAAGTACTTAGAAATATAGCGCTTAAGCACGATTTAACATTGGAGTTTAAAAAATGCTCTGCAAAACAATGTCATGAATGGCTTGATGAGGGTGTCATAGACATTATAGCTGAAACTGGTGACTCATGGGAAAACAAATCGAAATATATTCTTGCCGACGAAGGTATCGTAGCAACATGGGCGGCAGTTTACTCTAATAGAGATGTTGATTTCAATACGTTGTTAGATTTTAATAGAAAAAAAATTGCTGTCATTGATGGTAGCTATTTCATCAATGGTCCCAGGCAAGGCCTTAAAAAGATTATGTCGGATATTGACGTTAGTTGTGAATTAGTTACTGTAGAGAGCTATGACGAAATATTCAGGTTGATAGAAGATGGGGAAGTAGATGCCGGGGTTATCAATAGAATATATGGAGATTTGAATGCTCAGCGCTTTGATGTAGTCCGAACTGCAGTAGTTTTTTCTCCTTTTAAGTTAGGTTTTGGGTATTCTCCTAAATGGAGTGAGGCAGATAAATACAAACAGCTTTTTGACAATGAACTCCGCAGACAGAAAGCTTCACAAGATTCTTTCTACTATGATGCGCTTGGTAAGTATATGGCGCCAAAAGAAGCGTATCTGATTCCTCCGGAGGTATGGGTTGTTCTTGGCTTACTACTCCTGGGTTTCGTTCAACTAATACTCTACGTTTTCTTACTCAGAAAGCAGGTATTAAAGCGTACTACCGGCCTAAAAGATGCCTTAACTGAGATTCAAGAGCAAAAGAAGATGCTAGATCTCATCTACAACAATACAACAGATATTATTGGTTTGATGCAAGTTGTGGATCAAGATACTTATGTGGTTAAAAAATTACCTGATCGTGTGATGGGCAGGATTCTTGAAAACTATCCTCAGCTCCATGCCTATCAGATCATGAATATGGAAATTTCTAAATTTCATAGAGACATTATAAAATTTTCGGAAGAGGAAGCTGCGCTAAGGGATACCTACATAAAAATGGCCATTAACTCCAAAAAACCCGTTTATTTCGAGGAGAAACTCTCATTACCCATAGGAGTTGAGGGTATCGCCGAATCTGCAATGATCCCTATCTGCAGTAAGGATGAAGTCACTCATATAATGTTTGTATCTCGGGATGTGACCAAAGAGCGTGAGATGATTGAAGAGCTAAGGAAAAACGAAGAAAAAATGAGGCTTGCGGTACAAACCGTACCTGTTATGCTGGATGCTTTCGATGAACATGGGCGAATTGTAGTTTGGAATAACAAGTGTGAGGAAGTTACCGGTTATAGCTCTGAAGAAATTATTGGTAATCCAAGAGCGTTTGAATGGCTATATCCTGATGAAGACTATCGTAATTCACTAAGATCTAGCTGGAAGGAATCAAAGAATTATGAGGACGAAACGGTAATTACATGTAAGGATGGTAGCAAGCGCACAATTTCTTGGCTTCATAAGGCGAGTACAAATCCAATTCCAGGCTGGCACGACTGGGGTATAGGAATTGATATCACTGATCGCCGAGTGGCGGAGTCTGCGTTAGTGAGGTCCCAACAGCAATTAAAAAGTATGATGGCCAATCTTCCTGGTATGGCCTGGAGGTTGAATGTTGATAAGGACTTCACAATGATCTTTGTTAGTGATGGTGTTCAGGAATTACTTAATATGAGTCCTGAGGAGTTTTTGAGCAAGGGGTATAAACCCAGTGATTTCATTATGAAAGAGTACCATGAGCTCGTACGTGCTGAAACGTTCAAAAGCGTGGAAAGTATGACGCCTAGTGAGCTTGTAATTCCATTGGAAGTAGATGGACAGATAAAATGGGTATTAGATAGGTTTAAGCCGGTAAAGCTTAGTAACGGCCAAATTGTAATAGATGGACTCTTAATGGATATCAGCGATAAGCTGGAAAGTGAACAAAGACTGCAAATGGCCATTGAAGGAGCCAGGGAAGGTATGTGGGATTGGGACATTGAAACGAACGAGCTTAAGTTGAACGAGTATGCTATAGAAATGTTAGGTTTTAACAATAAGTCAATTGATAATGCCTTCGATAGGTTTTTTGAAACCTTACACCCGGATGATGTAGAAGAAACAAAAAAAGCCCTTGATAACCATTTGAGTGGCTTTACCACTTACTATGAGAAGGAGTACAGGCTTGGTACCAAGGATGGAGATTGGAAATGGATACAAACAAGAGGTCGAGTGGTTCAAAGACGGTCTGACGGCACCCCACTCAGGGCAATAGGAACACATATTGACATCAATGATCGTAAAGTAGCTGAATTCGCCTTGAGAGATCAGGAACAACTGCTAAGTAGCATGATGTCAAACCTACCTGGTATGGCTTACAGACTTGACCCGGATCAAGACTTTGAAGTGATATTTGTAAGCGAAGGTTCGCAGAGCCTTTTTGAAATTTCAAAAGAGGACTTTATGCGTCAAGGTATAACACTTTGGGATTGTACACTCCCAAATTATCATGATCTTGTAAGAAGTAATTATACAAGTAAAGTATCTTATAGTTCTGGCGGTGAACATACGATAGCTGTTAAAACAGTATCAGGAGGTGTCAAATGGGTACTTGATAGATTTAGGGTAGTAGAAATAGATGGTAAAATAGTGCTTGATGGAATACTAATTGATGTGACGGATAAGTTGGAAAGTGAGAAAAGGCTACAGCTTGCCATTGAAGGAGCGCGGCAAGGTACATGGGATTGGAATGTTGAAACCGATGACTTGTCTTACAATGATTACATGGCCAGAATGCTTGGTTACGAACCCAATGAAATGCAAACTAAGTCCAAATTCTTTTACGACCTACTTCACCCTGATGATAAAAAAATCTCGGTCAGAAAATTGAAACAATACCTAAGAGGTGAATCTGAGCTTTTTGAAGAGGAATATCGAATAAAAACCAAATCTGGCAAGTATAAGTGGATAATGACCAGGGGACAGGTGGTGACACGGAACTCTAAGCGCAGGGCTACAAGGGCCATCGGTGTTCATATAGATATTGATGATCGTAAGAGAGCGGAATTGGCATTGATGGAGAATGAGCGTATGCTTAGTGGTTTGATGTCAAATCTACCAGGTATGGTATATAAGTGTGAGAATGATCCTGAATGGCCTATAGTATTTGCCAGTGAAGGGATATTAGAGCTGGCAGGCTATTCAGCTAGAGAACTTGAATCAGGAGAAGTGAAGTTTGCCGATCTTTCGCTTGATACTAACAAAGAAGAGAGTTACAGACGAATACAACAAGCTATAAGAGAAAACAGATCTTATACCCTTGTTTACAGAATAAAAACTAAACATGGGGAAATTAAGTGGGTATGGGAGCAGGGAAGTAGTATTCCCGGCACGAATTTACTAGAAGGTTTCATAACGGATATTACGGATAGGGTCGAGTCTGAGGAGCGAATCGTTGGCACTATAATAGATACCGAAGATAATGAGCGCAAACGTATCTCCAAAGAACTCCATGATGGGCTCGGGCAAAAGCTAACAACAGCTGCTTTAAACTTAAATGCTCTTAAAAGAGATATATCAAAGGAACATAAAGGTTTCAATAAACTTATCAATAGTCTCAACAGCCTGAATGCTGCTATTCGGGAAAGTCGGGATATCGCACACAACCTGATGCCAAGAAGTATTGACAATTTTGGATATGTACCCTCGGTAGAGAGTATGTTAGCAGATATTAACTCTGTTAGTGAGATCGATTTTTCGTTTTACCAAAACCTGAACAGACAACGTTTCGATAAAAAATTAGAAGTTCATCTATATCGGATTACACAAGAGGCTGTAAACAATATACTCAAATACAGTCAAGCAACTAAGGTGGTGATCCAACTAATGAAATATGATAATGAACTTATATTGACTATTGAAGATGACGGAATTGGATTTAACAAAGAAGCTGTCTTTGCCAGGGGTGACAATTTTGGGCTGAGAAGCATGAAAACGAGAACAAGCTCTTTGTCGGGAGACTTCAATATGGATACAGCTCCAAACAGAGGGACAATTATAACTGTAGAAATACCATTAAAACTATTAGTATCATGAGTAAGAAAATAGCCATTGTAGATGATCATAAAATTGTGAGAGATGGTATTAAACTGTATCTGGAAAATGATAATGAGTATAATATAGTAGGCGAGGCCCATAATGGACCCGATGCTGTTAATCTACTTAATAAGGAACACGTCGATCTCGTATTTATGGATATAAATATGGATGGAATGGATGGCATAGAAACAACCAGGCATTTGATTAAAGATCATCCTGATCTTAAAATTATCGCTTTGACCATGCATAACGATTACCAGCATATAAAAGCTATGATGGATGCCGGAGCTAGTGGCTATCTGCTAAAGAACTGTGATGAAAAAGAACTGAAAAGCGCTATTTCCTCTGTGATGGAAGATGATGTATATTACAGTAAGGAGGTAGCACAAACGGTAATGAATAATCTGGCAAGGAAAAAAGCAAAGTCACGATCGGACGAACTAGCCACGCCACTGACTCCTAGAGAAAAGGAGGTTTATGAACTTATATTAGATGAATGTTCAAATCAAGAAATAGCCGATAAGTTATTTATAAGCGTTAGAACCGTAGAAGTGCATAAAAGAAATTTACTAGAAAAAACTGGAGCTAAAAACACAACAGGACTTGTACTTTATGCTGTTAAAAATGCATTATTTGATAGCCTTTAATCAGAAATAAGTGCTGCCACTTATTTGATTTAAGTAAGTCTGCTTAAAAGTCAATAGCCTGGTATGGCTAGATTTGCACAAAACTTAATTTCCTTGACCGAGCAGAAACCTTCTATATTATTTTTAAGCGCATCGAGCGCTGTATTTGACACTATTCCCGAAGAGTGTTTTACTATGTACAATTTTCATTTATTGAAGATTACACCAAAGAATTCAATAAATGAACGGATTTCCAATAAGGACTTAGTTATTATTGATACGTATAGCCTTGGAGTAGATTTTCTAGACAAGGTTAGCGAAATGACGGCTGGACTTAAAATCCCAATACTTATAATAGATGATTTTAACGATCAAATCATAATTGGGAAAATGTTTGATAAAGGCGCCAAAGGCTATCTAAACATTGATGAATATGGCGACCTGTTGAAAAGTAAAATCCAGAAACTGATTCCTAAGCTGGGTATGATGATACTGTAATGGCATATTACCAACAATGCGGTTAATTGTCCCCATCATTACTTAATACCTAATTAAATGTAATCGGAATTGTTTTATTTTGGAGTTATGAAATTGAAATTCATTGCTTCTATTTTTCTAACCTTAGCGATACCTACGGTAACCATACAATTTTCCCTCGCTCAGACCAGAGTGCTAGATAATAACCCATCTTCATTAAAATGGAGTCAAATTAATACACCAGGCTTTAGAATTATTTTTCCTAGAGGGTTCGATGAAGAAGCTCAACGTGTGGCCAATACGCTGGAACACATTAGTTTACCTGTGAGCAAGACACTGGGGAATAAACAACCCAAAAAGCTTTCAATTGTACTTCAAAATCAGAATTCTATTTCTAACGGATTTGTAACACTTGGCCCACGAAGAAGTGAGTTTTTTACAACTGCTCCACAGAATTATAATTTCATAGGTACGAATGAATGGATGGATTTATTAGCCATTCATGAATATCGGCATGTAGTACAATTTAGTCAAAGTAGAACTGGATGGAACAAACTATTTTATTATCTATTTGGCCAAAATACCCAGGCCGGTATGGCGTTTACTGCCGCTCCACCTTGGTTTTGGGAAGGTGATGCCACGCTTACGGAAACCTTATTAACTTCAAGTGGAAGAGGCCGTATTCCTGATTTTGACCGCGTGTTTAGAGCTAATTTGCTTGAAGGCAAAAGATACGACTATAATAAGCAGCATCTAAGATCATTTAAAGACTTTGTGCCCGATCATTATGTACTAGGTTACCATATGGTGACCCACATCAGGCGCAGAACCAATAAGGCCGAGATTATGGATGAAATCACTAATGATGCATGGCGCTGGCCTTTTGTGCCTTTTACTTTCTCTAATTCAGTTAAAAGGCACACAGGTCAATACCTAGTGCCTACTTACAATAATATGATGGACGAACTCGAAGGAATTTGGAACAATCAACTTAATAGTATTGAGCCCACTACTTTTGAACGAGTTAACTCACGAGGTAATAATATTTTTACCGATTATAGCTTCCCACAGATTTTGGAAGATGGGTCTGTTGTAGCCATGAAGTCTGGCATTGCAGACATTGAGCAGCTCGTCAAATTCAATCCCGATGGTAGTCATTCGAAAGAATTTGTGCCCGGCATAATTAATGATGCTGCCATGCTTTCATCTACCCAATATAAGGTTGTATGGAATGAATTTCATTTTGATCCGAGGTGGAGAGCTAAAACATATTCTGTTATAAAATGGTACGATTTTGCCAGTGGTGAGAAAAGGACCATTACAAATAAATCAAGATATGCAGGTGCAGCCATTTCTCCGGACGGATATAACATTGCCACTGTCCGTAATTTAGAGCAGAACCAATACAACCTTGTCATCTTAGATGCATATACGGGTCGGGAAAAGAAGGTTTTTGAAAATCGTGATAATGCTCAACTTGGGATGCCAAGGTTTTCTGAAGACGGCCGATCTGTGGTGATATTAAAAACTACCGATGCAGGCAAAGCTATAGTTAAATATGATATTGAATCTTCAGGTGAAACCCAGCTCACCGAATATGGTGATGAGAATGTAGGCCACCCGGTTCTAAGAGGTAATTTGCTATTTTATAATTCGCCAAAGAGCGGAATTGACAATATCTATGTTAAAGACTTGACCGATGGAGTGGTATATCAAATTACAACTAGTAAGTATGGGGCTTACAATCCCGTGTTAAGTAAGGATGGAAAAACCATGTACTATAACGACCATACGGTAAATGGATTAGATGTAGTAAAAATTACTATGGATGAGAGTTCATGGAAACCTCTGGACGAATTAGAAGCTAAAAGTGAGGCTTATTATGAACCACTGATCGAACAGGAACAAAATGAGGATTTACTCCAAAGTGTACCTAATAAAAAGTATGAGGTTAAGAATTTTAGTAAATTGAAGCATATGATAAACATTCATAGCTGGGGTCCATTTGCTTCAACAGATTTAGTACGAGCTGAGGTCGGTATTTTTTCAAGGGATCTACTAAGTAATACAAACCTATCACTGGGGTATGTTTATGATGTTGAAGAAGAGAGTGGCTTTGCCTCTGCTGCCTTAAGTTATCAGGCGTGGTATCCAATTATAGATTTTGAATATCAAATAGGAACAAGAAGTACTAATTCGTATAAGTGGGACGAATCTACCTTTCTTACCGGGCTCCGGCTCCCCTTTGTCCTAACGAATAGTAAGTACTTCACTCAATTGGAAATCAGCAATAACATTGGAATTAGAAAGGTCACAGATTTTGAAAGTAATTCACGAGCAACAGGACGAGATCGATTTTTTGAAGATGTACTGGTTGAAGTAAACGGTAGTGACTCAACCTTTGTCGACCTCTTCGACGTGGAGGTAGATGAGGTAGATAATGGTGATTTGATATTCAATGATTTTGAAATATCCTTTACCAACGTAATGAAACAGAGCCCCAGAGATATAAATAGTAAGTGGGGTCAATTCTTGGTTTTTAATAGATTAAGTACGATTTCCGGAGATTTTGAAGGCGCTACCACCGGTATTCGAGGAGGTCTTTTTTTTCCAGGTTTAGTTAATAACCATTCATTTTTTCTTCGTGGAGGCTACCAAAGTAAGAATACTGATCCGGTGGTTAATAATTACAGTTTCAGAAATGTTATTTTCAAACCCAGAGGATACTCTTATCCTGATGAAGAAACATTTGCTTCTCTTCAAGCAAACTATGCTTTACCTCTCCTTTACCCGGATTTGAGCCTTGGACCGGTTCTAAATATTAAACGAGTAAAGGCCAACTTGTTTGCTGATATTGGTCGTGAAAACTTTGTTCGCAACTTCTTTTTGGCAGAGGCTATCGGAAGTAGTCCGGTAGGTACATTTTTTGGTAGCACAACACTTACCAACAATTACTTTTCTTACGGAGTTGAACTCACCTTTGACATTAATGTGATGAGGTTTGTGCCAAATATTGAAATAGGCGCACGAATAGTTAATATTCGAGCCAACGACTTTAATACTTCCGGGGGTACCTCGGTAGAAATTATTTTTGGAGGCATCAACTTTTAATGTAATCATCTGTTGAATAAAGTTGATATAACATCTATTTTTGAAAGCTTAAACTAGAAAATCCAGAATATGGCAGAAGTAATTCGCATGCCCAAAATGAGTGATACCATGGAAGAGGGTGTAATTGCATCATGGTTAGTGAAAGAAGGGGATGAAGTTAAATCGGGAGACATCTTAGCAGAGGTTGAAACGGATAAGGCAACTATGGAGTTGGAGTCTTATGAAGACGGTGTACTTCTGCATATAGGTGTAAATGAAAAGGATGCGGTTCCTGTTGATGGTGTTATAGCGATAATTGGAAACAAGGGAGAAGATATAAGCAACTTACTTACTGAAGCTTCAAATAATACGTCTGCTTCCAGCGAGGCCAGCGACAGTTCATCTGCTGCTGCTTCTACTGAAATTGAACCTGTTGATACATCATCAATAAATGCTTCGGTTATCACCATGCCTAAAATGAGCGATACTATGGAAGAAGGCACTATTGCCTCCTGGATTAAGAAAGTGGGAGATGAAGTGAAATCAGGTGATATACTCGCTGAAGTGGAAACAGATAAAGCTACCATGGAATTGGAAGCTTATGAAGACGGTAACTTATTGTATATTGGTGTTGAAGAGGGTAGTGCAGTGCCGGTTGATGGAGTGATTGCCATTATAGGCGAAAATGGAGCCGATTACGAAGCGCTTTTGAGAGTACAGTCATCTTCCGGCGGTAAGCCAGATCCACAAAGTGAAGAAGCTACGATTAAAGACGTAGCTAAAACTGAACAGAAAAAAGAAATTGTACCTAGCTCTAATGGCGCCGCTGTAGCAAGTACTTCTACTACTGCTAACGGAAGAATCAAGATTTCTCCATTAGCACGTAAAATGGCCGAGGAGAAGGGTTATGATATTAAACAAATTAATGGTTCAGGAGATAACGGTCGTATTGTAAAGCGTGATGTGGAGAACTTCACGCCTTCCGCACAGCCTCAGCTATCGTCTGCTCCTGTGGCAAGTTCTGCTGCCCCGGTTGCACTTCCGCAAATAGTTGGTGAGGAGCAATACTCAGAAGAGAGCGTCTCGCAGATGAGAAAGGTAATTGCCAAGCGCCTTTCTGAAAGTAAGTTTGAAGCTCCTCATTTCTATGTTACTATGGAAATCAATATGGATAAAGCTATTGAAGCTCGCAAATCCATGAATGAGGTGGCGCCTGTAAAAATTAGCTTTAATGACATGGTAATTAAAGCTGTTGCAGCGGCCTTGAGGCAGCATCCAAAAGTAAACTCATCATGGTTAGGTGATAAGATCAGGTACAATCAGCATGTACATATAGGTGTGGCTGTAGCGGTAGATGAAGGCCTCTTAGTGCCTGTTGTTAGGTTTGCCGATAACAAGCCACTTTCTCATATATCAACGGAGGTTAAGCAGCTAGCAGAAAAGGCACATAATAAGCAACTTCAGCCTAGCGACTGGGAAGGGAATACATTCACGATTTCAAACCTTGGAATGTTTGGCGTGGAAGAGTTCACTGCTATTATTAATCCTCCGGATGCTTGTATTCTAGCGGTTGGTGGTATTAAACAGACCGCAGTGGTGAAAGATGGAACACTCGTTCCGGGTAGCGTAATGAAAGTTACTTTAAGTTCGGATCATAGGGTGGTAGATGGTGCGTTGGCTGCTGCATTCCTTAAGACTTTGAAAGGTCTCCTTGAAGATCCGGTAAGAATCCTAATATAAGTATAAGAAGCTGTTAGCCCTGGCAATATATTGTCAGGGCTAGTTATATCCATACATTTATGACCAAAATAAGATCTACAACAGTGCTTGCAGTTATTCACGACGGCAAAGTAGCCATAGGCGCTGACGGGCAGGCTACAATGGGAAACTACGTGGCTAAAAGTAATGTAAAGAAAATTAGAAAATTACAAGATGGTAAAATTGTTACCGGTTTTGCAGGTTCTACGGCAGATGCGTTCACCCTATTAGAGCGGTTCGATGAAAAGTTAAATAGTTACGGCGGAAATATGAAACGCGCTGCAATTGAGTTGGCCAAAGACTGGAGAACTGATCGTTACCTAAGAAAACTTGAGGCCATGCTTATTACTGCAGACAAAGATGAGGTGCTTGTGGTCTCCGGAACCGGAGATGTATTGGAGCCTGATAATCAAATTGCCGCTATCGGCTCAGGAGCGATGTATGCACAATCGGCTGCATATGCGCTAAAAAAACATGCCACAGGACTATCTGCTAAGGAAATAGTCAAAGAGAGCCTAGATATAGCCGCTGATATCTGCATTTATACTAATCATAATCTCATCATTGAGGAATTATGATGCGAATCTATCACAATCCGAGATGTAGAAAGAGTCGTGAAACACTTAAGCTTATTACTGATTCAGGAGTTGAGCCGGAGATAGTGGAGTATTTAATAACCCCTCCATCTCAAGAAGAGTTGACTGAAATAATAGGAAAACTAGGTATTTCTCCTCCAGAGTTGCTGAGAAAGAGTGAAGGCATATTTAAAGAAAAATTTAAAGGAAATACCTTTACTGGCGCTGAATGGATAAAAATTATGGTTAAGCATCCAAAGCTCATAGAAAGGCCTATTGTAGTGAAGGGTGATAAAGCAATAATCGGCCGCCCTCCTGAAAATATATTACCCTTGTTGTAGTGTGCCCTTAATAATCGAGTGGCGTAGTTTCTTTCTTAGAAAGCTCGATCACCTTTTCATACTCCTCATTATCCAGATCACGCTGGAAAAAGTTAATTGGGTCAATGGCCTTGTACTTGAACAGTACCTCATAGTGTAAGTGTGGGCCTTGAGATCGTCCTGTATTGCCTACATAACCTATTACCTGACCCCTTTTAACGGGCTCACCATTTCTTATATTGAACTCATTCAGATGTGCATACCTAGTTTGGTATCCATAACCATGATCAATGAAGATCGCGTTACCGTAAGTAGTTGATCTGTAGGCTTTAGTCACAACTCCATCACCTGTCGCATAAATAGGTGTCCCAATATCTGCGGAGAAATCAATACCTTCGTGAGGATGAATTTTCTTCAAAATAGGATGGAATCTCTTGGGGTTAAAGCCACCTGCTATACGTTTTAGCTCTTTATTGTTAATAGGCTGTATAGCCGGCCTTGATGACCAAATGCGTTCTTTTTCTTCAAGAATGGTTGAAATTTCGTCGTAAGACTTACTTTGAATATACAGCTTCTTCTTCAAGTCATCCACCTCACGATAAGCGCTGATTATCCTCCTAGGGTCAGACAGCTTACCATTTGAAAGTGACTCATATCTATCATGTCCTCCTGTACCAGCCGCTCTAATGGTTGAAGGAATAGGCTCTGTATCCAAGATCACGCGGTAAATATGGTCATCTTTAAACTCCAATTCTTCAATATGGCTATAGGCCGTTTGCAGTTCCTCATTTAAAATCGTCCAATCGAGTTTAAGTTGCTCATTTTCAGCGCGCAAAACGGACTCCTTTATCGGGGTGAAATTAGTGCGATAGAAATATATTATACCTATAGCTAGCACAAAGGAGATGGCTGTAAAACCCATAAAATTCCAGAACATACCTGTCTTAGTGGCCCGAATAGGCTCGTACTTGCATGTCGCTGTATTGTAGTAGTATCTAACTTTTGCCATTGTAGACGGACGGACTCAGTTTAAAAAATTAATCAAATGACTGATTTTCACGTCTTGCAAGTTTCAACAACTTTTTGTAATCACCGTCACTTAATCCGTACATAAAAAAATTCACAGGATCTATTTTATTACCCTCTTTGATTACTTCATAGTGTACATGAGGAGCTATAGAACCACCTGTACTTCCCACATAACCAATGATATCTCCTCGTTTAACAGCATCTCCCTTTTCTACGGATAAACTGCCTAAGTGAGCATATTTCGTTTCATAGCCGTTGCCATGATCAACTTGAACGTAACTTCCGTATCCGGCTTCAATTACTTTATTCTCTTTAGCTATTATTACTTTTCCATCAGCCGTTGCATGCACAGGAGTATTTCTTGGAGCGGCAAAATCAAGACCTTCATGCATAACCCTGGCCTTGTGAAATGGGTTGATCCTCATTCCGAAGCCGGACACTAATTTGGTTAATTCCGGATTTTTGACCGGTTGAATCGCTGGAATTGTGTTCAATGTACCTTTGTCTCTTGCCAATTGTATAAGCTCATCGAACGACTGGTTTTGAATGGAAGCTTTTCTTTTTATTAAATCAATCTTTTGCGCAGTAGAAATTACCAAGGCTTTATCAGCAAGACCTTTCTCTAAAATGGCCTTATACCGTTCTTTACCACCTATTCCCGCTTGCCTCACTTCTAATGGGAGCGGCTCAGCCTCGTATATTTTTCGGTAAATATTATTGTCGCGCTCTTCTAGCGCAGTAATAACTTCTTGCACTTCGGTCATTTCATTTTCAAGTACACTATAATGTTCAAGAAGTTCTTCGTTTTCTTTTTGTAAGGCCTTTTCTACAGCTGTTTCAAAGTAAGTGTTGTAAACTAATACCAGCGCCAAGGCTATGATCAGAGCAACTGTCAAAAAACCCATCAAATTTATCAGAACATCCGATTTGGTGACTTTCGCGCGCTCATAACGACATGTCTCCGTGTCATAGTAATATTTTATTCTGGCCATGGATGATCTCTATTAAAAACTGCTATTTTTGCGCTCTTACGTCAAGGTTAAGTTAAAAAAATGAGCTTTAAAAGCCGTTTTACTAAGAATAGACTAAGTGTAAGATATTAAATTTCTACAAATTTACCGCCTTAGAGCGAAATTATTAAATTTTTTCATAACTAGATGGATTCCAGGTCGATAAGGAAAGCATTTCTCGGTTTTTTTGAAAGTAAGCAACATCAAATTGTACAATCAGCGCCACTCGTAAATAAAGATGATCCAACATTGATGTTTACGAATGCTGGGATGAACCAGTTCAAGGATTATTTTCTAGGAAATCAGACGCCGCAAAATAGGCGAGTAGCAGATACCCAAAAGTGTTTACGAGTCTCCGGAAAACACAACGATCTCGAAGAAGTAGGACTTGACACCTATCACCACACCATGTTCGAAATGCTTGGTAATTGGTCGTTTGGCGATTATTTCAAAAAGGAAGCTATTGCATGGGCATGGGAACTTCTGGTTGACATATTCAAGCTACCGAAAGACAGGCTGTACGTTTCCGTTTTTGGTGGAGATAAAGGCGATGGACTACCTGTAGATCAGGAAGCTTTTGACTTATGGAAGAAGCTCATAAATGAGGATAGAATCCTTTTTGGCTCAAAGAAGGATAACTTTTGGGAAATGGGCGATACAGGCCCATGTGGCCCATGTTCAGAGATCCATATTGATCTCAGACCTCAGTCTGAAGTGGATAAGATACTGGGTAAAGAGCTGGTAAATATGGATCATCCATTGGTAGTTGAGGTGTGGAATCTTGTATTTATGGAGTTCAATCGACTTTCCTCTGGAGAATTGCAAAACCTGCCTGAGAAGCATGTAGATACTGGCATGGGCTTTGAACGTCTTTGTATGGCTATTCAAAACAAATCGTCAAATTATGAGACGGATGTATTCACGCCTTTAATCGAACATATCAGTGACCGCGCTGGTATTAGATACAATGAAAATGAAAAAACAGATATAGCTATGCGCGTTATGGCCGACCATGTTCGTGCCATTAGCTTTGCCATTTCCGATGGTCAACTGCCTTCTAATACAGGTGCAGGATACGTAATCCGCAGAATTCTTAGAAGAGGGGTTAGATACGGATTCACCTTTCTTAATATAAAGGAGCCATTTTTGTTTAGCCTGGTTGATCTGCTTGTAGACCAGTTTGGTGACATTTTTACTGAACTCAAGGGTCAACATGATTTTGTAAAAAAAGTTATTCAACAAGAGGAAATAGCTTTTTTGAGAACATTGGAAAATGGACTAAAAAAGTTAGACGCTCTTAGGTCACAGCTTAACACTACGGGAGAGAAAACTATTCCGGGAGGCGTTGCTTTTGAACTGTATGATACTTACGGATTTCCCTATGATCTTACCGCTTTGATAGCCAGGGAAAACAATTTGAACGTTGATGAAGCAGGTTTCGGGGAAGAAATGGCCCAGCAAAAGAGTCGTTCGAAAGCTGATGCAGCCAAAGAAACAGGTGATTGGATGATAGTTCAGGAAAAAGATGATATCGAATTCATAGGATATGACAATCTTGAAGCCAAATCGAAAATTGTAAAGTACCGTAGGCTAAAGCAAAAGGGGAAAGAAGTATTTCAGTTAGTATTGGATACTACCCCATTTTATGCTGAAAGCGGAGGCCAGGTAGGAGATACCGGATTGTTGATTAGTGATACTGAAAAAATCAGGGTCTTAGATACAAAAAAGGAGAATGATCTCATTGTTCATTTTGTGGACAAGCTACCTGAAGAGCTACGAAAAACCTTTGGAGCTAGTGTAGATGTTGATAAACGAGTGGCTACCATGGGCAATCATTCCGCTACTCATTTGTTACACGCTGCACTCAGGGAGGTGTTAGGGAGCCATGTAGAACAGCGTGGCTCACTCGTTAATGAAAACGTCTTACGCTTTGATTTTTCTCATTTTCAGAAAATGAGCTATGAAGAAATTTCAAGAGTTGATCGGCTTGTGAATGAACGCATTAGAGAGAATATTCAGCTTGACGAAAAACGAAGTGTTCCCATTGAGGAAGCGAAGCAAATGGGTGCGATGGCCTTGTTCGGTGAGAAATATGGAGATGAGGTTCGAGTGATTACCTTTAACAAAGACTTTTCTGTTGAACTTTGTGGTGGTACCCATGTTTCGTCTACTGGTAATATAGGACTTTTCAAAATCATATCTGAGGGCTCTATTGCTGCTGGCATTCGTAGAATAGAGGCATTAACGGGTCAGGGAGCTATTGATTTCATTGACAAACAACTAGACTTAGCCAATGAGCTTAAAGAACTTTTGAAAAATCCCAAAGATCTGAAAGCTGCGGTTGAGAGTCTGATAGATCAAAAAAGTAAGCTTGAGAAAGAGGTTGAAGGTTTACATAACAGTCAGGCAAAGAATATAAAAAGAGAATTGCTTGCTGAAGTGGTGAATACTGAAGGGGTTAAGAGAATAGTAAAAAAGGTGAAGTTGCCTTCAGCCGATGTGCTTAAACAGCTCTCATTTGAGCTAAGAAAAGAGGTGAGTGATTTGTTCATGGTGTTGGCGGCAGATATTCATGGCAAGCCGCAGATAGCAGTGACTATCTCAGATAATCTGGTAAGTGAGAAAGAGCTAAATGCTGGAACCATCGTCAGAGATTTAGCCAAAGAAATACAAGGTGGTGGTGGAGGCCAGCCATTCTTTGCTACTGCGGGGGGTAAAAATATCGATGGTCTTGATGCAGTGGTGAATAAAGCTTCATCAATTCTTTAATGGGCACTCCTGAGTATGATATTGTTATAGGGCTTGAGGTCCATGCTCAATTACTGACAGCGTCAAAAATCTATGCGGCGGATGCTACCACTTATGGAGCGCCTCCCAATGCCAATGTGAGTGTAGTTTCCCTGGCACATCCGGGTACGCTTCCAAAGCTTAACAAAAAAGTGGTGGAACTCGCCATCAAAATGGGCCTGGCCTGCTCCTGCGAGATATCAAGAGAGCAAATCTTCGATAGAAAAAACTACTTTTATCCGGATTTGCCAAAGGGCTATCAACTTACGCAAGACAGAACTCCAATATGTGTAGGTGGAAACGTGGTGATTTTCAGGGGTACGGATACTGAGCGGCAGGTCAGATTAAATCGCATTCACATTGAGGAGGATGCAGGAAAGTCCATACATAATGACCATGATTCCGATACATTAATTGATTTAAATAGGGCAGGTGTACCGCTCATAGAAATAGTGACGGAACCCAATCTTTGGTCTGCACAAGAAGCGGGCGCTTTCTTAATAGAAATCAGACGTTTGGTACGGCATTTAGATGTATGCGATGGTAATATGGAACAAGGATCGCTTCGTTGTGATGCCAATGTGTCTATCAAACCGAAAGGTGATAAAACTTTGGGTAGGAAAGTGGAAATCAAAAACCTGAATTCTATCAAATTTGTGCAAAAAGCTATTGAATTTGAGGTATTAAGACAGATTGGAGTTGTAAATAATGGCGGTGAGGTGATCAGCGAAACCCGATTATTTGATTCTGAAAAAGTTCGGACTTATGCCATGCGTACCAAGGAAGAGCTGAATGACTACAGGTACTTTCCGGACCCTGACCTAAGCCCACTTCGTATATCGGAAGATTGGCTTGATGCAATTAAGGCAGAAATGCCGGCGCTTCCATGGGAAATAAAGCAGAAGTTGATAAACCAATATCAACTATCTGAATATGATGCTGCTTTCATTTCGGAATCAAAAGAAAGAGTTACTTTCTTTGAAGAAGTAGCAGAAAAAACCAGGAGTTACAAGGGTATTGCAAATTGGATGATGGGACCGATTAGATCCCATCAGAATATCAATACTGAATTACAGCCACTTACGGCAAAACAACTGGCAGATTTAATAAACCTAATTGATGAGGAACAACTGAGTTTTTCTTCGGCTTCAGACAAACTGTTTAATGCTGTAGCTGACAAGCCTTCATTAGATGTCCGCACTATTTCAACAGAATTAGGAGTACTGTTAAGCGAGAATGGTATTGATGTTGAAAAATTAGTTGATGAAGTTCTCAGAGCCTTTCCTGATAAAGTCATTGAGTATAAATCATCAAAAAAAGGTAAGGCTTTATTAGGAATGTTTATGGGTGAACTAATGAAAAAAGGCGCTGGTAAATTAAATCCGAAAGAGGCCAATCAGATTTTGGTGGCTAAGCTAAATGAGTCTTAGTTTTACTTCCTGAAACCTTATTGACATAAAAACGATTATTTAAGGTATGAGAAAAATAACCCTAGTCTTAGCAGTTTTATTTCTAATAAGTTGTACTGGCGGAGCCAATGAAGTGGCGCATTTAGAAGAAGGTAATTTCATTACAATTTCTGGAACAGTTGGCTATCCTCAAAATGGACTCATCTTGTTGGAGCAGTATCAGGGAAGCCAAAGAGTGACTACCGTAATTGATACATTGCCTTTTGATCAATCTACATACAAATTTTCGAAAGCAGTAAATATTGAAAGCCCAGGTTATTACAAGTTAAATTTTTATAATAAGCAGGCCGTTAACCTCATTTTAAATAAAGATAATATTACCGTAAATGTAGATGGTAATGCACAAAATGGTCATGCCGAAGTAATAGGTTCTTCCGACCATGATTTTATCCAGGAGATGCAACAGCTAAATCAAGCTTTCCAATCATCACCTGAGATAGCTCAAATCAATACTGATTTTATGGCGGCTAATCAGACGGGAGATCAGAATGTTATGGATGAACTTAGGGCCAAATACCTGGAACTTGACGCTAACTTTAAAAAACAGATGGCAGCTAAAATTGAATCTGTAGGAGCGTCGCTTGGCGCGTTAGAGATATTAAAAAATGGTAGAATACTGGATAAAGACCAAAATTTTGAAACCTTTTCCAAGTTTGCCGTCGTAATTAAAAATGAAATACCTAATTCACCCGTTGTGAACGAATTTGTGGCAGAGGTTGAACGGATGAAGAAGTTGGCGATTGGAGAGATAGCGCCTGACATACGGCTACCGAATCCTGATGGTGAAATGGTGAGCTTATCATCGCTTAGAGGGAATTATGTACTTGTAGATTTCTGGGCGAAGTGGTGTCGACCTTGTAGAATGGAAAACCCTAACGTGGTGCGTATGTACAATAAGTTCAATGATCGCGGTTTTGAAGTTTTTGGTGTTTCACTCGATCGAAACCGACAAGACTGGCTTCAGGCTATTGAACAAGATGGGCTTAACTGGACGCAAGTCTCGGACCTGAAGTATTGGCAAAGCGATGCAGCCAAACTATATAATATAAATGCGATTCCTTTTGCTCTTCTTCTTGACCCGGAAGGAAGGATAATAGGTAAAAATTTAAGAGGCAAACAACTTGAAAATAAGTTGGAGGAGATATTTTCTAAGGGGTA
>CALBPF010000358.1 GCA_937899105.1 uncultured Flammeovirgaceae bacterium | reverse complement strand
ACACCCAAAACCTGTTGATAACTAAGTACTTATGCCGATTTTAAGGGACGACTAAGTATTTGAAAATGGAGGGGAATGTTAATATCTCTATTGACTATACAAAATTCAAAGACGATAAAAAATGGGATGGGCTCAAAGGATATTTGACCAATACAAAACTATCAGCAGACCAGGTCATCGATCAATACAACGAACTTTGGCAAATTGAAAAAGCGTTCAGGGTCTCTAAAACTGATCTGAGAATAAGACCGGTTTATCATCGCTTGCCCAAAAGAATAGAATCACATTTGATCATCGCTTTCTGTGCTTATAAAGTATACAAAGAACTGGAAAGGCAGCTTAAAAATTACCAAGCTGAACTCAGCGCTGAAAAAGCTATTGAGATGATGAAAACCATTTACGCTATCACAGTGCAACTGCCTAAATCAAATCAATACAAGCAAATCATCTTTTGTGATGATCTAAAACAAAAACACCTCCTGAAATTATTCGATATCAATACGGACTGACCCAGCGCGGAAAACAGGAAAAAGTAACCCAACGAAAGATACCAACCAATATCCAAATCATTCGTAGTCACATCTCCCGGATCCTCACTTAAATCCACATTTAAATCAACGACGTTACTTCTTTTTTCGACGGAGCCTAAAATGAGTCCGGTGTCAATGGCAAAGTTGTGCTTGTTACCCCATGATGTGCCAACGCCGAGCAACAATCTAGGACGAATAGTATTTATCACAGTCATTCCTGGACCAAAGGCAAGATGAAACTTTTCTTCAACATCTGGATAGAACCTCACCAATGAGGCAATACCGATCTCTATGGGAGTGACGTCCTCTTCGACCACTTGGAACACAACGGTATCCGCTTGTGGAATACCTCTGACTGAATAGGCTTCGTCATGCAAGCTGGCACCATAAAATGAAATACCTACGGTTACGGGACTCTTTTTACGATCTGGGAATACGATGCTGGACGAGTATTGCTGCAGTTTATACTTTTCATCTCTTGGGGCGATGGTATATTTTAATATAGCTCGCTCTCCATTCAATTGAAAAGGCGCTGATAAATAGGTGTTTTTTTCTCCCTGTAGAAAAGCGATCGAAGCAAGTAGCTCATTTACTTTTTCCGCGTTGATTGCATTGAGGATCTTATTTTGATTAGCAGTGGCGGCAGAATTATTTTTTACAAGTTGATCGAAGCCCTTTTTCAGCCCCTTATTTGCATCTATAATGGCCTTTTGTTCGGAGCCGTACTTTTCTATGTCCTCACTTAGCTGTACCAACTCTTCACGTGTATTTACAAATCTACCCCGTATTTCCTGCAGATATTTAAGCGTTGATAAGAGATCCGAGAGGGGGTCGTTAACGTTGGCACCGAGATAATGAAGGCGAGCTGTATAAATATCTAGTTTAAGATTATCAAGAGAAATAATGTCTGATTCACTTTTTTGGATAAGTTCTTTTACTTTATAATTGTAAAAGTCAATCTTTTACTTAAATAATTTAACTACTTCCCCCGACTCTAGAACTTCCTCCCTGGGAAAAGGGACCCACATTTGTTTTTGCACTAATGGAAGTTGAGACCATGTTTCAAATTGAGAAGACTCCGTAATTGTAATTCCACCCAACTTCTGTACAAGATCACTTAATCCATCTATAGGTAGGCTGGTGAATGTAGGTACTTCAATGGCTTGAGAAATTGTCGTATCGTTGTGATTGATAGATACTTTGTAAAGGTTCAAATTGATGTTTTCGACTTTAAATCGATAAAATTCGCCTTCTTTCAGTTCTGGAAGATCAGAAAGCTTCATGTTATCAAATTCCAAAACAATCTCAGCTATGTTATCAGTCTTATCCGTAAGCGATTTTTGCGCAAAACCGAAGTTGGATAGAAGACTAACTGCAACTAATATGTAGATTTTAGATCTTTTCATGGATAACAAATTTGGCTTGCAAGCACTCAAAAAATACATAGCCCCGCAATACCCTACCTAGGGTATTTTATAAGGGAACTAGGAGTTAGTCTTGGCAGAAATAAGTAGGTAATTGTATTTCGTGCTGCAATCTTATTTGACCATGGATCAGATAAGAAGTCCCATCAGTAGCCTGGACTAACGGGACATATCGTAAATCCTTTTATCTGTCATGGTTGAGAATTCTTCTAACGGCTTATTTGTATGCGTATTTTTTTACTCGATCATCTTCAATTTTTCCCGACCAGTTCATTCCAAAAGTGAAATCATAGGTGTTTCCTTCTGAATCCACATGACAGTCTGTATCATACGGTACGTCTTCAAGTTGCTTCTCAACAGTCTTCATGTTGGCCGGTACCTGGAATGGCAGCAAGCCACTTGGCTGGTGTTTACCAGAAATGATGTCCAATAACGCCTGATCCTGATTGCCAAAGTGAAAAACGAGACCTTCAACTTTTGATTCGAATTCATTGACTATTGTCGGATTATAAATATTCACAATTGCAATTACCGGCTTTTCTCCCATAGCCTTTTTGGTGTTCAATAGCACGTCCAGTTGCTCATGATTTTTAGCAATGACTGTTTTCCCTTTGTAAGATCGATTTAACTTTTTCTCGATAGGGTTCCAATCATCCCACGCAAGACTGGTGTCTCTGGCATGTACAGCTTTGTATTCTTTATATTTTAATGTAATTGGAATATAGCCATTACCACCTGCATCCAGATCATCCTTACGAAACCCTGAGATCTGCTGATAGTTATAGGGGGAGTGAATCATAACGAGGGCAACTTCCGCTTCATCTGTGGTTTCAACTACTTCAAAGTAGTTGGCGGCCATCGTTTTATTAATGCAGTCTCTCTCGGTCAATTCATCGGAACCGAAAAAGTTTCTTAAACATTCTTTGATCTTGGGTATGTAGACTTTCGTTTTTTCTTTCAGAGGGAGTACATTGTCTTTGTTTTTGAGTAAAACGAGCGATTTCAGTTGTGACTCATAGCCTACTTCCATAAACTCAGGGTTTCCCACTACTTCGTCCGTTTTTTGAGTCGACAAATACGGGTTCTCAAATAATCCAACCCTAAAAATATTCTTTAATAGCCTGACGGCTGACTGTTCAAACCTCGCCCTCATTTGCGCTTCTCCGAATTCCTCTACTCCCATTTGATAGGCCTCAATGACCGGTCCGGAGGCATTGTTACCTCCAAATTGATCCACTCCGGCCGTAATGGCGACATAGTGTCTTTCTCCTTCAGTAAGGGTTTCTATGCCCCATGGTTTTCCGGCGTGCTTGTAAAATGTTGGGGCATCAGCGGTAATTCTCCAGTCTGTACATACCACACCGTCATAGCCGTATTTTCCACGCAATTGGTCATTGATTAGATATTCACTAAACCCATTTCCAACATTCTTGCCCGATGGATCTTGCCCGTAGGTAACCGTGTAATAAGGCATTACCGCTGAAGCCATTTTTGTTTCATTACCGAGCTTGAAAGCTCCTTCTAAAAATGGTTCCATGTGGTCTTCGAGGTTGTTTCCGGGGAAAACTGCGAACTTGCCAATCCCTATGTGCGCATCTCTGCCGGCCTCACCATTACCTCCACCTGGCCAATGTTTCACCATAGCATTGACGCTTTCATGACCCCATCCATCTGCTATTATTTGGTCTGGTGAAGAGTATTGAAAGCCTTCGCAATACGCTTTAGCCAGGTCTCGTGACAGCTCAGGACTTTCACCAAATGTTCCGAAATATCTCACCCACCTTGGATCAGTCGCAATATCTACCTGAGGCGATAGTGCTGTAGTGATTCCCAAAGCCCTATATTCTTTCGATGCAATCTCTCCAAATTTTTTCACCAAATCGGGATCAAAAGTGGCTGCCAAACCTATGTTTTGTGCCCATCGAGAAATGTCTCCACCTGCACCGGCCATATATTCTGCTTCTGAAGGTGCCCCATGACGCGGATCCGAACTGTTATTGGCGGGAATCCCAAAGCCAATGCTTTCTACGAATTCTTGTACGTTATTATTCCATTTTGCCGCCACAATTGGACTTTTTACAGCGGTAATCAGAATATGTCTCAGATTATCCTCTTTAAAGAACTTTTTCTGTTCATCAGTAAGCGACTCCGGCACTACACCCGCGTCATTGAATTTTTTTCCATTATACTTTCCATGCCAGGTAGCAGGTATCGCCTGGTGCTTGCTGTACAGCATCAAGCCTGCAATTTCTTCTATTGAGAGTTTTGATGCCAGGTCCTTTGCGCGTTCATCAGACGAAAGTCTCCAATCTTCATACTTGTCAAGCAGGCCATTTTTATTAAGATCTTTAAATGCAAAGCCTGAATCTTCAATGACGGTGACCCCTGATTTTGGAGAATACCCCAATGTGGCACCTTCTTCATTATTCACAATGACATAGCCATCATTTGTTTCATTAGATTCCCACTTCAGTTGACAACAGGTTAGTAGTAATGAAGCTGCTAGTATTACAAACTGTTTTTTCATTTTTGTGCTTAAAGTTTTCGGCAATTTGTTACTTCGTTCCAAAGGGAATTTTTTGATTTCCAAAAAAAGCCCATTTCTGGTAGGTTGAGGTTCACTTTTTCTTTTTTGAGGTCTGTATTTGTCTTATGTTAAGGCGATTTAGCATTGTACCCCATCGCCCGAGTGGTTTAACCTGCTCCGTAAGAGTTGGTAATCCTATTGAGGTTTACAGATAATTCTGAGGTCGCAGTATTAACTAAATCTTAATTTTCAAAATCTGGATAGGCAAGATCAGAAGGCTGGTCATTAACTGCCTTAAAGAAATCAGTTTTTGATGTAATACCAGTTTTTAGACGGCCTAATACAATATGTAGACCTCAATTGGCAATAGGCAAACCCCTTTAGCAAAGCGATGAGAGAGCTTTGTGTCTGAGCATAGGATTCTTCATATCGAAATGTTGAAAAAGAAATACGTTGGTTATTAAAGCATAATATTGATAAAATCCTTTATCCATCAGAACGATATCATGTATAAAAAAAACAATACATTTTTTTGCGCGTTTGTCTTAATCCTTCTGTCTACATTAAATCTGTTAGCCCAAAAGCCCAATGTCATTATAGTTCTTACGGATGATCAGGGCTATGGTGATTTTTCGATCAATGGAAATCCGGTGATCGAGACGCCAAACATCGATAAGTTGGGTTATAATTCTATTCGTTTTACCAACTTTCATGTGGCTCCCATGTGTACACCCACCAGAGGGCAGTTGATGACCGGAATGGATGCAATGCGAATTGGGGCTATCTAAGTGAGCAGCGGTCGAAGCATGCTAGATCCTGAATTAAAGACGATGGCCAACGTATTCAAAGAAGCAGGATATGCCACAGGTATTTTTGGAAAATGGCACCTCGGAGATAATTATCCCTATCGACCTGAGGACAGGGGGTTTGACGAGGCAATCTGGTTTCCGTCTTCCCATTTGAATAGCGTAGCAGATTATTGGGATAATGACTATTTCGATGACTATTACACCCACAACGGCGTTAAGGAGCGCTTCAATGGATACTGTACAGATGTATTCTTCGACGAGGCCATCAGTTGGATGAGAAAGAAGAAGGTTACCCGTGAACCATTCTTTACCTATCTGCCCCTCAACGCAGCTCACTGGCCACCATATGTGCCCGATCAATACCGTGATCCTGCAAGAAAGGCGATGAAAGCCAATAAGGAAATCATGGAAAAACTGTCCTATGTCAAACTCAACAAATACTATGGCGATGACATCTATGAAGCATTGGTGACCTTTTTGGCTATGGGCTTGAACATCGACGAGAATATCGGGAAGCTGATGGAATTTTTAGATGTTGAAGGTTTACTGGATAATACCATTGTGGTGTTCTTTACCGACAATGGAAGCTCCTTTGGAAGGCACTATTACAATGCTGGCATGAAAGGGGGGAAGCAGCAGCTCTTTGAAGGAGGTCATCGCGTTCCATTATTTGTTAGTGGATCGAACAAAATCATCGGTATACCCAAGGAAGTTGATGAGCTATGTCACGTTCAGGACTTATTACCGACCTTGGCTGCAGCTATAGGTGTGGAAGAGCTACCTCATAAAATGGATGGGGTTGACCTTTTGCCCTTAATGCAGGGGCAAGTTGACAAGCTGGATGATAGGATGCTTGTCGTTAATTTTACCAAGACAGGTAACAAGGTACATTTTCCGGACCAGGACAATCCAAATAATGCAGCCAAACCAAAGAAGGATAGAGGAGCCGTACTTTGGAAGGACTGGAGATACTTGAATGATAAAGCGTTATTCAATTTGTCTAAAGACCCACATCAGGACAAGGATGTAGCTGCCGAAAATCCGGAGGTGGTGAAAGCTATGAGTGCTCATCTGGATGCCTGGTGGGAGGAGGTAAAAGATGATGCTGATAAAATTCACCGAATCGTGATTGGTTCTCCCGAAGAAAACCCTATGTTGCTTACAGCCTGTGACTGGTACAATATTTTCGTAGATATGCAAAAACAAGTGAGGAATGGGGTTAATAAAAGTGGTTATTGGCACGTCAAGGTGGATCAATCTGGAACTTATGATTTCGAGCTGAGAAGATGGCCTGTCGAGTCAGGGTATGCGCTCGGTGATGCAATTCCGGAGACGGTTGTCACTGATGGTATATTGCCTAAAGGGGTTGCTTTTCCAATTTCCTCTGCCAGGATAACTATAGGGAATAAGGAGCAAAATACCCAGGTGGCTCCAGGTGACAAATCAGCGCAGTTTACGTTCGAGTTAGACGCTGGTGAAGCCTCCATCTACACCTTGTTTCAAGATGAAAATGGAAAAAGGATCTCGGGAGCGTACTACTTGTATGTCAATAGGAGAAACTAGGAAGAAATGATCGCAGAGCCTTAAGTTATGTGAGATGAAAAAGAGTAATGATAACCGGAGTAACCTGGGATGTTGGGAAAGGGATATATAGCCATCTGACGCAGCATGATTCGTTTGCATTACTTTATCTGATCTGTCACAGAATCAAATAGTAGATGCAGCCTGGTTTGATCCTGGAACTCGCAATTGTATTAGAATTATAGATACAGAATCAAACTTCAAAAGGATGAATATGTACTTCATATTGCGCATGACCCACCTACTTTACACCATGATCGGTGGATGAAAAGAAATACCACCATGGAGATTAATGAATTGATAACTAAAGCTATTTTAAAATGAAAAATGTACTAATTCTTGGGTTGATGCTGTTTGCAGTCACTGCGAGCGCACAAGAGAAGCTAAGTGAAATACAAAAGAAACAAGCTGAATATTTTGCTTCAGAAGCGGTAAAGTATTTTGAACTTGATGATTCTAAAAAAGAAGCAATTTATGAGGCTAAATTAAACTTGATGGTGGCTCAAAAGGAGATGAATCTTAAAAAGAAAAATGGAGAGATCGATGAATCAAATATCCAGGCTTATCGGAAGCAAAATCTACATCCAAAAACTCAAAAACTGATGAGGGCTGTAGAGGTGAAATCATGGAAGGAATTGAATGAGTTCACCAAAAAAATCCAACCAGAGATTAATAAGATTAATTCCTAGTCAATTTTCAAATAGGCAGACTTTAAATTATTGGTTATAAGCTAAAATTCTCATTATCTGCGTAATATAAAAAAGCTCCTTTGGAGTTTTTTTAATGTCTAAGATGTCCTATAAATGTCTTATCAGGATTTTTCATTTGATAGGGAGAACTATTTCAACCTTACTTGAATGATAGGGTCACTACCTGATTTGCTAATATTAAAGGTCCCCTCGAACTGTTTACGACCAACCTTTGCAATTACTTCGTAATCACCATAGTATCCATTCATGGGTACTTCACCATTCGTATCCGTAGCCAGTACTAAATCTGTATCAAGAAAACCATCCATTAGCTCCATCCATTTCTTACCGGTTACTTTTGGAGTTCCGTCGTAGTTAAAGAGAGGATAGTCTAACGGTTTTTTAGCGTTTTGATCTGCGAAGGTCCAATGCCAAAATCCTTCAACATTAGGGTGGCTAAAATACATTACCATCATGTATTCAGTAATTAATCTTCTTTCTTCATCAGAATATGAATATCTCTTTTTATTATCTCTTACCTCGAATTCTGTTGCATGGTATGGAAGACCAAACTCTTCAAACTCACGCAATCGACTGTATATGGTATCAGGAGTGACTAAACCATTTTTAATGCGTGACTGAAAGCCAATTCCCTCTATCGGTGCTCCCTGGGTAATCTGGTCTTTAAGAATGTCCTTATAAAGTGGGAGCCTACCAACTGCATCGTACCCTTTTATCTTCATTTTATAGTCACCTTTCAATGTGATAGAAATAACACGGTAATCATTTTGGAATAGCTTTACATCTTCTTTACCACAAGCCCGGCGCACACTATCTGCCAATTTAAACCAATGCACATGCGTATTATAATCGGGTAGTAAATAGTTAACATCGTTATTGGCAATTGGCTCGTTACTTACGTCCCAACAATCTACATCCCATTTAGGAATGGCATGTTGAAAATGAACTCCTAAGGACTTTATGAGTTTATCTGCTTTTTCTTTATCTGTCAAAGTAGGATCTTCCAGAACTGCCTGATCTTCCCGACGCATAAATTTCTTTCCTTCCCAGGTGAGGGTGTGTCCGCGGACGTAATAGCCATTCTGTTTAAGCCATGAAATTATTTTTTCGGCAATTTCTTCATGTCTATTTCCTCTATGTTTTGGTTTCAGTCCTAAGCCAAAACCAGCAGCGTTAAAATACTTCAAAAATATCTCTTTGTATTGTTTTGAGTAGGGAGAGACTTCAAAAGCGGAATTAACTACTGCCCCCCATTTAAAGTCATGTCTTTTTAATTTTATTCTTACTTCCGTGTTTTTAGCTACTTTATTTTTGGGCAAAATGATCTTTATTTTGGCATCTCCTTTACGAAGGTTCTCAATTCGCTCTACGGCTTCTTTTTTTATGTTTTCATATTCTCCC
>CALBPF010000357.1 GCA_937899105.1 uncultured Flammeovirgaceae bacterium | reverse complement strand
ACAACCAAAGTACTATTGGGAATTTGAATTTCGATACCTACAATTATCCGGTATCGGCTTCACCAAGACTGTTGCGCATACATGACTTAGATGGGGACGGTAAACCTGAGATCATCACCGTAAATGCTTTTTTATCTGGGATAGGAGCCACTTTCAGTGTATTCAAAAACAATACTGCCTCCATGGATGCCTCTTCATTTGCTACCGAGCAACTTTACACAAGATCTAATAATGCTGTGCCTGCTGATCTTGATATTGCTGATCTGGACGATGACGACCGGGCCGACATCATACTTACCTCAACCAATCCTGATGAACTGGTTATTTACAAAAACGCGGTTACTTCAAGTGCCTCCATTGTAATCTCGGATCAACCGGTTAATGAAAGTCTTTGCGAAGGTGATAACGCCTCCTTTATCATCACTGCGACTGGGACCTCTAATCTCACTTACCAATGGCAGGAAGATCAGGGATCGGGATTTACCAATCTTTCGGATGCCGGAGCTTATTCGGGGTCCACAACAGCTGACCTGACCATTTCCAATATAACCACAGCGCAAGATGGTTTCCAATACAGGTGCATTATTTCCGGGGATTTTGCTGCTGACGTCACCAGTGCAGATGCCGTTTTAAACGTGGTCACTATCCCATCCACCCCTTCTGTCGTGGATGGTTCCGGATGTCTTAATACGAGTATAACGCTGACCGCCTCCGGCTCAACAGACGGTAATTATCGCTGGTATGATGCCCCCACCGGAGGAAGTCCTTTAACGGGCGAGGTAAACAGCGTTTATGATACTCCAACCCTCGCCGCTACTTCAAGCTTTTTCGTATCGATCAATGAAAATGGTTGTGAGAGTCCAAGAGTAGAAGCCGTTGCGAACGTTTTGCTTCCTGCAACGCTCACTAGTCAGCCACAGGATGAAACCGTTAATATCGGAGGTACGGCGACTTTTACTGTAACTGCATCAGGAGACAATCTAACCTATCAGTGGCAGAAAGACGGCAGCGATCTGGACAATGAAACGAGCAGTTCTCTTTCCCTGTCGGATGTCATGCCATCTGATGCTGGTTTTTACGTATGTGTCGTTACGAGTAGCTGCAATACAGTAGTTAGTCAATCCGCTGTTTTGGCGGTCATCGACCCGAACATAGGTTTCTCCGTCACTGATTCTGATCAAAATCAGTCGATAATCAATGCCCAATCTTCTCCTATAGATTTTGGAATGGCCCAGGTTGGAGTAACTGTTACACGATCCTTTGTGATCGACAATACGGGCCAAACCGTTATTAATATCAACTCAATACAGGTTTCGGAACCCAATATCTTCTCCATCAGTAATCCCCCGACTCAGGTTCCTGTCGGAGCCTCTGGCAACTTCGATATTATTGCGTCAAGTCAGAATGCGGGCACGTTTAGTACTACAGTTTTAATAGACACGGATATAGGTAGTTTTACCTTTCCTATATTGGTTGAATTTTCAGATCAGCCCTCGGGAGGTGCATTGATCGTATACAACGCCGTAGCGCCTAACGATAATGGAAAACACGATTTCCTCAAAATTGAAAATATCGAATCTTTCGCAGACAACTCGGTACAGATCTTCAACCGTTGGGGGGACAAGGTGTACGAGGCTACAGGCTATGATAATCAAACCACGCGGTTCGAAGGAACCGGTAATGTAGGCGCTGAAGGCGAGCTAGTGGAGGGGACATACTTCTATGTGGTAAAGACCGAAAATGAAGAATTAACCGGATTCCTCTTTTTGAGGAGATAGCCAATAAAATTTCAAAACGATGAAAAAAACTTTATACCTTCTTTTAGTTATTTTGGCTCATCCCATCTATGCGCAGCAGGATCCACTTTTGAGTCAATATCAGTTCAATCAACTACCCGTAAACCCGGCCTATGCAGGGGTTAATGATGTAGCCAGCTTCGATCTACAATACCGGTCGCAATGGGGCGGAGTAGAAGGGGCACCCACCACAGTCCTACTTTCGGGACATAGCTCATTTTTCCAAAATCAGGTCGGGTTAGG
>CALBPF010000356.1 GCA_937899105.1 uncultured Flammeovirgaceae bacterium | reverse complement strand
CAACGATGGAGAAATTGCTGGCAAAAAATTGTCCCCGGTTTAAACCAAAGGATCTGATAAATATTTTTGTATTTGAAACATCCAGATCATTAGCCACCGCCTCTGTTACAAAGAGCTTTCCAGCGGCCTTAACCTGTTTGATAAATGCTTTAAAAGAATCTTTTAGCGCGTCTTTATTTCCATAGATATCCAGGTGGTCAGCATCAGTAGAAGTGATCACCGCAATGTCCGGATGTAGCGTCAAGAATGAACGGTCGAACTCGTCAGCTTCTACCACAGCTATGACCTTGTCACTACCCCGGTTAGCTATGAAGTTTGTATTGTAATTCGTGGCTATTCCACCCAGGAAAGCGGTAACATCAAGCCCCGCTGACTTCAATAAATGCGCGATCATGGATGACGTGGTGGTCTTCCCATGCGTACCGGCCACAGCCACTGTAGTGAACTGATCAGAGATCATTCCCAGAATTTGTGAACGCTTATGAAGTTCAAAGCCCTGATCTTTCAAATGATTCATCTGCTTATGAGACTTTGGAATGGCTGGGGTAATAATCACCAAGCCTTTGCCGTCATAAAGCTGATTTGGGATCAGGTCGATCTGATCTTCGTAGTGAATAGATATACCTTCTTTGAACAACTCTTTAGTCAATGGGGTTTCCGTACGATCATAGCCATATACTTTGAAACCATTGGCATTAAACCACCGTGCCAAAGCGCTCATACCTATGCCTCCGACACCTATGAAAAAGACGATATGGTAGTCCCTGATATTCATCCCACCAGTTCCATAAGTTCATTGACAATATCTTCCGTAGCCTTAGGTTTCCCCAAGGTCTTTATTTTATCAGAAAGTATTTTTCTACGATCTTCATCTTGTAATAATTCCAAGGCTTTAGGGATCATACTATCCACAGCATCAGAGTCTTTTACCAGTACAGCCGCATTTTTTTCAGTCAGCGCTAATGCATTTTTTGTCTGATGGTCCTCGGCTACATTCGGAGATGGTACAAAAATCACCGGCTTACCTACCAGGCATAACTCTGAAATAGAAAGGGCTCCTGCCCTGGAGATGACCACATCAGCGGCAGCATAAGCTAAGTCTATTTCTTTTATGAATTCCAGTATCCTTATATTAGACAAAACGAGGTTATTGGCAGACGCTTTCATTTCCTGGTAGTAGAGCTTGCCCGTCTGCCAGATCAACTGAACTCCCCCATGTATAACTTTGGGCAATCCGGCAATTACGCTGTTATTAATGGTGCGTGCGCCAAGACTGCCTCCAAGAATCAACAAGCAAGGTTTGTCGGGATGAAGGTTGAAATGCTCAAAGGCCATTATTCGCTTGTCAGCAAGGCTTAAAATGTCACTCCGCACGGGATTACCTGTGAGTTTGATCTTTTCTTTAGGGAAGTAGCGCTCCATGCCGTCGTAAGCGACACATATTTTAGCCGCTTTTGTACCTAATTTTTTATTTGTAAGACCCGCATATGAGTTCTGCTCCTGGATCATGGCAGGAAGGTTCTTGGAATTAGCGGCCATCATGATCGGTCCGCTTGCATAACCTCCGAAACCAACTACAGCATCAGGCTTAAAGCTTTTCAATATTTTCTTAGCGCTCAGGAAACTTGAGATCACCTTAAAAGGGAAGTAAAGGTTATCAATAGTAACTCTGCGCTGCAAACCACTGATCCATAGCCCTTTGATAGGATAGCCGGCCTCAGGTACTTTGGTCATCTCCATTTTGCCTTTGGCTCCAACAAATAAGATCTCAGCGTCCTTTTCTCGCGCCTTAATTTCATTTGCCACAGCTAATGCTGGATAGATATGGCCTCCTGTACCTCCTCCGCTAATTATGAATCGATATGGTCTGTTTTTAGTCAAAAGTCGTTAGTCTTGAGTGTTTAGTATTAAGTCCTTTGTCTTTAGTTATTTCTTTATTTCTTTTTCCATTTATTTCAAAACACTATGCTGCTCTAAGCTCTTTGCCCTAAGCCATTCTTACAGAGTTTTTAACGTTACCACCCCAGGTACTATCCACCTCTCCTCTACTCACACTGAGTACGATACCAATTGAAATACCGGTAAACAGAAGTGATGTACCTCCCATGCTGACCAATGGCAGAGGCAATCCCGTTATCGGACCAAGACCGACCACGACTCCCATGTTCACCATCGCCTGTAGCACAATTGCGAAGCTTAATCCTGCCGCCAGTAATCCACCAAAGGCGCGTTCGCTATTCACCACTCCTTTCATTCCTCGGTATAACAGTACCAGATAAAGGATCAAAACCACAGATCCCCCAATCAGGCCATATTCCTCAACTATAATGGCATACACAAAATCTGAATATGGGTGAGGCAGAATATTTCGCTGCTGGCTATTGCCCGGCCCTTTGCCAAATATTCCCCCTGTAGCCACTGCAATTCGTGCATGTTTGGCCTGGAAGGGTAAATCTTTACCGCTAACAAAGCTCTCAACCCTGCTTTTTGCGGTATCACCGCGAACACCAAACTTCAAAGCGCCTACGCCTGCGATAGCCCCCACAAACACCAACATAGCTAGATACTTAACCGGCACACGACCGATAAACATGATCAGCATGCAGGTCAAGAATAGCAGTATCGCTGATGACAGGTTGGTAAGTGCAATCAGCCCACAAATTACTCCACACCATATAAGAATTGGAATAAGTGAATCTTTAAAATCAGCAATATTCAACTGACGTTTTGAAAGCATGCTTGCCAGGCTTGTGATCAAGGCCAAACTGGCCAGATCCGAAGGCTGAAACGATGCGTTAATTACGGGGATCTGGATCCATCGGGAGGCGTCATTTAAGTTTACCCCATTGGTGAACGTATATATTAGTAAGGGAACGCTTGTCCACAGCGTAACTCTGGAAAGTTTTGAGTAGTATCTATAATCGACTCTATGGGCCAACCACATAGCAAAGATCCCCACACCCACTAATGCGGTATGCTTAAAAAGATAAGCCTCCGGGTTGGTCATTCGCTTGAAGGCCAGTGTGCCAGTGGCGCTATAAACTACAAGAATACTGATCAGTGAAAGTGCGATCACTACAGCCCAGATGACAGGGTCACCTTTCACATGCTCATCTATCCATATTTTCACTTTCTGCATCATGACAAGGCCTCCTTATTCTCAAATTCTTTTTTCAATTCCCAAACGGCGGCCTTAAACTGGTCACCACGATCTTCATAATTATTAAATAGATCGAAGCTGGCACAGGCCGGGGACAGCAGTACTACATCATGTGCTTGAGCATATTCCAGTGATGATTTTACTGCGTCTTTAATATTATCCGTTTCAAGCAGATTCACTATTTCATTATGGAAGGCTTCTCGCAGTTTGCTGTTATCTTTACCCAGGCAAACTAGTGTCTTAACTTTCTTATTGACAGATTCCATGATCAAGTCATAGTCATTCCCCTTATCTACGCCTCCGGCTATCCAAACTAAAGGCTCTGAAAAGCTTTCCAAGGCATAACCTACAGCATCTACATTTGTGGCCTTGCTGTCGTTAATGAAATCGACATTATTGATAGAAGTGACGTATTCGAGCCGGTGAGGTGCATTTTTGAAGGTTTTTAGACCTGATCGTATACTCTCCTCGGGAACATCTACCAGGAGCGCTGCTTTTACAGCCGCCATCATGTTAATAGCGTTATGGCTTCCCCTAAGAACTGTATCTGATTGAGAAATACTGAAACCATCAAAGTGCATCAACCCATTATCTGCATAAACCTCGGTTTCATCCGCTAAAGAAACTTTATGCATTTGAGCCTCAATATTCCTCGCAGACACACCACCAGCGATCAATTGATTACCGCTGTAGTAAATGAAATGATCATTGGCGCCAGCATTCTGGACAATCCTGAATTTTGAATTCACGTAGTTCTCGATCTTATATTCATATCGATCCATATGATCCGGTGTGATATTCAGCAGCACACTGATAAATGGCTTAAAAGTGAGCGTTCCATCAAGCTGAAAACTGCTGATCTCAACTACATAGTAATCGTATTGATCATCAATTACCTGTTTGGCCAGGCTATGACCCACATTTCCCGCTAGTCCTACATTATAACCGGCACTTTTCAATAAGTGATAAGTTAAAAGTGTAGTTGTGGTTTTGCCGTTAGTACCTGTGATGGCAATGATATTCGCGCTTGTATAATGAGTGGCAAATTCTAATTCATCCACAATACGGATATCTGAATCAATGGCTTTCTTGACTATAGCCGCAGTTTCAGGAATTCCGGGACTTTTAATAATGATCTGTGATTCAAGGATTTTGGCTTTGGAATGCTTTCCTTCTTCGTAAGCAATATTGGCCTCCTCCAACTCAGCTTTATATGTATCGGTAATGCTACCGTAGTCCGAAACAAACACATCAAACCCCTTAGCTTTTGCCAACAAGGCCGCTCCTGTTCCGCTTTCTCCAGCTCCTAGTATGGTTAATCGATTATTGATGGTTTTTTGATTTAAGATTGAATTATCATTTCATTTATTTCCATTTCATCCTCGTCTAGAGTATGTGTCTTCACAGACCAATTCACCGTTTCAGTTTGTGAGGACACAAACCAAGGAAGGTGAATAAGACGTTGAAATCCTTTTTTCGAAAGCTCAAATAGACCGCTATATATGTCACATATATTTATCATCTTTTTGATTTTGATTTTTTTAATTGGTGATTTTCGATTGATTTATTTCGCTTGCTTTCAATCCATAAGCTATGTAACGTAGTGGAGACATCTTTGCCACCCAGAAGAGGAGTGGCCACCTTTCTTTGTGGCAAAGATTCCTCCGTTTCACTGCGGAATGACTTAAATAAAATATGTTTTGAATTCATTTTTCCTACCCCTGGTCTGTTTCTCCACAGACCATTAACATCACGTTTTCCGGTTTGTGAGGACAAAAACCATGGAAGAACATTGTCATATATAGCAATAGTCATCATCTCAATTTCAATGTAGCCAAGCTTAAAATCGCTAACAGTATACCCACAATCCAGAACCGTGTCACGATCTTGGATTCATGTAATTCCATTTTCTGATAATGGTGATGTAAAGGGGCCATTTTGAAGATGCGTCTTCCCTCTCCGTACTTCTTCTTCGTATACTTGAAATACCCCACTTGCAGCATCACAGAGATATTCTCGATTACAAAGATGCCGCACAGCAAAGGGATCATAAGTTCTTTGCGAACTACAAGAGCCACCACGGCTATGATACCTCCCAGTGAAAGGCTTCCCGTATCTCCCATAAATACCTGGGCGGGAAAACTGTTATACCACAAGAAACCAATACAAGCGCCTACAAAGGCTGTGCAAAAAATAACGACCTCTCCAAGATTTGGAATATGTAAAATATTCAGATAGTCGGAGAAATCGACACGGCCAGATAAGTAGGCGAAAATCGCTAAGGTTAATCCAATAATAGCGGATGTGCCTGCGGCCAGACCATCTATACCATCCGTGATATTGGCTCCATTGGACACTGCTGTGATAATGAAGATAACAATCAACACGTAAATGATCCAGGTGAAGTCATGTCCTAAAAAGGGAAGTATTTTATCGTAATCGAGCTCATTATCCTTTAAGAATGGGACTGTAGTTTTTGTGGATTTAACGTCCTCATACAACCTAACTAACTCACCATTTTGCTCGACTGGTTCATCGGAATACTCTCGAACCACCACATCATTATTAAAGTAAAGTGTAAGGCCAACGATCAACCCGATTGAAATCTGACCTACTATCTTAAATCGCCCTGCAAGACCCTCTTTATTTTTCTTAAACACCTTGATGTAGTCATCAAGAAAACCAATTAGTCCAAGTCCAACAGTAGCGACAATGAGGAGAATAACATATACATTATCCAGTTGAGCGAATAACAGAACCGGCACAAGGATCCCACTTAGGATCATCAAACCACCCATAGTTGGCGTGCCCTTCTTTTCCATCTGCCCCTGAAGACCAAGGTCTCTAATACTTTCACCGACTTGCCTGGCATGAAGCATCCTAATAATCCGCTTGCCGAGCGTTACAGTAATGAAAAGCGAGATCACAGCGGCCATTCCCGCCCTGAAGGAGATATATTGAAATACCCCTGCCCCGATAAGGTCAAATTGCGATTCCAGATAGTCAAAGAGGTAATAGAGCATAGTTAATTAGCAAACAGGTTTAACATTCGACCTAATACTTCTTTGTCATCAAAAGGATGTTTTACTCCTTTAATCTCCTGGTAAGTTTCATGTCCTTTACCAGCTACCAAGATGATATCACCCTTTTGAGCCATAAGGCATGCCGTTTTAATGGCTTCTTCTCGATCCGCTAAAACCACAGTCTTCTTAAAATCAGCAGGGCTCACTCCCGCTTGCATCTCCTTGATGATGGCAATAGGATCTTCATCTCGAGGATTATCTGAAGTTAGCACCACCTTATTACTTAGCTTACACGCGATTGCCGCCATCAATGGCCTTTTTGATTTATCGCGATTGCCGCCACAACCGACTACCGTGATCACCTGCTCATTTCCTGTACGTAATTCATCTATGGTGTCAAGAACATTTTTGAGTGCATCAGGCGTGTGGGCATAATCTACGATTGCTGTAATCTCAGCGTCCGTTATAACTTGTTCAAACCGGCCCGGAGCGCCTTTGAGCAATGAAAGCTGAGTCAATACCTCATCACGATCCTCACCTAACAAAGCAGCAGTGGCATAGACAGCCAGCAAGTTATAGGCATTGAAATCTCCGATGAGCTTAAACCAAACATGTTTGCCGTCAATATCCATTTCCAAGCCGTGGAGCGAATTTGCCATCAACTTGGCTCTGAACTCTGCCACACTTTTCAATGCGAAAGTGTTCTTGGTGGCTTTAGTATTCTGAAGCATGATCCTGCCACGCTTATCGTCCACATTTACCAAAGCAAAGGCTGATGCAGACAAATCATCAAACAACCTCTTTTTGGCAGCTATATAGGCATCAAAGGTTTTGTCATAGTCAAGATGATCGTGAGTGATATTGGTGAACACTCCACCGGCAAATTCAATCCCTGCAACTCGGCGTTGGTCTATAGCATGTGAACTCGCCTCCATGAAACAGAACTCACAGCCGTTATCCACCATTTTTGCCAGCATTTCATTGAGACTGATCGCATCAGGAGTTGTATGCGAAGCCTCAATGGTCTTATTGTCAATTTTATTAACGACTGTGGACAAAAGCCCGGTAGAATACCCCATTTGACGAAAAAGATCAAAAAGCAGCGTGGTTACTGTGGTCTTACCATTGGTACCGGTAACACCCACTAATTTTAGCTTGGAACTCGGATTGTCATAAAAGTTTGAAGCTATAACCCCCAAAGCATCAGCGCTGTCTTTTACAGCTACATAAGTCACTCCTTCCACAAGTTTTGAAGGAATTTTCTCACAAACGATGAAGTCCGCGCCACTTTCAATAGCCTTGGTAATAAAATCGTGTCCGTCTACTTGAGTGCCTTTTACTGCCACGAACAAAGTACCTACTTGCACCTTTCGAGAATCGAAAGCGATACTACCTACCTCTCCACCCATATTTCCGGAAGTGGAAACAAGTGAAACCTTGTACAATATATCCTTTAGCGCTTTCATTAACTCAATTTCAACTTTACCTGCTCACCTTTATTCACTCTCCTGCCAACTGGTTTAGATTGCTGCACTACACGTCCCTTGCCTTCAGTACTTACTACCAAACCTGACTGCTCGAGCACAAATAGTGCATCTCGAAGCGTCATGCCGGTAACATCGGGCATCAGACTTTCTGCCATTTTGTTTTCTCTCCACTCGACCGAGTTACCTACCACTCTTGTTCGTACCCACTGTGCCTCACTATTGGAGTGATTAGAGACACCCAGTTCGTTGCAGACGAGTTTTAAGTCTTGCTGATTCCCGGATCGGATCAATGGAAAAACTCCGGCTTCAGCCATAAATTCAGCCTCCAAAGGATCATGCATTTCAATATCTCGCGAATAGATATTGTCAGCAATCTCTTTAAACACAGGTGCTGCAACATTGCTACCATACTGTCGCCATCCTTTAGGATTCTTTATGAGTACAATAGCGCTATACTTTGGCTCATCAGCAGGGAAGTAACCCGCAAAAGAGGTATAGTACTTTTTGGTATGTCGACCATTTTCAAGGATTTGAGCTGTGCCGGTCTTACCAGCAATCTTGTAGTGCGCATTACTGATATTCTGAGCCGTGCCATTTTCGACTACACCTTCCAGAAGAATTCTCAACTTTAATAAAGTTTTCTCGGAGCATATCTGCCCTTTTAAAACGACACTATTATATTCTTTAACAATCTTGTCTGCCTTCCTGACCCGCTTAACTATTACCGGTCGAATCATTTTACCACCATTGGCCACTGCATTGAACATAGCCAGGGTTTGTAATGGTGTAAGCTCCAAGCCATAACCATAAGCCATCCAGGGGAGCGTTATTCCACTCCAGGCTTTATCTGCCGGTCGCTTGATCTTAGGCTGCCCTTCACCCTTTATTTGTACCCCAAGTGGCTCATTCACACCAATTTGATCAACATAACCTAGGAAGCGAGCCGGTTCCGGACCGAAGTACTGGTCTGCCAGCTTGGCCATCGCTACGTTTGAAGACTTCTCAAAGGCCTCTTTAATGGTAATCTTTCCATAGCCACCCTCATCATGGTCCCGCACCGTATTGTTATAGAATTTCTGAATGCCATTTCCGGTGTCTACGGAATCATTGATACTAATTCCGGCGCCATCTAAGAGAGCTATCATAGTGGCTAGCTTGAAAGTCGACCCCGGTTCCACAAGACCACCCACCGCGTAGTTATAACGCTCGTAGTAATACCCCTTATCGTTTCTTTCCAGATTAACAATGGCCTTTACCTCACCAGTAGCAACTTCCATCACAGTCACTACACCGTAATCCGCTTCGTGATAATCAAGCGCTCTTAGCAACGCTGATTCACTTATATCTTGAAGGTTTACATCAATAGTAGTCTCAATATCCAAACCGTGTTCGGTTCTAACTTCTGAACCATCATAAAGTGGTTTCCAGCCTCCACCTGCTATTTTTTGGTAAAGCGCCTCTCCATCCTTACCAGCCAATTGCTCATTAAAACTATACTCAAGCCCGGCTCCTCTATTGTTTTCATTGATAAAACCAATTGTACGATGACCAAGATTGGAAAATGGACGAAAGCGCTTGTCAACCCTTTCAAAAATCACCCCTCCTTTAAGGCGTCCTTTTTCGAAAATAGGCCAGCTCTCCATTTCCTTTTTACCCTGATACCCTATCTGCTTACGATTGAGTAGTACATACTGACGATCGGTAGCCCGGGCATTCTTAAGGATCCTTTTGTAAGATTCTGCTGACTTATCGTTAAAAAAAGATGACAATTCATAAGCTAAAGAGTCAACTCCATCCTGAAATACTTCATCAGAAGGGCGTGTAGCGTCAAATGCCACTTTGTAGAAAGGTAGGTCCGTAGCAAGCAAGCTGCCATTGTCAGAGTAAATGTTACCGCGCGTGGCTTTCACCGTGCGGGTTTGATAGCTGATCTGATCCGCCATCTCTTTCCACTTTTCGCCTTCAGCAAACTGAATACGACTGGTCTTAACAATTACAGCAATTGCAAAAACAGCTACCAGTAAAAAGGCAACCCTTACTCTTAATAATATGGACCGTTTTATATTCACTCTGCAGTAATCGTAATTTTTTCAGGTGGTCGTAAACTTTCCTTTATACCTAACTTTTCCACTTTCTTAGCTACTTCCGATTGCTTGCTGGCATACATATAGTCAGCCTTAAGCGTAGTGTAATCAGCACGAAGATCTTCGATCTCCTTTTTCATAGCATCGATCTTGCGGATATTCTTTTCAGCATAATGGCTATTGCCGATATAGAAGATCCCAACTGCTGTTACAAATAGTACATAAGGCAAATACTTCAACGGCAGGCCATAACCAAATACTCCCTCCAAACGAATCCATCTTTCGACACGCGAAAAAATGCTCCTCTTGGATGTTCCCTCTTTGAGTTTAAATGTATTTACTGCCATATCTATTTCTTTTCTGCGATTCGAAGCTTAGCGCTCCGAGCGCGATTATTTTCATTTATTTCTTTCTCTGAAGCTACTATCGGCTTTCTGTTTACAGCTTGTAATGGCTTTATCACATTGCCATAAAAGTCCTTTTCAACTTCGCCTTCTATATTGCCAGCTGCAATGAAGTTTTTTACAGGCCTATCTTCTAGCGAGTGATACGACATGACCACCAGCCTTCCAACCGGCTTTAGCAACTTGACTGACTGCTCAAGTACTTCACCTAGTGCGTTAAGCTCTTGATTCACTTCAATGCGAATGGCCTGAAACACCTGTGCGTAGTAGCGGTTTTCCTTGCCTCGCATCGCATAACGACTTAAAATCTGCTTTAAATCCTCCACAGAATTAATCGGTTGATTTATGCGATGAGCGACAATTGCCTGCGCCAATGTTCTTGCATTCCGAACCTCACCATACCGGCTAAAAATGTCTTGTAAATGCTTTTCAGAGTAAGTGTTTATCACCTCTTTGGCCGTAAGCTGAGAAGAGCGATCCATACGCATGTCCAGTTCTGCATTAAACCGAGTACTAAAGCCTCGATCCGCTTCATCAATCTGGTGCGATGAAATACCCAAATCAGCCAAAATTCCATCGACCGAAGTCACTCCATACATTTTCAGATACCTGGCAAGGTGTCGGAAATTAGCTTCAATAAATGTGAAAGAACGTTGATCTATACTTTCTGCATTTGCTTTGGCATCTACATCCTGATCAAATGCATATAAATGCCCACCATCGAGGTACTTTAATATCTCCCTTGAATGCCCGCCTCCACCAAAAGTGAGATCTACATATGTACCGTCACTTTTGATGTTGAGTGCTTCAATGCATTCGTTCAGCATTACAGGCTTGTGATAACTGTGAGAGCTGTTTTGCCTCATGTTAATCGCTCCACGTCATTAGCTTCACGCCTCACGCCCGCCAATCGTTTCTAGCCCCTCTTTTAATCTGCATAGCTCTTTTGCTACACTCTTCATGCCTCAAGCTTTAAGTGTTGATAAAAAACCACTTACCATTCTTTGCTCGTTTAGCACCTCTGCCAATAGTTTATCCAAATCTTCACCTTGAATCAGCTCAAGCTCCTTTATAATCAAAAGCTGAGTTTCAAGCTCATAAGCCGAACCAAGTGAATATTCAATGAACTGTTTATATGCTTTATCGCTACTTCTAGCACTTCCTTCAGCCACATTACTTGGTATAGAAACAGCAGCGCGATTAATTTGAGACTTTAAACCAAATCGCTCCTCAGCAGATAGTT
>CALBPF010000355.1 GCA_937899105.1 uncultured Flammeovirgaceae bacterium | reverse complement strand
TTATGTGGATTTAGTTGTAATGTGATTTTACTTTAAGGTTCTTGCAACCTATCAGATTGCGCCCTCATTTATAAAAAACTAACTTCGTTTAAGGATGGTGTCCTTTAGATTCGTTTCAGTTCAGGGCTTTTTCTTATTATTCTAGCTGATAAAAAGATTATTTATCCCATGATATGATCAATACAAAATTCAATAAATCAGATTATCTATTGCTGTTGATCTATTTCGTGGCATTTGTGCTCGTGGAATTGTACGATCATACGTTTCATTTTCATCAAGTCACCTATAATTTTATACGACCTGATGGCTCTACCTATTCTCAGGTAAATACAGGCCCTTCTCTTGAAGGCTACTTGGTTGGAGTGCCTGCTTCACTTATCAGCTCACTAGCTATTGTACTGATCTTTTTTATCTGGTTGACCCCCACCTTTTTGATCAACAGGAAGAACTATTTAGTGTTTTCTATACTGGGCATTTTGGTATTGGTAACCTTCGGAATTTTTAGAATAACGCTATGGCATTGGGCCTACCATATTCCGTGGGAAACGTATCCACCCATTCATGATTTAATCATAAAAGGCCTCAATAATAGTGCTTCCAGTGCCGGCCTTCCACTAGCTATTCTTTTGGCTAAGAAGTATTTCGAAGCTCAGCTTGAGCTGGCGCAAACGGAAAAAAAGCAAAAGGAAGGTGAACTCAAATTGTTACAGGCGCAGTTAAACCCTCACTTTTTGTTTAATAACCTAAACACGCTCGATGCTTTAATAACCAGCGACCCTGAGAAAGCTAAAAAATACATCGCTCACCTTTCTGCATTATATAGATATTTAATCAATATGAAAGATCAGGAGGTAGTTTCCCTGAATGGGGAATTATCCATGATTAAAAATTATTTCTACTTAATCGAGACCCGTTTCGGAAAAGCCTATGTTTTTGATATAAAAGGTCAAAACCCAAAAGCTGATAAATACTTACCAGTAGGAGCCTTACAAGTTTTAATTGAAAATGTGGTGAAGCACAACCGAGTGATAGCAGGAAAGTCAATACAAATAACCATCACCATCGAGCAAGAGCAAGTGACGGTAACAAATAATAAAGATCAAATCCCTGAAAGTCGGGAAACCTTCGGGACAGGGTTGAAGAATTTAAAAGAGCGGTATACACTTCTTTTTGATAAAGAAATGACGGTATTGAATAGCGAATCCAGATTTCAGGTGTGTATTCCTCTCATCGAATTAGTCGTGACCTAAAATCTTTTTAATATCTATGATCCTCTTAATATTAGAAGATGAAATTCCGGCTTTTGAAAAGCTGCAAGCGCACTTGAAAGTGTATTTCAAGAACGAGTTGCACTTTGATTGGGCTCGTACCGTCTCGGAAGCAAAAGACCATTTATTGCAAGATGATCGGTACGATTTGATTTTGGCCGATATAGAATTATTGGATGGTAACTCGTTTGATCTCTTCAAAGAAGTCACCATCAGATGTCCGATTATCTTTTGCTCTGCATACGATAAGTATTTGTTTGAAGCATTTAAAAGCAATGGTATTGCCTACCTGTTAAAACCGTACACGCATGAGGAACTTTGTGCCGCATTTGCCAAGTATGAGGTCCTTTTCAAGGATACGGTACGAGTAGAAATTGACCCTGATATGATGAGTCAATTTCGAGAACTTCTTCATCAAACACGTAAGGATTACAAAGACCGATTGGTCATTAAAAATACAAAGAGCGTGTACCTGTTGAATACTGTGGATGTGAGTTTAATTATGGCAAAAGGGACTTTTTGCAAATGCATAGATCATAAGGGTAAAACACACTTGCTTTCGCAGAGTATAGGGGTGCTTGTTGAAAAATTGAATCCAAGAGTTTTTTTCAGGATTAACAGGAGCCAGATTGTTAATATCGGCTTTATCGAGTCAATGGAGCACTATTTCAAGAACCGGCTTTCACTCCAAATAAAAGGTACTGAAAAAAGGGCTATTACCAGTTCGGAAGTTACTCCTAGGTTCAGGGCATGGTTAGAATCTCAATGAAGTCAACTTAGATTCTTTTTTTCACCCGCTTCGTTATTCTTTTCACCCGTTTTGTTGTTTTATGCTTCTTAGCATAGCACGCAAAGCATAGCTTTATCACTTAATTACATCAAAAAGTAAAAAGCGATGATAAAGAAAACAACGTACCTCTTGGTGTTATTAGCAGCCTTATTTTCCTGTAACGCAATAGGGAAAAACAAGCCTATCGGAAAAATCCCATTTTCAATAAATGAAAATGGATTGATACAAATTGAACTTCTCATCAATAAGAAAAAAGTCTCAAAATTTATTTTAGATACTGGTGCATCGTCTACCCTTATTGATGATGAAATGGCTAGCGAACTGAATTTAAGTCTACTAGAAGGCACATTCGAATCTATATGGGCAAGTAGTGAGACTCATGATGGAAGGAAAACAGAGAAACAACGGATCACCATCACTGAAAAAGTGCTTTTGGAAGGCATTGAGCTTAATGTAAGAGACCTGTCCCACTTGGGCGATATTAACGGCATTATTGGGTTCGATTTGTTCATAAAATATGTAACTCACACTGATTTTGACACACAAACGATTACATTCTATGAGCGGAAAGGAAGGCCAGATACGAAAGGATATAAAGCAGTAAAGTTTGTAGAATCTTACTGCACACCTGAGGTAGAGGTGACTTTCGTGCTAGAAAACGGGGCCACATTCAATGGTAAGGTATTTTTTGATACAGGTAATACCGCCTTTCCGCTTATCATCAATGCAACTTACAAGCGTGAAAACGCACTGCCGTTAGCGTTCAAATCTTTATCACGTTCTGAATCAGAAGATCCTCGAAAGCGCAAATGGATGTCGACATTATCCAATCACTGACGCTGGGAGGATTTGAATTAGGAGAAATGCCGGTTGCATTATCAAATGCAGAGAAGGGGGTATTGTCATGGGAAGGCTACTTAGGTTTAATAGGACTGGAATACATCAACAAGTTTAATGTCATCATTGATTACCACCGAAAGAAGTTATTTTTAAAACCCAATAATTCGTTTTCAGAGGATTTTTTATTCCATGAACTGGAATAAGATTTCACAGGATGAGTTGAATACCGGGACTTATACTGACTAACGTAAGCTAAGTGACTGATTATCAGGATTGAGTAGTGAGGCTAATTTGTCTCTTTCCGCTCTAGAAAACCCTATTTCATCAGGATTGACTCCCATTTCTTTGATCTGTTTTCTCATCTTGCTTACGATACATCTTTTCTGATCTAAAAATAGGTAATTATTCTTTGGCATGTAAGGCTGTTTGCCTTCCTTTCTTGAAGGCGATTTTTTCTGAAGAACTTGGCAAGATCAGAGTCTTTGATATTACCCACAGCATTTGCGGCATTGCGAAGGGCAATTTTGAGTCTGTTACTGCCTTGAGGTATTCTATTTGAGAGGACTCTGCCACCGCTGATCTTGTTGTTCGGAGCGAGCTTGAGCTAAAAGGTAAAGTGTTGTGCTGTAGGGAATTTATGGAACCCTTCAGATCCGATTTCACTCATTAGTGTGAGTACGGTGGAGTGGCTTACGCCTGGAATAGCGAGTAGATCTACACCATCAAAGTATTGATAAGATGCGATGTTTAAGTCTATTTCTTTGATGGCATTCTTGTTTTATCTTTTGAAGTATTTGTTGTCGGGGATGTCATCCACTACCTCTTCCTTTTGTTGGGTGGATTGCTCAAGGAATGCGCTGATTTCCTTGTCGCAATCATTGATCATGGTAGAGTAGAATTGATATCTTGCAAACTCCTGCTTAAGACCGAAGAGGTAATCTTGTCTTTTGTTGGATACCAGAGCCTTGGCTATTTCTTCTTCTGATTTTCTACAGGTGAGCTGCCAGAGATTTTGGATTGAGGTTTCCATTGCAAATATCTGCGATGATCTTCATTCCAGTTTGGCCTGCTACGTCTCTTATTACCACGTCAAGACGGAAGTTGATGTACTTGAGGTACTTGGTCATTTTGTGGATGCTATCAGCTCTTTGTTGTATCATATTTGTCCTATGTCGGCAGTAAGTTCTAAGTCTTTCGGTTGTATGATCTGGCAAGAAGCTGGAGGGTAGGAGCCCAAGAGTATGTAGCTTCTGTATCCATTGGCAGTCTAGAACATCCATCTTCTTACGGTTGATGTTCTTGGTGAACTTGCCATTAGTGAGCACCACTTCAATATCGGAGTTGATAAGCTCTACAAAGAGATTCTGCCAATACGCTCCGGTAGATTCCATAGCTACTGTAGTGACCTTGTTCTCAAGTAGCCATTTCTTGATCGCAGTGAGGTCTTCAGCATATACTCCGAATGATTTTACATCTTGTTGTTCTTGTCCGATGGCTACATAGTGGGACCTACTTCCCACATCGATTCCTGCTGCATGTGGGTTTACAATGGTCATTGGCATCTTTTGTTTTTTCATTCTCTTGCTGTTTAAGTTTTAAAAAAGCCCTAAGAGAATGTATCCCTACACTTGAAAATTATACTGAACGGGGTTCCGCCAGTTTGCGGACCACCAATGAAATTTATCAACTAGTCCCGACCCCAAATCGGGACTTTTGCACTCCAGCCAAAATGACGCTCGGACTTGCTGCACTCACAGCAGAGATACCAATTAATGCAACGGCCTTACAAAGGGCTAAACGAAAATAGTGATGAAAGTGGCAGTGCTTAACCGTTAGCTTCTGAAATCAATTTGGAAAAGCCGAAATTGCCATCTTTTCAGGCCTGCGATTTCGGGTCTAAATCTCCCCAATGCTCTACAACGTTCCGTGTATGGTGCGTATCCCGAAGCGTATGCATATACACCTTGTGTGTGCCCAGCATGGGCATCTGGTATTTAAGATACCAAATTATTCCAGAGGGTGTAAGTCCCTTGTGCGCGGATTCGTAACCCGAAGCACTAGCAAGTCGCAAGGTGGTTTGCCGTGAGGCCTACACTGAAGGAAGCGAGACTGCAAACCCCGGTTCCAACGAACAGGAACTGGATACGGAGGCTGTACAGGTCGGATGAGGTAGCACATCATACTGACGTCCAAAGGGTAGGT
>CALBPF010000354.1 GCA_937899105.1 uncultured Flammeovirgaceae bacterium | reverse complement strand
TGGCTAAAAGATAATTGCGTAACGGAGGATATCCGGGTTTTGCTTACTCAAAAGCATTTTTACGACACTGATACAGCTAAACCGGAACCCATGAATAGAGGTGGACGAGGTGAGCGTAAACTGCACGAAGTACTACAAAAATTCCTCTATGCCTTTAGGGGGTATTTTATACTCAATGGTTATGCAAAAAGTAGAGGGGTACAGATCCTTAACCTGACAGAGGGATCATATATTGATGCTTTCGAACGTGCATCAATTAACTAAAAAGGTAATTAACTATCTGACAATAAGCTGCGTTGACTGACCTGTGCCTTAAACAAATCCAGTTCAAAGCTACTCTCGACTTTAAAACCGGTACGCTGATCAACTATTACGTGGCTCGTTTTACCAGAAATTAAACGTTCATTTTTTTCGAAATTTTTGATGGTTGAAAGCACTACACCACCAGCGCTTTTATAAATAGCCTCACGCTCCAGCTTTATAAATTTATCTTGATTGGAAATGGGTTTCAAAGTATGTCCTGTATGTTGATAATACATATTATTATCAGGCCGTACGGTGATGACAGAATCCGAATTGAAAATACTAATGGTATTAATAACATCATCGATCATGTCAACATCGAGGAATGGATGTTCAAGTGAAACGGACATAATGGCTTCAGTACTCAGTCCGGTAGAGCTGACATGCTCCAAACATTGCTGAATAGTTTTGAAAAGCGACTGGTCTTTCTCGGCAAATTCACTGGGTCTTTTTATAATAGTCAGCCTGTCACTAAACGAAATTTTATCAACTACTTTTTGATACAGATCTTCCTCAGCTACGGATACTACCACCGCCGAAAGCTTTGTGCTACGGAGGCAGGTATCAACCTTATGTTCCAGAACCGTTTTACCATTCACTTCAAAAAGTGGCCAATTCACATCGCCAATCAAGGTATTCCTAACTGGAATTACAGCAGTTGTGACAGGCGTAGTCAAATGCTGCCCGACAAAAACATCTTTGATTTTTTTACGTGTTGATAAGATCCTGTCCTCGTTTGAGGATAAACTGTCCCCATGCTGTCTGTAGTAAAAAAGAGGCTCATTGATGTTGGTCACCTTGTAATGAGAGATGAATTTAATCCAAAGATCATACCCATCCTGACAGGTAAAGCTCTCATTGTAACCTCCGCTTCTTTTCAGAAATGAAAGGCGGATCATGGTACAAGCGCCATGGGCGGGTTGATCGTATAATGATACCTCTTCAAAATTATGCCTTCGCTCCTCTCCGATTATTTCGCCGGCTTCATCCACATAGTAGTAATCGGGAAATATAAGCCCGAGTTCATCATTGCTTTCCAATTTAGAAGACATCACCTGTAGAGCGTCTTCGCGTAAAAAATCATCAGCATCAAGACGGATAATATATTTGCCCTGAGCAGCACGCATGGCAATGTTATTGGTAATGTTGAGCCCTTTATTAGTTTGATGGATTATCCTTACCTTATCGTGAAATCGGTATTCCTCAATTACCTCAAGACTATTATCAGTAGATCCGTCATCAATGATGATAAGTTCAAAATTTTGAAAAGTTTGATTTAATACACTTTCAATAGATTCTCGTATAAAACGCTGATAGTTGAAGCTGGTGATATATACTGTAACCAGTGGTGTCATTTTAATCGTTATCTTGTGGAACACCTAATAGACAAATACCGTCAGAAAATCTGGCTTCGTCAATAAATTGTTGCAGCTCCATTTGCAAGTCTCCTGTCTGTGTTAGGCAATCATAAACACCCAAGTTGTTTCCGACCTGAAGCAGCGTTTCATACACATCCATACCATAGTACCAAGCCGTTTTTGGTGCAAAATTAGATTGCACATACAGTTCAGCCGCCGAGGCATCAGAAAACAACATGATATGACCCATGGGATCAATGTGACGGATGATAGTATCAGGGTTTACCCTTTGGCTCGCTGAACTCAGAGAATCCCATCTTGGTAGTTTGGAAATTACCATTCCTGATTTCTTTGAAAGTACGTCGTAAGCTTTGGCAAGAATTTGCTTTGGATTCGGTGTATGTTCAAGGAGTCCCCAAAACGTGACCACATCATAGTCTAAGTATTCTGTTGTATCCAAAAAATCACTTCCATCTAATTCGAGGCCCCAAGTGTTTCTCGCAAACTCACGAGACGATTCGCTCAATTCAATTCCATGAGCGTCCATACCATCCCTTCGACATGCTTCTACAAAATGACCTGCACCTGATCCGACATCGAGTACTTTTTTGGGAGCTCTGCCATGGATGGATTGATAAGTTTTGACCATCCAGTCTCTCCAGGGGACGGCGATAGAATTCAGCCTAAACTCGGCGGTTTCCTTGTTTGTGTAGGTAGCGGCATAGGTAATGTTATTCAGGTAGAAATTATTTATTGCCGACTTGGTTGGTCTGTATCTGACATAAACATGACCTGTATCCGGTGTTTGCACGTACCTGGCGCCATAAATATTTGCCACCTCTTTTGTTTCTGATGTGGCGATTCCCGTCACCATACACTCTCCCACCTCTTCTAAGTCATCCCCGCTGTAAAGTTCAGTTCTTGTGCGCTTATAATATTCCAGGTTTTTCTTAATTCCGGAGATAATATCCTTTTTGAGACCTATAAGGTTCGTTTTTTTACCCATTAGAACGTGAATAGGATAATCTATACGTTTCCCTTCTTCCTCTCGCTCCCAAACTTCGTTTGTTTCAAAAGTGTGGGGTTTCATAACCGTCTTACGGGTCCAAATCATAAACACTTGCTTATAAAATTATACTTTCAACAAAATGAGGGCAAACATAGAAAATTGAATCAACACCTTGCCAATCCTTTTGATTTGACTTAAGAGTCAGTCCAAATCATCCCAGTTTAGTTTTTGCCCTTTTATAAGTGGTTTTTTGGCTTTTTTACCCAGTACCTCAGCAAAACTTCGGGCGTCTATACCATGATTAGGACGCAAAACAGTAAGATTTTCCTCACTAAATACTTCACCCGCTTCAATATCTTTCGAGGGATACACTGCCCGTCTAAAAGAAGTTACATGTTCATTAGACAACTCGATAGGTAAGGGTCGCTTTGTTCCTTTTCCTTTTAGTTGCCCAATCAATTTAATCTCATTAATAAGATCTTGTACCTCATATTTTGTCAAAGAAACCTTATGGTCTCTAAATTCTTTATTCTCGCGAGAATCCGTAAAGTGGAACTCAAGAATATCTGCACCCATGGCTACCGCGTATTTTAGGGCCGTACTACCCTCGGTATGATCGGAGTAACCCACTGTAAGACCGGTCAGCTCTTTTAGCCTGCCCATTACATTTAGATGCGCATCGCTAACTGGAATGGGATACATGCTTGTGCACTGTAATAACGCTAATTGATCGGGCTGTTTATATAATGGGTTTACAGATTGAATAAAATCTACAGATTCAAGCACTTCCTGTTCCGTGGAAAGCCCTGTTGAAAGTATGATAGGCTTTCCAATTTCAGCAGTCGCTTTTAAAATGGGATGAGCCGTAAGATCTCCACTTCCAATTTTGTAAACGCTTATTTTATTATCTATCCAGTTCAGAGAACCTATATCCCAGACTGATGAGGTATAACCAATACCCGCTTCAATAATCATGTCAGCCAATTCCAGGTGTTGATTTTTAGAGAGTTCAAACTTTTTGAAATGTTGATTTCTTTGGGGGCTTTCCACAGAAGAAACCAGCCCATCACCAGTGTAAATCTGAAACTTTACAAAGTCTATGTCTGACTCTATTGCCAGCTTTACAAGTTGCCTAGCATAGTCAAAATCACCCTCATGATTTCCTCCGATTTCCGCTATCAACAGTGGCCCGTGTTTGCCTGTAAAATTATTGTTCAAAACTGCATTTTTTTCAGGATTTCAAATATCTCGATCATACCGTAACATGTATGATCTTCTTTAAAATAGCTTATAATCTGTTCTGTTCTACTAAAATCTTCTTTGGTATCAAGCGCCAACTGGATACCACTGAATTCTGTATTTTCAGTGTTAACTACAAATTTATAATTGGGTCGCTCATTCTGATAAAGAAAAAGAGTAACATGCTCCTGATATTCAGGATTATCATTGATGGCAGGAAGAAGCTGTTTGTAGTGTTTAACAGAAATTATTTCTATGCTCATTCCTTTTGGGAACGTCCGGTTCTTAACATTAGATACGAATAAATAGTCATCTGACTGGGCTAATCTTACCATTTGCTTAAGTAGGGGAATATCAATAAAGACATTGTCTCCATTGATTCTAGCGATGTAGTCTACATCTAATTCTTTACCTGCCTGATAAAAACGTTCCGCTACATTACTCAATGACCCCCTAAAACATCGAATACTCTCATCATTACAAAATTCGGCAATTGGATCATCAGAATCCTCATCAGAAGTTGCTATAACAATATGATCATCTGAAAAAACCTGTCGCAGTCGCTCTACAATATAAAGTAGTATTGGTTTTCCTTGAATGGTCATGAGCGCTTTTCCCGGCAACCTGGTTGAGTTGAACCTGGAAAGTACCACAGTCCCTACCCTTGCATCATTCACGCTCACCTATTTTTTTTGCAGGTGTACCTCCGTAGATTTCATAACGGGATACATCCGTATTAACTACAGAATTCGCTGCAATTACAGCTCCATCACCAATAGCTACTCCTCTCAAAATAGTTACGTTACTGGCAATCCAAACGTCATTACCTATGTTGATAGGTTCAACAATATTCGGTTGTTCGTTAATACGTTGTCCTTTACGCATTTGGTGATCGCTGTCCACTATGTACACAAATGGTGCGATCAAACAATCATTACCTATTGTAATGTTACTGCTGGCAAACAACATTGTATTATAACCCAACGTAGTGCGATCCCCAATATGTACCTGCGCATTCTGGTTACAACTGCAGATCTTAACGCCCTCCTTCGCTACCACATCCTTTCCCAGATAAATGTTCTTAGGAAATCGAAGCAATTGAACATTCTTGTCTAAAAAAGTACCCTTTCCAATACTACCCAGCCGCTGACTTTGAATAAAGTGACGCCAATGGTTTTTCCAGGTAAACTTGAGGTGTTTTCGTAATTGTGATGAATCCATCAATTCAAACCTAATTAAATCAACCGTTAGTGAGATTAACTTTTTCTAATAATTGATCTTTTGTATCCTTGTAAAGCACATAAACAGCTCTACACGAACTAACTCAAACATTTGGGCATAATAAAAAAGCAGGGATTGCAGGCCACTTTTTATTCCACAATTGGAGTACTTATCGGCTTTTTGGTTAATGCCCTTTTGATGCCAAAGCTTCTTACTGCTGAACAGGTGGGTCTATTGTCATTTCTAGGTTCATTAAGTAGTATTTTCTCGGGTCTATTTGCATTTGGGCTATCGCTGGTCATTCTTAACATATTTCCTAAATACCAAAAGGAAAATCTGAATGGCCTTTATACATTGGTTTTGTTGATAACAGTTTTGGGAATCGTTTCGGCAGTTTGTGTTTATTACGGAGGTAATGATTTGATCTTAAAAGATAAGAATGAAGCCTTATCCTACCCCTATTTCTCTACAGGTTTTATCATTATTTGTGCCTTTAGAATTCTTTTCAGAAATAATGACAGCTTCATTAGGATGATGAAAAATACCGTATTGGGCACCGTGCTGGAGAGCCTGATTATCAAAATCATCATTTTGGCCGCGCTTACCTACTATTACCTTAGGGCTGATAAGCCCTTTGATATTGTTTTCATATTTTTTGTGTTTGCTATGAGCTTTCCCGGCATCTTTAGCCAGTTTTATCTTTGGGCTAAAGGGATTAGAATTAGTAGTATTAAAAAAGCTTTAACCGATATTGCACCCCTTAAAAACCAGGTTCTATCCCTGGCTGGTTACGGTATTCTAAACGCCTTTGGAGTACGAATCATAATGGAGGTAGATCGCGTAATGGTAAGCAATTCGCTAGGGCTGGACAGTAATGCCGTATATTCAACAGCATTTTTATTTGGTGCATTTGTTAATCTACCGGCTAATGGAATAAGAAGAATTTCATCCGTACTCATTTCAAATGCATGGAACGAAAATAAACTCGATACCATCTCTGACATTTATAAAAAAAGTTGTATTAATCTCAGCGCAGTTGGATTTTACTTACTGCTTGGTGTTTGGCTTAATTTGGATGCGGTATTCTCATTTTTACCTGCAGAATACGGCAATGGAAAATATGTTATGCTTCTCATCGGATTCAGCTATTTGGTAGATATGACCTTTGGCGTGAATAATGAAATACTGGCTACATCCAAGCTATATCGCTTCACCACCTATTTCATGGGAATTTTAATTGTTTTGGTCATTAGTTTAAATACTCTATTCATTCCAATCTATGGCATTAATGGAGCAGCGCTCGCCTCACTAATTGCATTAATCAGTGTAAATATTTTTAGGTACATCTTCATATGGAAGAAATTTGATTTACAGCCCTTTAATTGGAAATTGGGCGTGATATGGACCTTAGGCGGGCTTTTGTTTCTGCTTCCGATGGGACTTCCTGAAATTGAAAATGCTTTTTTAAGTATAGCATTTAGATCATTAACCTTAACGATCATCTATTGGTCGATCATCTATTTCTTGCGGATATCACCAGACATCAATGATATTGTTATTAAAAACTTGAAAAGGTTATTTGGACGGTAAATCGTTAAGCAGAAGCAGTTCGGAAATGGTTTGTAAATCACTGAGGCTCAGCGAGGGATATATAGGAATAGACACCACACTTTCACCGAAAGCCTCAGCATTGGGGCAACTGACTTCTTCACCAAAAAACAGCATTTTATTTAACGGAGTAGGATAATGAATAGCCGTTTGAACATTATTTTCTTCTAATTTTTTTCGTAACCCCTCCCTGTTTTCAGATCGGATTACAAACTGATGAAACACATGAGAAGTGTTTTTCATGATTTCCGGAAGGGCTACTTCCGAGCCAGCTAAAAGCTGTAAATAGGAATTCGCATTTTCCCTGCGTTTAGCATTCCATTGGTCCAGGTACTTTAGTTTAACATCCAGAACTGCCGCCTGCATTGGATCCAGACGACTTGTAGTTCCTGAAAGCACATGGACATCCCGCACGGTTTGTCCATGGTTCGCCAATAACCGTATCTTTTCAGCAATCGCTTTATTATTGGTAGTAACACACCCTGCATCCCCCATGGCGCCCAGGTTCTTTGTTGGATAAAAACTGAATGCTGCGGCGTGACCCAGACTCCCCACCTTTGTTCCATTGAACTTTGCTCCGTGTGCTTGTGCACAATCTTCAATCACGACAAGTTCGTTTTCACTGGCTAGCTTGCTTATTTCATCCATCAGACAGGGTTGCCCATACAAATGGACCGCTATTAGCGCTTTTGTTTTTGATGTCAACCTACTCCTTATAGATCCCGGATGAATGGTATAGCTACTATCGACGTCAGCAAAAACAGGTGTTGCTCCTACGCTCTTGACGACCTCTGCATTAGAAACCCAGGTAAGGGCAGGTACAATTACTTCATCTCCTTCTCCAATCTCATAGGCCCTTAATATCAGTTCAAGGGCATCCGTTCCACTTGCACAGCCAACACAATGCTGAACCTGGCAATACGCTGCAAAAGATGCTTCAAATTTCTCTACTTCTTCTCCTCCAATATACCAACCACTCTTCACTACACGATGTATGGCCTCATCCAGTTCTTTTTGAATGGGACCATGCAGTTTGTTCAGGTCTAGAAGTGAAATCATACGAAGTAAATATCAGTAAAAGCGTTTCAAAAAATAAGGCGACACACCTAGGAGGTAGAGCAGAACCAGCGTTATATTTTTTAACTCTTGCCTAACCACACCATTCTGTTCAAACCTTCTTGCTGAGGTTATGATAGGTAGATCAAGTTTTTTAAAAGTGCATTTTCTTCTTATGCGTCGGACCAAATCTATGTCTTCCATAATAGGAATCTGACGGTAACAGCCTACTTCCAGGAAAAGATTTCGTTTGACAAAAATGCCTTGATCTCCATAAGTAAAAACACTCCAGTTTAGTTTGCTGAACTCCGAATATAGGTTGTACCAAAATCCTTTCTTATCGAATTTCAAAAAGCAACTTCCCGAGCAATCGGATTTCATGATTTGGACTAGTAAACGACGAAGGACATTTACTTCAAAGCGACTATCGGCATGCAGAAACCATAAGAGATCTCCTTTGGCTTGAAGGGCTCCCGTATTCAATTGAATAGCTCGCCCTGGTTGTGATTCAAGTAACTGCACGCCTTCATATGTACTCACCACGTGAGCGGTTCTATCTTTACTGCCCCCATCCACAACTATGATCTCCAGCTCTTTACTACTTATGAGGTCTTCTAATAAACTGCCTATCACCAACTCCTCATTTAGTGTTGGGATTATAACAGATATGAACTTATTATTTAAACCTTCCAACCAAATATCAATCTAAAGGGTCTTAGTATATAACAGAATTTCTGTACGAAATTGAACACAACTTACGTTCGAGTTCGTTCACAAAAATTCCAAAAAAGCTAATATAACTCGTTTTAAACAGATGGTATTGTATTTGAACAGCTGAGGCTTATGTCAGGACTATTGAATCGCAGAAACATCGTTATCCTTTTAGGTTTTATCGTAGCAATAATAATTGCCATTTCAGCAAGAGCCGATGCTCATGGATTAACGGCTTCCCTATTTCTTTAGAGAGGTTTCTAATCGGTAAGATTTCTTGAAAAGACTTATATTAGTTCAACCAATAACAATCATTCTCAAAATGAAAATCTTATTTACACTAGCTACACTTTTGATAGGTATTCATTCGGTAGCGCAGGACAGTGAATTTAAATTGAACAAGAATTATCCAATTAGCGTCACAGGTACCATAGAAATGTCGAGTAGCGATGCCGAGGTAACCGTAAAGGGGACTGATCGAAAGGACGTTTCAGTCAATATCTATAGAAAGGTAACAGTCAAAGGCGTCTCTTTTGGCGACAGGGATTTCAAGGTTGAAGTGTTCGAAGATAATGGGAACCTTATTATCAAGGAGCGCACCCGTGGAAGCGTATCCATGATGGGATATCGAAGAGAGGAATATACGATAGACATTGAAGCCCCAAGAGGTATAAGCTTGGTGATAGAAGGTGATGATGACGATTACCTCATCCAAAATATTGGAGGTTCTATTGCCTTGGATATTGATGATGGTGATGCGGACTTGAGAAATTGTAGTGGAAGTGATTTTGATTTCGACTTTGACGATGGCGACATCCGCATGGATGGAGGAAAAGGAAAAATAAGAATTAAGTCTGATGACGGTGATGTAAGCATCAGAAATGCTTCATTTACAGACGTAGAAGCCAGCATGGATGATGGAGATGTTGAGATTGAAACTTCATTGGCCGATAATGGGAACTATTTCTTTCGCTCCAGTGATGGCGGTATTTACCTTGATGTTTCCAAGGGAGGAGGTGAGTTTTTAATTTACCATGACGATAGTCGTGTTTCTTTTTCTGGTGATTTTGAAGTTGATAGAGATGATGAAGACGAAACAAGGTTACGATCACGAACCGGAAGCGCCAAGATTAAGATGCGCGTTGATGACGGCCGGGTTGAAATTAATACTCGATAGAAATTCAATCCGCAAACTCCTGCTTGTCTTTTACAATCTTCTTTTCAACTCCCTGCAGTTGGAGGTCTTTAATGTATTTATCAGGCGTTGGTCGCTGCAATGATAGCAAGAACAGAAGAATCACATAGTTCACTATGAAAATAGCTGAAGTGGTTAGAAATAATCCTAATACCAATAGAGCAAATGCAACCCCTATAAATAGGTAGGCATTAGTCGTGAGTCGACTGTAGATCTCAAACCTCTGTTTTAAAGGATCATCCCTATTGATTGCGCTGAGCCCCTTTCGAAATTTAGAATAAGTCAGGTAGGTTAAACCTATGGAAAGAAGTGTAAATCCATAATCAATCAAATACATATAGGTAACTTCTTTGATGACGGGGGCTAAATCATTATGTTTTTTTTCAAGAAACAAGTAAACAAAAATAGCCAGCGGCAATGCGATCATGGTATGAAAAGCGGTACTCATTCTCTGATGATAGACTTCTGGGGTATTCTTACTCATGTGGTAAAAATAACTAATCGCTTTATTCAGAAACATTTATCACTATTTTTGTCTTATGCCCTCCGTTGAAAAAATGAGTAGAAAAGAGCAAGTCATTCGAAAGGCTGCCGAGCTTTTCAGAGACCATGGCTACGCTGCAACGTCTATGCGTGATCTGGCAAACGCTTTGGGTATAGAAGCCGCATCACTTTATTCACACATAAAATCAAAAGAGGAAATTCTGCAAAGCCTATGTTTTGAGATGGCTGAGCTTTTCAGAGCGTCATTGGAAAAGGTAGAAAATCAGGATATAAGTTATACAGAGAAGCTCAGACTGGGAATTAGAGGGCACATTGAGGTGATGTCTAAGGATTTGATTGCCTCGGCAGTGTTTATGAACGAACACCGTCATCTCAGTCAGCCCTACTTAAGAGACTTCCTATTGATGAGAATTAATTATATCAACCGCTTCAAAAAAATAATTGAGGGTGGAATCAAACACGGTGAATTTGGAGGTATAGATACCAAACTTGCCGTTATGACTCTTTTCTCTTCACTCAACTGGATGCCGAACTGGTATGACCCCTCCGGTATCATAAATCCGACTGATCTCGGCGATCAACTCGCGGGAATGCTTATTGAAGGTTTGAAAACCAAATAAGTGTTAGGAATGTTATAAATTAGAGATTTAAAACGATTGCGAACATGTACGGAGGAGGAAATACATTTGAACACATTAAGTCAAACGGACTGGAGAACGAAGATCCGGAAAAACTGGCTCAGTTTGAGGCGAGAATTGAAAGAGGCGAAAAGATTGAGCCTAACGACTGGATGCCCCAGTTATATCGCAAGCAGCTCATCCGAATGATCGAGCAACATGCACACAGCGAAATTATCGGGGCTTTACCTGAAGGAACGTGGATCACACGGGCTCCTGGTTTTAAGCGTAAATTGGCGCTAATGGCAAAAGTTCAGGATGAGGTTGGACATGCGCAATTGCTCTACAGTGCTGCCGAAACGCTAGGCAAGTCTCGGGAGCAAATGATCGACGACCTGATCAATGGTAAATCAAAATACTCAAACATATTTAACTATCCCGCATTTACATGGGCGGACTCATGTTTTATCTCCTGGCTTGTGGATGCCGGGGCCATTGTGAACCAATTAGCCAACGCGCGTGGTAGCTATGGTCCTTATTGCAGAGCGCTTGATCGAATATGTGCGGAAGAATCATTCCATCTTAAATATGGTCATCATTGCGTGATCCATATGGCCACCGGAACCGAAAAGCAGCGGGAAATGATGCAAGCTGCCATTAACAGATGGTGGCCTCCAATGATGCACTTCTTTGGTCCATCAGATAAGATTTCCGTTCACTCGGAAATACTGATGCGTTGGAAGGTGAAGATGGGATCAAATGATGATATGCGTAATCAATTCCTTGATATGTATGTCCCTAAAATATGGGAGCTTGGCTTTACTATTCCGGATGAGAATCTTAGGAAAAACGAAGTGACCGGCCGCTGGGAATATACTGAACCCGACTGGGAAGAATTTAAGCGAGTTATCAACGGTGACGGTCCTTGTAACAAGGAACGCCTTGCGGTTAGAAGAACCGCAGAAGAAAGAGGCCGATGGGTGCGCGAGGCGCTTCTGGCGCCAAAGACTGAGTATGTTGCTCCGCTAGCTTAAAACGGCAAATAAGAGTAGTTAAAACGATTGCAGAAGGCTTTCTAAAATGGCATCTTTGAGGTGTCATTTTTATTTAATCACTTACATGGAATCATTAGATCCTAGAGTAAACAGACTGAACCTATCGACCACTGAGCTCACTTCCAAGGCTCCGCTGGACCAGTTAGGCACTTATGAAGTATTTTCTCAATTAAAGGAAGACAAACCCTATTTCCATGTAGGGCCGGTGCATGCACCAAATTGTGAAATGGCGTTTTTGTTTGCCAAAGAACAGTTCAGCCGAAGACAAACCTGTACGGGTCTTTTTGTAGTAGAAACCAGAAATATAAAGGTTTCCGTTTTCACGGAGGGTGAAGATACTGTTTATAACTACATTAGTAATCCCGGAGAACTAGCAAATGGTAATACCGAGTCTTTCGAGCTCTTCCATCTTAAAAAAAGAGGTAAGCAGCATGAATATATCGGTACCATTGAGGCCTCAAGCGCCGAAGTAGCGCTAAGCATGGTAAAGTCCGAATTCATAAATGATAAACCGGTTTATAACATCTGGATTATTAAAACCTCGGACATTGAGTCTAGCCAAGATGAAGACAAGATCATCTGGGACACCTTACCGGATAAAAAATTCCGTGATGCCATCGCCTACAAAGCTGCAGATAAGATCAAAGAATTTAAGGAGAGACAATGATGACCAATACCGAAGCTCTAAAAGAACTAATCTATAAAATGGCTGATGATCAGCTTATTTTAGGTCATAGAAATTCAGAATGGACGGGCTTCGGTCCGCTACTAGAAGAAGATATTGCGTTTTCATCAATGGCGCAGGATAAAGTCGGACAAAGTTATGCCCTTTATCAAATATTAAATGATTTAGGTGAAGGCGACCCCGACACCGTGGCGTTCATGCGCAATGCAGATCAGTTCCACAATTCCCAATTGGTCGAGCTACCGAATGGCGAATACGACTTTAGTCTGGTACGACACTTTTTATTTGATACCGCGGAGGCAATTAGATTTCAAATGTTGACTAACTGTTCACACGAACCTCTGGCACAACTGGCAAACAAAATCAAAGGAGAGTTAAGGTATCATACCATGCATGCCGACATATGGATAAAACAGTTAGGACGGGCTACTGAGGAAAGCGTATCGAAGTTGCAGGATTCGTTAGATCGACTTATTCCTTATGCAATAGGCGTTTTTGAACCTTCCCCAATGGAAGACCAAATCATAGAAGATAAAATCTTTGAGGGAGAAGGTAAGCTTAGGCAGCAATGGGAGGAAGCGATATTGGTCGTTAAAAGCAAAACACCACTAAACTTACCCTACTTTTCTTTGGTAAAACCTGTATAGGGGGGCTGGGTTGGGTAGCACACTGAACATCTGCAACCCCTACTGGATGAAATGTCGGAGGTATTTAAAATTGCCCCCACGGCTGATTGGTAAAATACAACGTCAGAATTATGGTAACGGAGGAGAATGTAAAAGAGTGGTTGGATGAGGTAAAAGATCCGGAAATACCTGTTTTATCGCTGATTGATTTAGGCGTAATTACCAAAATAGACATCCATGAATCTCTTGTCAAAGTGGCTATGACACCAACTTTTGTAGGATGCCCCGCTATTGATTACATGAAGAATGATATTGTCGAGGTTCTTCAAAAACATGGTGTTAAGGAAGTTGAAGTGGATGTGAATTTCGAACAATCCTGGAACTCCAATAAAATCACTCAAAAAGGGCGTAAAGCATTAAAAGAATTTGGTCTGGCTCCACCTCCAAAGCATGTTCTCATTGTAGACCTTGATATTTTGGAACATGTGCAATGCCCCAACTGTAACAGTACAAACACAGAATTAAAATCGCCTTTTGGCCCTACAGCCTGTCGTTCGATCCATCATTGCTTCGATTGTAAAGAGACGTTTGAGCAGTTTAAACCGCTATAAGAGATTCTATTTTAATTTGATTTTATGGGTTAAAAAAGCATTATTTACGGTAAATAACAATAATACAATGTTTGGAAAATTGAATAATTTATCGGTTTGGATGCTTATTGGAGCTATTTGCTTTACATCATGTGGAGACGACGACTCAGATGATGCAACCTTAGGAATAGACTGTGGAGAAACTTCAAATCCTTTGTTTGAGGAAGAAAATAGCTTTGTACTTGTAGAATTCGAAGATGCTGAATTCGAAAGCGAGTGGTCATTGATCAATAATTTGTCCAATTCAACAGGCAGAGGTTACATGCTTTGGGAGGGTGAAAACTTTTTTGGAAATCCTGGAAATGGATTGGCTACTTACCGTATAAAAATCAATACCCCCGGGACTTATCGTTTTATATGGAGATCAGCGGTAAAAGAAGGTGTTAACGGCACTGATGCCAATGATACTTGGTTAAGATTTGCCGATGCCGATGATTTCTATGGAGATAAATCCGATGGAAGTATTGTTTATCCAAAGGGTACCGGAAAAACGCCCAACCCCGAAGGGGCTTCCTCCGATGGGTGGTTCAAAGTGTACAGAAGTGGGAATGATCTTGATTTCAAATGGCAAGCCCGAACCTCAGATAATGACGCTCATCCTATTTTTGTGCAATTTGATGACGCAGGCACCTACACCATGGAAATATCCGGACGATCAAAAGGCCACGCAATTGATAAATTTTTGTTGTTCAAGCCAGATGTCTACACAGAAAATGAGGCTATCGAACTCACTGATTTCAGTGGTATAACTTGTGAATAGAAGGATTAATTCCTGCCGTTATGACCGTAACTTGAGTGGACAGTTCTGAAATTACAGTACTTAAACTCTCCTAAAATTTCGATTTTTAGTTACTTTTATATCTATGGGTTTTTTCAAGAAGCTTGGATTTTTTAGCGCTTTCATTTTTCCTACCCTAGTGATAGCCGGATATTATCTGGGAGATTGGTGGAATTACATGGCAGTTATACATGCGTTCATCATACTCCCTTTGGTAGATCAGTTATTTGGTATCGATACTTCTAATGTCCCTAAGGACAAAGCTTCCATTATTTCCAATGAGCTTTACTACCGTTTCATAACCTATATCTGGGCCGTATTTCAGGTAGGTTTCGTATTCTGGGGTTGCTATGTCGTAGCTATTGGAACGTTAAGTACCTGGACGGAATGGATAGGTTTTACCCTTAGTTTCGCTATAGTTACTGGAGGGATAGGCATAACGGTGGCACATGAGTTAGGTCATAAAAAAGCAGTCATCGAACGATTCTACAGTAAACTGTTACTGATGACCGTTAGTTATATGCACTTCTACATAGAGCACAATCGCGGTCATCATGTTCTCATCGGTACTCCTGCAGACCCGGCTACGTCCCGAAAGAACGAGAACTTTTATGCCTTTTGGGTACGTTCCGTTATACAAGGTTATATACATGCATGGCATCTTGAAAACGACCGGTTAAGTAGAAAAGGAAAGTCAGTATTCAGCCTCGACAATGCTATGATCTGGTTTACCCTATTTCCCATTCTTTTTGCGGCTATTTCCACCGCCGCACTAAGCGTGATAGCTGGTACTGTAGTTTGGGAAGTAGCTATTTTCTTTTTTACTCAAAGTATTCTGGCTTTTACTCTTCTGGAATTGGTCAATTATGTAGAGCACTACGGAATCCAAAGGAAAGAAGTAAGTCCTGGTCGATATGAACGCGTAACGCCGATTCACTCCTGGAACTCGAGTCATGTAGTAAGCAACTTCTTCCTTTTTAAGCTACAACGGCATTCAGACCATCACGCTAACGCGATAAAGCGTTATCAGGTTTTAGACCATTATGATGAAAGTCCGCAATTACCTGCCGGCTATTCTACTATGATCCTGATCGCTATTTTTCCACCTCTCTGGTTTGCCATGATGAACTCCAGGTTGGAGAAATGGCACGGTGAGCAGCACACGAAAAATTCGATAGCTTAAGCAGTCCAGCATGCCAATAGACTTCCGGATGACTGACGCCACCTAGTTAGTCTAATACTTAAAAACAATTTCATGATATTATTACATCCTTTCAGAAATCTTCTGACATGATCACCTATATTTAATAGTTAGTCAATTTATGACAGATGAAGCAACTATTTCTATTCGGTTTGATTCTGATTGGTTTGCATTCTTCAGTATTGGGGCAATTAAAGGTGGGTAAGCTTGAAGGAATAGTCAAAAATGAATCGGGACAGCTTGTGGAAGGAGCTCTGGTAAGAGTAAAGGAGGTTGATAAAAGCGCCGTTACAGATGAATCGGGTCGTTTTGAATTCGATCTGGAGCCCGGGAGATATACACTATTCTTCATTCATGTTAGCCTTGAATCCCGATTACTTGATGTGATTCTCAAGGACTCGGGAAGCGTAGAAGTTGAAATGAAGTTCAAGACCATCAATCTATCCGAAATAGTCGTGAGCGCAACTTCCGATCGAGAAAATGTTGACAATACTTCCACGGGAGTAACGAGATTGGGAATTGAGGAAATAGCAAACTTACCTACCTTTCTTGGCGAAGTGGACATTATTAAAAGTATAACACTTTTACCCGGTGTCAGTACCATAGGCGAAGGAGCTAGTGGATTTAATGTTCGCGGTGGCCGTATTGATCAAAACCTTGTCTTAATGGACGGTGTCCAGCTTTTCAATACCTCCCACGTTTTGGGATTCTTTTCAATTTTCAATCCTGAACTTACCAGAGACTTCACACTATATAAGGGCAACATACCGGCACAGTTTGGCGGCAGAGTATCTTCTGTTCTTGATGTAAAGAGCATTAGAGGTAACCGAGAAAAGTTTAAGGCTCGGGCCAGCGTTGGCACCATTTCCAGCAAGCTCGCTGTTGATGGTCCGTTAGGTGAAAATTTGACATATGCTTTCGGCGGCAGATTCACCTACTCCGATTGGATTTTGAGAAGAATAAACGATCTGGATATACGTAACAGCAGCGCCGGTTTTAATGATCTATTCGGGCGACTAGATTATGATATTGGCAACAATCATAGTATAAGATTGTCCTACTATTCAAGTTATGATCAATTTGACTTCTCCGATGATTTTGGCTACGAATGGACCAATAATATTGTAAACCTGGCCTGGAAGTATCAGATCAGTAAGAATATTCTATCAGAACTTTCCGGTAGCTATATGGATTATAGCAGCACATTGTTCGACTTCGATCTTGATCAATCTTCAGAGCTTAACAATGGCATTGGTAAGTGGCAGATCAGACAAAATTTTAATGTTGAACTTCCAAAACACAACATAAACTTTGGAGCAGAAATCATTAACAACGACAGTAAAACCGAGACCCAGGATCCCTTGGGTGCTGAATCTCAAATCACCAGCATCAGTGCTGAAAAGGATCAGGGAAGAGAATATGCCATTTATGTAGATGACGTTTTTAAGCTTTCAGATAAAATCTCAATTAACGCCGGCCTTAGATATAACATTTATAATAATATAGGCCCTGCCTCTGTTATTCAATACGATGGAGAAAGATCCAACGCCAATATTGTGGATACCCTTAATTTTGGGCAAGGTGATGTCATCAAAACATACACCAACCTATCACCGCGTATTTCTGCAAAGGTTGGGCTGGGCAGCAACAATTCTATCAAGCTGAGTTACAATAGGTTATTCCAATATATACACCTTATCTCAAACACCACAGCTCCCACTCCGGTTGACATTTGGCAGGTGAGTAACACCTATTTCGAGCCTATCCAGGCCGATAACTATTCTATAGGATACTATCATAATTTTGATGAAAACCGATGGGAGACTTCCTTTGAGTTATTTTACAAGGATTTAGACAACGTTATTGAATATCGAGACTTCGCAGACCTTTTGGTGAATCCCAATATCGAAACTGAGTTGCTAATTGCACATGGCGAGGCTTATGGCGGCGAAGTACTTTTCACGCGAAAAACGCCGAAATGGACGGGGTGGCTGTCTTACACCTATGCCAGAACGTTTGTAACGGTAGAAGAAAACGAGATAAACAAGGAGTCCATTAACGACGGCGAGAGATTTCCAGCTAATTATGACCAACCCCACAGCATAAGATTTACCTCCGACCTTAAATGGGGAAGACGCGGAAGTTTTGGCGCCAGTTTTACCTACAATACCGGAAGGCCCATCACAGTAATTGAGTCTGACTATTTACTTGACGAATTATTAGCGCCCAACTTCTCAGACCGGAACAAGTTCAGAATACCGGACTATTGGCGATTAGATGTTTCATTTACCATGGGCAGTATACTAAGAAAATTTGATGATAAACTGGTTTTATCTATCTACAACGTGTTCGGCAGAGATAATGCCTACTCTGTATTTTTTAGAAGACCCGGTAATATAAATGTACCGCGCCCCTTTAAGCTGGCTGTTCTCGGAGCAATATTTCCGTCTTTCACGTACTCAATAAACCTTCCTCGTGGTAATTAGAACACTTAAATATCTAATGGCCATTGTGCTAATCTCAGGCTGCATAGAAGAGATTGATCTTGACATTACACGTACAAGTGGACAGTTGGTGGTATTTGGAAATATTAACACGTCTGAATTACGGCAACGGGTTCAACTACTGAGGACAAGTGGAATAGAAAATCGTATTAATCCTGTCTTTGCCGCAGAACTAAAATTGATTGATGAGTTCGGAAATGAAGGCTGTTTCACCGCCGCGGAGAATGGGTATTACAATTTTCAGGTTTCCTCTATCGATGTAATACCGGGCAGATCGTACTACTTGGAGATCGGATTGCTGTCCGGTGAAGTATATCGATCCAGATTAGCACGAGTGCCAACAGTGACCGCTACTACAGTTAGTGACAGACAGTATACACAGCAGACCGTTCTTAGCTCGCAGCAAGTAGATGTTGACATTAATATTATTCAAATAGTAGGAGAAACTAGTATTGATGACGTTTCGAATCCGTTCTACTTAAGATGGGAAGTAGATCAGACATTTAGACTCAACCCCACTGATTTTCCTGATCCCTTTAACTCCGTGCCTCCTCCTTGCTATATTATCAGGGGTGCCGATCCCCAAAGAATCAATCTTTTTAACGGCGAAAACATAACTTCAACTTCTTTAGTTAGACGTGTTTTAGCAGAACGAGAAATTGACTATTCATTTGTAAACAAGCATATCTTCACTACCGTGACCCATACCATTAATGAAGATGCTTACAACTTTTGGTCCCAGGTAGACGAATTAATCAATTCAACCGGTTCGATCTTCGATGTACCGCCTGCAACAATTTTAGGCAATATCTATAATATTGAAGACGAAGAAGAGCGGGTCCTGGGTTTCTTCGAACTTTCAAATACTACTTTTGATCGTTTCACGGGCTTTCAAAATGATGTGCCCTTTTCTGTTCCTGAAACAGAGTGTGAATTTGACCCCAACATACTTCGTGGCCAATACCCTGGTTATTGTTTAAGCTGTGACTTCTTTGAGGGCGGAAGTACCGTTAGACCGGACTATTTTGATGATTAATCATGTTCAGGTTTACCTCCATTATCCTGTTATTATTAACGCTAGCTTTACCAGAATTCCTTTATTTGGAACAGACGTGCCTTTTGCCATACCCTGTCTATACAGTGAAACTATCCCACCAAGCCAGTACCCCGGTTATTGCATAAGTTGCAGCCACTTTAAAGGAGGTAGCATAACAAGACCTGATTATATTGACAACTAGCTATGAGAAGATTCTTTTACATAGTTATGCTCGGGCTAATATCATGTATAACTCCAATAGATCTGGATGTCGACCGAACGAGTGGACAACTTGTAGTTTTCGGCTCTCTGGGAGAAGATTTCTAACGCCACGGGTTTCCATTTACCGCACGGCTGAAGTTGAGAACAGAAGGAATCCAATCTTCTTCGCTGATGTAAAACTTATGGATAATGAAGGTAATATAGGGTGCTTTGTACCCGCTGAAGATGGTATTTATCTCTTTGATCGAACTTCTATCGACCTGGTTCCAGGGAAGCAATATCATATTAGTATAGAACTACTGTCCGGGGAAGTCTATGAATCCATTCCTCAGGTGATGTCTGAAAACTATGCCATAAGTGAATCAAGAGGTGAGCTAGTTAAAAGAACAAGGGTAAGCCAACAAAATGTGGATGTGGTAGAAAATGTTGTAAGAGTAAATACGGAGACAGAAATAGTTCAAGTAGAGCAAGATCCCGTTTACCTCCGTTGGGAACTTCGCGAGATTTATGAATTCACGGAAACTAATTCCCACTGATCCTTTTGAGGCTCCGGCGCCAGTTTGTTATCTGACCAACGCAATAG
>CALBPF010000353.1 GCA_937899105.1 uncultured Flammeovirgaceae bacterium | reverse complement strand
AAAGTACGTGACTTAGCCTAAATTATATATAAATTCAGTCAACGGTCTCCCATTTGATAGGGACTTTAAATTGAGAGATCAAATACTTGGTAGTAGTTGCTCAGTCATGGATAATATTGCAGAAGGCTTTGATAGGAGGAAATAAAGAGTTCATTCATTTCTTAACTATTTCTAAGGCATCTGCAGCCGAGGTTAGATCTTAGCTCTGTCGTGCACTGGATAGACATTATATCAACCAAGATGAATTTAACAATACCTACAAACTGGCTGATGAAATAGGTAAAATGCTGGCAGAACTTATTAAGTACCTTAACCAATCAGAAATAAAAGATCTTAAATATAAGAATTGTAAGAACTATCAACTTTAAACTCAAAACAAGAAACTAAAAATGGAATATAGCAGACTAGGAAAATCAGGATTACAAATAAGCAGGCTTTCATTTGGTTCATGGCTGACTTTTGGAAAGCAGATAGGAGACACTACGGCTGAAGACTTAATGAAAATAGCTTACGATGGTGGAATCAATTTTTTTGATAATGCAGAAGCCTATGCAGGAGGTAAGTCGGAAGAAGTCATGGGCGAAGCGCTTAAGAAAATGGAATGGCGCAGGGACAGCTATATTGTGTCAAGTAAGGTTTTCTTCGGCGCGGATGGTGGTAAGGGAGGTTTGATGCCTACTCAAAAAGGCCTGAGCAGAAAGCATGTGGTAGAGGCCTGCCATCAGGCGCTCAAAAGATTGCAAGTGGATTATCTTGATTTGTATTTTTGCCATAGGCCTGATAAGCAGACACCCATTGAAGAAACAGTATGGTCCATGCATAATCTGATCCAGCAAGGGTTGGCGCTTTATTGGGGTACTTCTGAGTGGAGTGCACAGGAGATTATGGAGGCTCATCGAGTGGCCGATCAATATAACCTCATCGGGCCAACGATGGAACAGCCACAATATAACATGTTGGTACGCGATAAGGTAGAGGTCGAATACAGTCAAATCTATAAAACAGTGGGATTGGGTACCACCATTTGGTCGCCTCTGGCCTCGGGGATATTATCAGGGAAATATAATGATGGCTTTCCCGAAGGAACACGTCTGGGCATAGAGGGTATGGAGTGGCTAAAGGACAGGACGCTCGCAGAGGAAAATTTAAATCGGGTAAAAAAAGTCAGTGAACTTGCCAATGAATTAGGAGTAAGTATGCCGCTATTGGCTATAGCGTGGTGTTTGAAAAATGAGGACGTTAGTACAGTGATTTTGGGCGCTTCTAAAACGGGTCAATTGGAGGAAAATTTAAAGGCTTTTGATGTACTACCTCAGCTTACAGACGAAGTCATGGAAAAGATTGATGCCCTGCTCGAGAACAGGCCGGAGCGCCCACCATTTTAATTTGAAAATAATCAATTGATGTTTAAACATCTATTTGTAGATTCCGTTAGTATCTTCAAATGTTTTAAACCCAAAAGATTGATATTATGAGCTACTTAGAAAAAGAAACAGAGTTGCAAACTATGGTTAACACCGGCCAGCTAATGGATGCTTTTGAAAAATTTTATGCGGCAGATGTGGTAATGGTGGAAGCAACAGGTGACAAAATTGAAGGTAAAGATGCTGCTAGGGAGCATGAAATAGAATTCCTGGGTAAGGTAGAGGCCTTTCACGGCGCTGGTATAACTAAAATAACTTCAAATGAAGAAGAAGCTACAACGATGGCTGAGGTATGGATGGAAGTAACGTTTAAAGGAATGGATGCTCCTATTAAGATGGAGCAAGTAACTGTTAAGCAGTGGTAGGGTGATCAAGTGAAACATGAGCGTTTTTACTATAACGCTTAAATTGTTTATGAACTTCCGTAGTTAGTTGAAAGCTGCGGAAGTTCACCGTCATTCTATTCCCTGACCAAAACTCAGGATATACCCATCCGGATCTCTGATATCAAAGTCACGCATATGATAGTCCCTGTTATCGATAGGGTTAATTATCTCCACTCCCCTCTTTTTTAGCTGTTAGTAAACTTTATCTATATCATGCGTAAATATCGTCATGGCTACATGGGTTTTTGAAGGCTTCCTATCATCTTCCTGATTAACGAAATGTATGCTCACGTTATCACCAAGTTTGGTAACTATATATGTGGGGGGATTTTCCCATTGAAAAGTTATTTGAAAACCCAATTTGTCCTCGTAATACTGAGCAGAAGCCAAGGGGTTTTCTACAGGGAAAATAGTAGCCGAGTGTGATATAAATTCTTTCATTACTGTAAGTTCAAATAACTTTTAGCATCAAAGGAAAGCTTTTTTAGAATCGGACTCTTTTCATCTATTACTCGCCAAAAGGGAGTAATCTTATCAATGGATGTGCCCGCTTCATTCTCTTCATGCCCTTTCTCAATTACAATATGTAAAAAGAAGCCTGTTGTTAACGGGCACATATTATCTGCATTAAAATCAAGAGCCACATCTTTTCTCATCGTCTTGAGATTGACCTTTTTTCCCTTTGGAATTTGCCTGATATAATGATCTATCGTTTTAGGTGTGGCAATCAACATTTGATCGCTGGTTATCATGTTCGAGAATTTTTTTTCCAGTGTTTTTACAACAGCTTCCTTTCCATTGTTATATTTTTCGGTCCAGCTCTTTGGCATAATAATAGGCTCTGGTCGTCTGACCACTCAAAGTGAAGTGGTCAGACAGCTTTTTCAATTTAGCCTTTTATCGTTTAAAAATATATCTCGTAATAAAAATCCCTTTACCATCAGGAGCGCCGCCATCACTTTCCACAGCGCTTGTGATGAATGCCAATTCCCATCCAGCTTCTGTCATTTGATCCAATTTTGATGAAATGAGCGCATCATTGGAAGCGATATTTTGAAAATTGATGCCTGTGATGCTATAAAAATTAAGCATCTTGGTTTCTTCCAAATTGTCTACCTTGATACTTTTCCTTTTTACCTGACCCTGTCCGGTATCGGTTCCGGCTTTTCTTTCAGTTGTGAATTGTTCTACATCAAGGTCAGTTTTATTACTGATCATTCTGGACCGTCCTATTCCGCCTGGTACGATAGATTCAACTGTTGTAATTACTGCGTATTTTTGTGCATCAGCGCTAAAAGCAGCGGCTAGTCCCAAGAGTGATAAAATGATTATCTTTTTCATGATTTGAGTTGTTAAATTTTAATTTCTAATTGAGTACAAATTGAGAGTGCAATTACCCTACCAGTTATGAAAAATAGTTTTATTTCGGCCTCATAACAAATCAGTGAACTAGAAACTAGGATAGGCAATTACCTGTTTGGAAATTAATTACACGATAAAAACACTAATACAATGAGTACTATTATCAAGGGCTGTAGCCATGCCTGGCCAAAGTTGGACTATGAAGATTGGAAAGACACCCTTAATACAATCCATCTATGGACGCAGATTGTTGGAAAAATTAGACTGCAGGCAATGCCGTGGCAGAATCATTCATGGCACACAACACTGTATATAACAGCAAGGGGGTTTAGTACAGGAAGTATGCCTTATAAAGATGGTATTTTTGAGATTGAGTTTGATTTTGAAAACCATGAGCTGATTATTTTTTCTACGTTCAATTCAAACGCGATTATTAAACTTCATCCTATGACGGTTGCTGATTTCTATAAAAAACTGTTTAGGGAGCTGCAGAAATTGGGAATAGAGATCGATATACACGCTACGCCAAATGAAATTGAAGAAGCTATTCCGTTTGAGGAAAACGAAATCAACAAATCGTATGATAAAAAAGCAATTGTTGATTTCTGGCAAGCTGCGGTAAGCATACACAATGTGTTCTTGAAATTTAGAAGTGACTTTGTCGGTAAATGTAGCCCTGTTCACTTCTTTTGGGGAGCCTTTGATATAGCTGTGACACGATTCTCAGGGCGAAAAGCCCCATTACACCAAGGTGGTATGCCCAATATGCCATTGGAGGTCATGCAAGAGGCATATTCACAAGAAGTTAGTAGCGTCGGGTTTTGGCCAGGGAGCGAAGCCTCGCCTATTCCGGTATTTTATTCCTATTGCTATCCAACTCCTGCTGATTTCTCTAAGCAAAAAATACGACCCACTGAGGCTTTTTGGAGTCAAGAGATGGGCGAATACTTTTTGAAATACGATGATGTACGGAAAGCAACTGATCCGGAAGACATGTTGCTGTCCTTTCTTCGGACTACTTATGAGGCGGCAGCTAATACAGGTAGATGGGATCGAGAAAATTTAGAAATTAAGAATGATTGAGCTCATAAATTAAAGATGGAAATCATCAATAAGCAACGTAACCAAAGATTCGAAGGAAACCATTTAGCAGAATTGGTTTATAGAATAAGGGGCGATAAAATGTATTTAATGCATACCTGGGTTCCGCCAGAACTTGAGGGACAGGGGATTGCCTCTGCTTTGGCAGAATTTGCTTTGAATTATGCTAAGGACAAAGGCATTTAGGTCAAAGTATACTGTCCATTTGTAAAGGCCTACATTCAAAAACACCCTGAATGGCAATGAAAACAAATTAGCCTACTTCACATTACACATTATCTCTATCTTAGAATAATGGATAGAGAAGATCTTCAGAAGGGGATTGGCTGGTTCGAAAGTAGAGGTTGGAAGCCCTTCTCTTTTCAAACTGATACCTGGAAAGCTTACCTCAATGGCAAACACGGTCTGGTAAATGCCCCGACCGGTAGTGGTAAGACCTATTCGTTGGTTGTCCCTATTTTGATCAACGCTTTAAGTAATCCTAAGCCGTCAGGCAGGGTGATAGCTATTTGGATCTCCCCAATTCGCGCTTTGGCCAAGGAGATTGCCCTGTCCGCAGAAAGAGCTATCAAAGGCCTGGGTCTCAACTGGGAAGTGGGCATCCGTACAGGTGACACTTCTTCGAAGGATCGCGCTAAAATGAAAACCAGTCCTCCCGAGTTTATGGTGACTACTCCTGAGAGTCTGCATATCATGCTGGCACAAAAAGGTTATCCTAAATACTTCAAAGAGCTTGAGGCGGTGGTTTGCGATGAGTGGCACGAGTTGATTGGTTCCAAGCGCGGTGTGCAGGTAGAATTGGCCTTGTCAAGACTTAAGACCATTTGTCCGGACCTACGGGTTTGGGGCATTTCCGCCACCATTGGCAATATGGATGATGCGCTGGATGCTTTATTAGGCAATACTAAAGTGCGCGGACAGTATGAGGTGATAAAAGCGGAAATAAAAAAGGCCATTGAAGTAGAATCTATTTTACCGGACGAAGTGGAGGATCTGCCATGGGCGGGTCATTTGGGTATCAAGTTGATTGATAAGGTTGTTCCTATCATCAAATCAAGCAACTCCACGCTCATTTTTACCAACACACGCTCATTTGCGGAGATCTGGTATCAAAAATTGCTGGACAGAGCCCCTGAACTGGCGGGTATTATTGCTATGCATCATGGGTCCATTAGCAGAGAACTGCGAGATTGGGTGGAGGATGCCTTGCACAATGAACAATTGAAGGCAGTGGTTTGTACCTCAAGTCTTGACCTTGGTGTCGACTTCCGGCCTGTAGAGACCATCATCCAAGTGGGAAGTCCTAAAGGAGTTGCGCGATTTATGCAGCGTGCGGGTAGGAGTGGACATCAACCCGGGGCCTTGAGCAAGATCTATTTTGCTCCGACCCATTCTTTGGAGCTCATTGAATCGTCAGCTTTGCGCAAAGCTATAGACGACGGAATTGTAGAGGATAGAATACCTTATATCCGCTCTTTCGATGTATTGATGCAGTACTTGATGACGCTGGCGGTATCTGAAGGGTTCGTTCCTGACGAAATATTTGAGGAAGTCTGTGGAACATTTGCATATAACTCAATAACCAAGGAAGAATGGGCGTGGCTGATCAATTTTATGGTAACCGGAGGTTCGGCTTTATCAGCCTACGATGAATACCAAAAAGCGGTAATGGAAAATGGGGTTCTTAAAGTAACCAACCGAAGAATCGCGACCCGACATCGGCTTTCCATCGGTACCATTGTAAGCGATACATCACTAAAAGTAAAATATGCCTCTGGCAAATACTTGGGTACTATTGAGGAGTATGTTATTTCCCGACTGAACCCCGGAGATGTATTTTGGTTTGCGGGTAGAAACCTGGAGCTGATCCGCATCAAGGATATGGAAGCCCAGGTGCGTAATTCTAAAAAGCGGGCCAAGGCTGTTCCTTCCTGGCAAGGAGGTAGAATGGCTTTATCATCACAGTTGTCTACTGTGCTTCGAAATAAATTACACCAAATATCTATGAGACAATATGCCCATGATGTTGAATTATCATTTCTGGAACCGCTAATGAATTTGCAAGAGGATCGTTCTTACCTACCTTCTAAAGACGAGTTTTTGGTGGAATACTTCACAAGCAGGGAGGGGTACCATGTGTTAATGTACCCTTTTGAAGGGCGACAAGTACATGAAGGCATGGCCGCTCTCTTGGCGCTGCGCATTTCCAGAATAGAGCCCATTACATTTAGCATCGCCATGAATGATTACGGCTTTGAATTGCTTTCTGATAAGGAGATTCCGATTTACGAGGCATTGGAAACGGATGTGTTGAGTATTGAAAATCTCTGGCAGGATATACAGGCAGGGATTAACTCCGTGGAAATGGCCAGGCGCAGGTTCCGGGACATAGCCTCTATCTCAGGTCTTGTATTTAAGGGGTACCCGGGCCAGCAGATCAAAGACCGGCATTTGCAATCTTCTTCACAGCTGTTTTTTGATGTATTTCACGACCATGATTCTGATAATTTGCTTCTCACCCAGGCCTATGAAGAAGTAATGGAGTTTCAATTGGAAGAAGCTCGGATCAGAACCGCTTTGCAGCGGATCAATCAGCAAAAGATAGTAGTGAAAGAACCTGAAAAACCCACGCCTTTTGCCTTCCCCATTATGGTAGACCGGCTTTCGCGAGACCGACTCACTTCAGAGTCTATGGAAGACCGGGTGAACAGGATGAAGTTGCATTTTGAGTGACACTCAAAAATATACCATCTTAGATGCTTTCTTGGCCAAAAGTAAAATGCAAGCTTTCTTAAAGTAAAAAGCCCATCCGAGGACAGGCTTTCATCATTTAGTTTTTCATCTCCTTATTGCG
>CALBPF010000352.1 GCA_937899105.1 uncultured Flammeovirgaceae bacterium | reverse complement strand
AATAGCGTTAACGTTTGTAAATGTTATCATGGCTCCTGCATCTGCTGTGCCGAGTGTTACTGTACCATCATCATTAAAAATAAACCCACCTAACAGTATGATCTCCGCCGGTACGTGATTTTCAAAAAAACCGCGTCCATTATTTACTTCTAAGTAAGGGTCTACCCAAAAGTTTTCAATAAAATCCAGCATAGGCCTGACAGTTTCCAACCTTGGTGGAACGGCACGTGTACCCGGGGCTACATAATTATCAATGAATTTGTATCGGATGGCCATACCATATGGGTCGGTAAAATTTTCCTGGATATACTCGTCTAATTCGGTTTCTAATTCTATGTCACTATCATTAACCGCTACATCCAGGCTTTCATCAGGATAGCAACCGTTCAAAACAGCAGTCACGAGAATATATGTAACTATTTGTTTAAATGTTCTCCTCATATCTTATCATTCTATCTTGGATTCGGTTCTAAACCACCTACATCTATAGCCGACTGTGGTATTTGTAGCACCTTTCTTCTGTCTTCACTATCTAATCGGATAGTAGAAACCTGATCTTGCTGATCATGCACAACCGTAATTCCATAACGCTTAATATCAAACCAACGCAACCCTTGCCCTATAAACTCTTTTTGTCTTTCAAATAGAACGTAATTGAGTAAGATAAGCTGATCTGTAAACGTAGGGTCATTTTCAGCGCCAAAGAAAGACCTGAGCAAATCCATAGTAATCACAGCCGCAGCTCCGCTGTAACGATTATTAGTTAGCACTTGCAAATCAGCAATGGCTTCATCCAAATTATTCAAAAAGACATTCGCCTCTACCCTGTTGAGCAATACCTCTTCTCCGGTAAAGGCCATGGCTATATGATAGGGTGTACCAACGTTCGAATTAAGTCCGCTACGCTCAAAAAGGTTTTGATACCTCACTGGCCAGAGTGCATTTTCACCTTTTACTAATGCCGGATTTTCCCGCTCATCGGTTGTATTTGGAAAAGGTCTTGTTGCAAAAAGGTCTCCATAAGTATCACGACTGGGCCCAAAAGAGAAATCTGTACGCTGCACAAGAGATAGTTTTCTCATAAGCATGAGATTACTAGGCAAATCTGGTGATGAATAGAGCTGTGGATAACCCGTTATCGACGAACTAGCTTTTTGGAATTCCGGCGAAGTGAGATCTCTTACAAATGCCGAAGGATCAGAGCCAAGTAAAAGAGAGCTATAGTCCCTACAACGTACAAAATCACCTTTAAATAAATAGTACCTGGAAGCAAAGGCGAGAGCTGCATTTCTATTAAAGTGATACTTGCCTGAATTTTCAAAAAAGTTGTCATTTACAAGTTCAAGCCCGTCCAAAAGATCATCTTCTACTTCATCATAAACATCCTCAATGTCATCCCTTTCATAGGTTCCTATAAAAGTAGTTTCAGGCTCTTTAATGTAGGGAACGCCATCATCTGAATCGGTCTGCGGACCAATATGTTCTGCAAATAGATTCACTAACATAAAATGTCCGTAAGCACGGGTAAGTAAGGCTTCCGCCTCAATGGCATCTTTCCTTAGCTTATCTTCATCTGATTCAGCCGGAAGATCATCCAATACAGCCAGTACCTCGTTAGCATGTGCTATGGCATTATAGGTCTGAAACCAGTAAAAGTCCGGCGTATCCAGTTCGTCGGGTCCTGTGGTAACATCCTCCCAAGCATACATCTGCAGATGACTGGTTCTCAAGTTTGTACCTCTTGTCCAATCCACATTATCAGACATCCACTCTGTAAATGCATAGCTCGCGTTAGAATATGCGTTCGTAAGAAGTTGACCGGCTTTCTCTAAGTCATCCAGTTCTACCCTATTATCTGGTACTTCATCCAAAAAATCTGAGCAGGTGGTCGCAGTAATTATAAGTGCAATTGCCAGTAACACCTTTTTCAGCAGCTTTATCGTATAGATCATATATCTCATAAGCCCAGATTCAATGAAAAAGTGATCAATCTTGGTTGAGGCAGCGCCACTCCGCCAGAACTAAAAAACTCAGGATCTTGCCCGTTAAGTACATCATCAGAGTAAAGAAGCGCCAAATTCTGGCCTTCCAAGGATACTGATCCGCTGTTTAGTCCAACCCTTCTTAACACACTTACAGGTAATTGATAAGACAAGCGTACCGTTTTTAACCTTACATAATCACCATCAGCTACCCGTACAGTGCTTTTATTATAAAGCTGGTAAGCTAATACGACATCACCATTTGTTTGCGCGACACCATTGTCAAGAATGACAGGAATATCCGTAAGTTGTTCATCACCAGGAACTGCCCATCTATTTACCAGGTCACCGGGAAGCGCGTCGAAATCTGTGTAGGTAGAGAAAAAAGCATCGTTCAGGCGAATTTTGTAATCAAATTTGTATGACAAAAGAACGCTGAGAGAAAAGCCTTTGTAAGTAAAAGTATTAGTCAAACCACCTGCACCTCTGGGCTCCACCGGCCCCTCAAATACAAGCGTTTCAGTAAGGTTCTGTCTGTCCTGCAGATCATATTGAAACACACGTTCACCGTTTCCATCTATAAATGTTGGTATACCCTGTGCATTCAGACCTGCAAACTGGGTAGAGTAAAGACCTCGTCGAGGACCCCCGAGTACCGCCGCACCGCCTTGGCCTATTGCATCCACTATTCTCGGACCAAAATCAAGTCGGGTGATCTCATCCCTGGTATATCCGAAGTTAAAATTCGTACGCCAGGAGAAATCTTTGTTGCTATAGTTTAAGGTACTAATCGAAGCCTCATACCCTGTTGCTTCCATATCTGCGAAGTTTCCGACTTTAAGACCTTGCCCTCCAACTCCGCTGGTTTGAACAACACCAATTAGATCAGTAGCATCTCTTCGGTAATAGTTCAGAGAAGCGCTTACTTTAGACTGAAATAAGTCAACATCCATCCCTATATTTAGTTCATTCAATTTCTCCCAGGTCAGCTCAGTATTGGTAAGGTCTTGTATTTCAAGAAAAGGTTCAACATCGGTCGGCCGTACTGTTACGTCGGCCCGCAAATTTAATAGCGCACTTGCGCTAGGTGGCAAATTACCCGACACGCCATAGGTGGCCCTTAATTTTAGATTATCAATAAAAGTTAAGGACTCCATAAAAGACTCATTATGCACGTTCCAGGCCCCACTAACATTCCACGTTGTCAAATACCTTGCCTGGTTGCTGTTACCTAACTGATTAGAGCCATCATACCTAACCGTAAAATTTCCAATATAGCGCGATTTATAGGCATAGCCTCCGTTGAAAAACAAACCAAAAAAACGATCACGTTCTTCAGTTAAGGAATAGTAATCAATATTCTGGAGGTTAAAAAACTCGATGATATTAGGGTCTGTTACTACGATACCACCACTGTTATATATTACCCCAATACCTGTAGCGCTAGTGGCCGACCTGTTAGTATATCTTATTTCCTGACCTGCCAGCGCATTTACTTCGTGATCAGAGTTAAAGGTATGAGACCATTCCACACTTATCCGATTAAAGAAATTAAGTAAATCACTGATATCTAAATAATTAAATCCTCCTTGGGGTAAAACCACCTGTGGGTTAAGCCCCGGATTATCGGGATCTCTGAATAATAAATTATTTGCATCTTGTATAAACTGGGTCTGGTTTGCACGATATGCTTCAGCTTGATTTGAGTTTTCATGCACCATATGATCGCGTTTGGTAGTGGCATAGCGAGCCTGAAATACTCCTTTTATGGACAAGTTTTTTAATGGATTTACTTCAAAATCGGTTTGAGCTGATATATCCACGACTTCTATATTCATAGAATTCAATTCCAACTCATCCAAAATATTGAATAGAGCATAATTACGCCTGAAATACTCCAAATCACCATTCTCATCGAACGGACGAATAGAGCGGGCAGTATTCAATGAGTAACTAAAGGGGTTGATATCGAAGTCCCTATTGAACTGACCGGTAATAGGGTCAAGTTCTCTGTTTCTCGTACCGGGGACATCCTGATCGCGATAGCTGGCCGTTACTTTGAGTCCAAATGAAAATTTATCAGAAATAAAATAGGTATTTCTGGCTGTGCCTGTGATCCGTTGAACCTGATCGGCAATTGTCTGACCTTGATCATACAAGTAACTGATAGAATAATAGTTATTAGACTTTTCCGAACCAGATGTAAAACTCAATGAATGTTGTTGCTGGAGGCCTACATCTCTAAATAACACATCAAACCAGTCTGTATTTGCATTTTCATATTGATTAAGAAATTCTTCATTAAGTCCACCGCCTTCTCCCCAATCCAATTCCTTGTTAGCAATTAGCGTGAACATTTTGCCCATAGCTCCATACGTCTGGGAGCGAACGGAAGTGCTGATATCTATTATGCCTTTATTCACAAGCTCTCTGTAGACAGACATTTCTTCAGCAGAATTCAATAAATCAAATTGATCATATGTGGGACGGAGCTTAGCAGAGAAATTCGCTGAATAGTTGACTCTCAAAGCCCCGCTCTTACCTCTTTTGGTAGTAATCACAATTACCCCATTTGCAGCACGTGCTCCGTATATGGCAGTAGCAGAAGCATCTTTCAGGATCTCAAAGGACTCTATATCATTGGGATTCAGATTAGCGATGGATGAACTGATCAACGTATTGGCATTGCCGGATATAAAGTCATCGGTATCCACATTGGCCAGATCCTCCAGGATAACACCATCTACCACAAATAACGGTTGATTATTACCATTGATAGAGGCGTTACCACGTATGCGGATTTTAGGTGTAGTTCCAAAGGTGCCAGAGACATTATCGACGTTTACACCCGCTACCTGACCTTCAAGCATGCGACTCACATCAGCCATGCCGCTAGCCTGGATCTCAGACATTTTCACACTTTCGGACGCTCCTGTAAATAATTTCCGTTCCAGTTCCTGAAAGCCTGTAACTACTACTTCATTTAGTATTTCGGCTTCCTCTTCTAGCGTAACCTGAATATTAGTCCGACTGCCAACAGGAACTTTTTTTGTCTGCATACTGATCATACTAAAAACCAGTACAGCCCCTGGGGAAGCTTCCAGATTAAAATTGCCATCAATGTCTGTGACCGTGCCTGATGTGGTTCCTTCTATTAGTACAGATACGCCGATAAGAGGAACCACA
>CALBPF010000351.1 GCA_937899105.1 uncultured Flammeovirgaceae bacterium | reverse complement strand
GGCCAAATCAAAAAGATTTGAACCAATACCTACTTTTTAAGGGACGACTAATTACACCTCACATAACGCACAAAAATTAACTCGTTCACTTGAACTTCTTCTACTTGCTACGGCTCTTTAAGGATAAAGAGCATGGCATGGGATTCTTTATGTCAGGTGAGATGACAGAATGGATCTGCTTGAACCCACGCCGATCAACTGCTCTTAATGTTAGGATCAACAACCTCCAGATTTTGCGAATTAAGCATGTACTTAGGAATAGACTGCTTGATATGATCAGCCAATCTGCTTATCATTAATTCCTTGTTAGTTTTAGTACGTTTGATTAATCCTACTTCCCGAGCCTTTAATCCATTATCTGATATTTCGCTAATGTTCTCTTCCTGATCTGCCGTTAGCATCAACGTGGTGAGTTCCGGAAGTATAGTCATGCCTCCTTTACTATCTACGATCCTTATAAGTGCATCGATAGAATTACTACGATAAATAAAGTCTTTGTTTTCTCTAATCTTAGAGACGTCGCAAAAGTTATTCATTTGGTCGCGAAAACAATTTCCCTCATCAAGAAGCCACAGCTTCCGATAATCTATGGTTGCCAATGTCCTTTGCACTTTAGGCACCTTATTCGAGGCGTACAAAAAAAATTTCTCATAGAATAGTACTTCCGTATCTATACCACTTGCAGTGAAAGGTGTGGACAAAATACCTACATCCAATTGACCGTTACGCACTCCTTTTATCACTTTTTCAGTAATCATCTCGTTGATGTCAAGGGCTATTTCGCCGTAACTATCTTGAAATGAGTATGCAAACAAGGGAACAAGAAACGGGGCGAGTGTCGGGATAATCCCGATCTTTAATTGGCCTTTGAGAGATTCTGAAATATTTCGGGCAAAATCTATCAAATCATTAGCTTCATGGATGATTGTATTCGCTTTGTCCAGAAATGCTCTGCCTTCATCAGTAGGATAAATAGGGTTTTTTGAGCGATCAAAAAGTACCAGATTAAGTTCTTTTTCCAGCTTCCCCATTTGCAAGCTTAAAGCCGGTTGACTAATTTTTATGTGCGCAGCCGCTTCGCGAAAGCTTCCGTGCTTCTGTAAGGCTAAAGCATATTGAAGTTGTTGCAGAGTCATAAATATTACTTATGCTAATATAAGATGTATAATAATTACTTATGCTAATATTGTATTATATTTCAAAGTTGAAAGGATATGACACTTCAAGAAGCAATTAATAATGAAGATGTAGAGGCCATAAAAACAATACTCGCTCAGGATCCTTCGTTAGTAAATCAACCAGACTATCGCGGATTCAGTCCATTGGTACTAGCCACCTATTTGCAGAAGGAAAAAGCAACACAGATATTGTTAGAGCATCAGGCTGATGTCAACCAACAGGACGCCAATGGCAATACGGCATTAATGGGTGTATGTTACAAAGGCTCAGAGGATATTGGACAGTTACTAATTGACTCTGGAGCAGATATGGGTTTAAAGAATAACAGCGGAGACACGGCTCTCGATTTCGCTCGAAAATTTGGAAGACAAAATATGGTGGCGCTCTTGGTTAAAAACGGCGCTGAACTAAATAAAGATTAAAATGTACATGGTCAGTGTTCATGGAATGGGCGCCAGAAGCTTTTTTATGGAGAAGCATCGGTTGCTGCTGTTCCATAGTATGTTACACTCTGTGCTTGACCATCAATATTTGCTCATTAGCTCAAAATTTAAAACTGATTTACTTTATAATGCTTCCGAGAACCTCAATGATTTCTTTATACAAAAATTCCTTCTAAATGTTTCTCAAACCCCCGATAACCGCTTAATAAATAGGTTTTATTGCTCAGCTAGTGCAAAAGATACGCTTGAGGCATACTTTATACGACTATATCAATTTCAACGGCGTAAAGATTGGTTTCAGCTCTACTCTGATAAAATCAAAAAAGAGTTTCACAATAATAATAGTAACGCAATCGTCAGACACTTAATAGGCTGTTGCGAAAAAATCAACCTTAATGCCTTTGATAATTTTAATCAGGTAGAACCAACCCCAGCCGGCGATAATATAGACAGTAGGCAGGAAGCCTATTTTCGCTTGATGGCATATATCGAAGAATTGAATTACAATTAATAAATACTAGCTCTACACGGGCAGCACTTTTTGAAGTCAATTAAATTAACTATCAATATGCATCAAGGTAGTCAATATTCTACTATTTTTTATTGATATGAGGCGTGTATATGGAATTCTTAATATATATTAATATCATCGGTTTTTACAGTTTAGTATTTTTAAAAGTAATCAACAGAATACTCTCCTATGATTACGCTAGACGACAGGAATACTGTCATTGCGGCTATCTTCACTTTAATGGTTGGCAGATTATTGACCCGTAAAGTCAAATTCCTTAATCACTACAATATACCCGATGCCGTCAGCGGTGGATTGATTGTATCCTTCTTATTCACATTGTTGTATTTCTTTGGTAACGTAACTGTTGAATTTGACCTTGAATTTAGGGACAAGCTCTTGGTCATGTTTTTTACTACTATTGGCCTGTCATCGGATTTTAGTTCACTAAAACAGGGAGGTAAACCTCTATTCATACTCTTATTAGCCGCTGTTGGATTTTTATTTATTCAAAATATTGTAGGAGTAAGTGTATTATCTCTTTTCGGATTCGACCCGAAAATGGGGGTTATAGGCGGGTCTATCTCGTTAAGTGGCGGGCATGGTACCGCCATAGCCTGGGGAGCCAATTTCAAAAAATTATATGGCATGGATGAGGCGCTACCTATAGGTCTTGCATGTGCCACGTTTGGACTAACATTCGGCGGAATTGTCGGAGGCCCAGTGGCAAGTATGTTACAGAAAAGACACAGTCTAAAATCCGCAGAGGAAGGCGACATCACTGTAGGCGTTAAAGACGAGGAGGAGGAAAACATCACGGCAGATTCTGTTTTCGCTTTAGCGTTTATTATGTCCATAGCCATTGGTATGGGCATTCAGTTGTATAACTATTTAAGCAGCATTGGAGTGAACCTCCCACTTTTTGTCTGCTCACTATTTTCAGGGATTTTATTAACGAATACACTTCCGATTATTTTAAAAAAATACAAAGCGCAAATACCACCGCCTAGAAAACCTGTTCTAGGCTTGGTCTCAGACATCACCTTAGGTCTTTTTCTTTCCATGTCACTTATGAGCTTAAAGCTTTACAGTTTAGTAGAATTAGCAGGTCCGATCCTAATCCTGATGTTGGCACAGGTGTTGGCCGTATTTTTTTATGCCACTCTGGTTGTTTTCAGAATTATGGGCAAAGGGTATGATGCTATGGTGATGGCTGCTGGTTTTGTAGGCCTATCCCTGGGTGCAACGCCAACAGCGATTGTGATCATGTCTGTAATTACTAAGAAATTTGGTCCCTCCCCACGTTCTTTTTTAGTGGTCCCATTAGTCGGTGCATTCTTTATCGATATTTCCAATGCCGCTATCATCCAAATTTTCCTCTCAATATTTGGCTAGTTCTACCAATGAAGATTTTAGACTTAAACATGTAAGCTTAAAATAATTGAAACCATGAAAAACTTAACAATGGTGTGTAATACACCGCTCTTCACCGCTTTTATATTTTTAATTGCCTGTAGCTCTACCAGAATAGTAAGTTCCTGGAAAGAGCCTAATATGGAGGTTGACCCGGGTACCTTTAATAAGGTTTTAGTAGTGGTTTTGGGACCTTCGGAATCAAGTAGAAGAATAGCCGAAGATAAAATATCGTCAAGAAACGAAATTTTGTATCCTTCTTATAATTATTTTCAGCATGAGGACGTAGCAAAAAACCTTGATTCGGCAAAGCAAGTTGTACGAAATGAAAACTTTGACGGCGTCTTATTCCTGCGATTAGAAGCCGTTGAAAAGGATGTCAATTATGTTCCGGGTACTACTAACTATTACCGTACTTACTGGCCACACCACGCTGCCTACTGGGGGCGCTACTACGAACCGGGATATTACAAAGTGGACACGAACTATATCATTGAAACAAGCGCCTTTTCGGTAGAAAAAGATAAGCTTTTATGGACCGCCATATCTGAAACAGTGAACCCCTCTGATATAGAAAAATCAGTAGATGATATTATGAAACAGGTCTATAAACGCATGATCGAAGATGGGTTTATCTCAGAATAAAGTTTACTCCAGGCCAAGTGATTATTATTACTTCGTCTTAACCTATGTACCGTAACCTTGTTAGCAAATACATACAATACCTAACAGCATTTGTAGCAATTGCCGCTTTTCCTGTCTCTAATTTAACTGCTCAATCACTGAATGATTCATCCAGGGTAATCAATGCATTTAACAAAGTGGACCTGACAGTTTATGGGAGAATAGAAATAGGTGCAGGTTTTGCCGGCACCGGCGACCTAGGTGTTGCCAATAATGTTCCGCGTGTCGGATTTAGATTAAGTACGTCCCTTTTAGAGAATCATCCGGATAGGTTAAAAGTAATTTCAAAAGTTGAGTTTGGGTTGGATTTAGTAAGCCGTGATGAAACGATTACTTTTACACCAGATCCCGGGGCGCAGGTATCGCAAGTGGGAGACGCGGTATTCATTAGGATGGGATATGTGGGGGTAATTTATGATGGTATTTCACTTATCATTGGTAAAGATAATTCTGTTTACTATGAACTTGGCGCCAGTGAAGTAGATCGTTTTTTAGCGTTCGGAGGAACTGCAATCGGTGTCTGGAATGCCGGAACAGATGGTGGAGTTTCGGGAACAGGACGAGCAAATCAATTGATCAAACTTACTTATTCGTTTAATAATTTAAAGTTGGGAATGCAGCTACAAGCCAGGGATATCGCTGACGAAAACAATAAAACAGTTGATACTTATGGATTAGGTGTCAACTATTCTATTCAAGGTTTTGCCATAGGTATGGGTTACAACAAGGTACTGGACGGCGTAAAAAACCCGCAACCAAATCAAGCTAATGAAAACGATGAAGCAATTATTTTTGCTGCTTCTTACGCGTTCAAAAGGTGTGAGATAGCTTTCTCCTATCTCAATTTCACAAAACATGAAGAAGTCGAGGTAGATGAGGAAGCTATCTTTTATAATGGCGAAGGGTTTGAGCTTTATTTTAAATACAAATTTACTTCATCAGCAAGATGGCATATTGCAACCGGTTTTAACTATTTACTTCCGAAATCAGAACAAAATCTTGATGATTTCGATTCAAAATTTGGGTTAGCGGAACTTGCGTACAATTTCTCCCCGGGAAGTAGCCTGTTTATCTCCGGAAAACTTGATTTCAGCGAAAAAATTGATGGTTCTAATCAGGCTAATCTCTATGGATTAGGTGTTAAGTTGGCCTTTTAAGATCTAAATAATCGCCTCTCTGAATACTAATAAAACGTAAGCTGCCTTTCTCCGGTTTGCCGTTTATCATGATCTAATGGTAAAATCAGAAATAGCAAAGAAAACGGGAATACCCTAACTCATTTTCAGGTCAGTTAATTCTTGTTAGATCTATCTGGAGAGAATATGAAAAATCGGTTTTATCCAGCTTTTAGTCTATTTAGAAAACAGTATCGTTGATTTCTTGAAAAATGTATGGCTTAGCCGATATTTCATAGTACGGATTTCCGTTCTATAGTTTTGTTCGTTTAGTCTAACTAATGTGGATCAATTCAAAGAATTAAAACAACGAAAGGTATAAATTTCACACCAGTCTGGAAAATAGCCAAGGCAGAGTTAAGCCTGAATTAAAATTAGTCTATGCTATTCATCAAGATTTAACCTAAACTACTGAATTTGCATTGATCTCTTGATTAAAATTGAAGAATTAAAAAAACAACACTTGAATTCGTGGGAACATTCGACATACAAATACTAGGAATCGGCAGTATTCCTTCTCCATTAAATTTGAATGAAGTACAGGGTGATCAGGTTTTTACTTATGTAAGTGACGATCAGCGTATCCTACTGGATACTTCATTGAAGCGCTATCAAAAAGCAAAAGACCACGACGAACCTCCGCTAAGCCTGGAAAGGGCAGGTCCACGGGAGAAGATCTACTTTAATCCGGATGAAACTTCTGCAGCCATAGTTACTTGTGGTGGGTTGTGTCCTGGTGTGAATAACGTCATTCGCAGCGTAGTGATGGGGCTACATTATTTCTACGGCGTGAAGCGAATATTGGGTATTCCATACGGCTACGAAGGCTTTATTCCTTCGTTCGGGCACGACTTTGTTGATCTTACACCAGAGCATGTTAAGGATATTCATGAATTTGGCGGCACCATTTTAGGGTCCTCAAGAGGTGGCCAGAGTGTAGAAGCTATGGCCGATACTATAGAAAGGGAAAACATCAATCTTATTTTTGCCATTGGCGGCGACGGTACGCTAAAAGGCGCACGAGAAATTGGAGCGGAACTGCTGCAGAGAGGCGCCAATGCCGTCGTAGCAGGTATACCTAAAACCATTGATAATGATATCAACTTGATGGAACGCTCTTTTGGCTATGAAACGGCTTTTAACGTAGCCAATCCCATCATCCGTGATGCACATAACGAGGCTAGAGGCGCTTATAATGGGATTTCCATCATTAAGCTTATGGGCCGTGATAGTGGCTTCATAGCGGCTTCAGCGGCCTTATCCATGCCAGTAGTGAACTTTGTGCTAATACCGGAAATGGACTTCAGCCTTAGAGGTGATCAGGGCTTCTTGCAGTGCTTAAAAGATAGATTGGATAATCGTAAGCATGCCGTAATTGTAGTGGCTGAAGGAGCCGGTCAGAATCTCTTTGAAGGAGCCGAGAAACAAAAGGATGCCTCTGGTAATGTATTGCATAATGATATCGGCCTACTTCTCAAAAGTAAGGTAGACGAATACTTTAAGTCTATTGGGTACCGAGTGACCATTAAGTACCTCGACCCGAGTTACATCATCCGTAGTGCACCGGCCAATGCCAATGACAGCATCTTCGCAAGTCGTTTGGCGCACCATGCGGTTCATGGAGCTATGGCAGGTAAGACGAATTTCGTAGTGGGCTTGATCAATGGACGGTTTGCCTACTTCCCTATTTCGACAGTCGCCAACCAGCGACAGAAAATAGACCTTAATGGAGACCTCTGGTTTTCCGTATTGCAGAGTACGGGGCAGCCGTTTGTGATGAAATAGTCAATTAAAATCTACTTCAAATGGCAGTATTCAAGTCATTAACTACCAGAGTAAAAAAGATTCCATTATTCCAAGTATAGAGTGTCTCTTTCTATATAGTGGATATAAAATGTAAGATGTTCAAACCCCTTCTTAACTCCTAGGCCGTCTCCTCTACTAAGAGTAAACCGGATATTTTCGGTAGATAGAATTTCAGATATCTCTTGTGCAACATCAATTGAGTTTGGATTATAATAAAATATAGTTGAGCTATCAGCCATCCAACTAGGATTTTCATCGTAATCATATCCTGGTGATACTAAAAAGCCGGCTTGGCTTAAGTCATTTAATAAAGTAGTTCTCTTAGAAGGACGTGCATTTATTGAGAATAAAGAAATTATATACTTAGAATTAAGTAATTTTTTTAGTGGACCGGGAAGGTTGTTTGAGTTTATACATTTATCACTAGAATGAATTAAATAAGCTATGGAGTCTATGCTTAACGCCAAATCTTTCTGTAGATCATTGTAGGTATCGTTTAAAGTCTGTAAACTGTCCTTTTGAACTTCAAGTACCTGCGACTGGTTAGAAATAAATTTTAAGTACTGTTCATTCTCTTCTATTAATGAATAGGTATATATCATTAGGGTGATGAATAAGATACTTCCAATTATGATAATTATTTTCATGTCAAAAAGTCAATTTGATTTTGTGAAAGGAAGTGAAGTCAATATCAATCGAATGAAGTTTCCTAAATCTTGTAAGGTGCTGCCTCTTTGCTTAATTATTACCCACACCAAAAAAATGACAAATGTGCCAACCGCAACAGCTGCGAAGAATGAAATTTTTTGAAATGGGCCGTCAACAATTATGAAGTAAAACATGAAGACTGTAGCCGCTACGCATACAGCGAAAAAGAAAACCAAGAAACAGTTTGCAATAATTTTTTCTACCGAATTAAGATTGCTGTTTTCAGGCATCATTAATGTATACTAAGATTGCATTGCTTCTTTAATTATTGAAATATAAAGTCCGAAAGAAAATCTATCGGAATGAATTATACAATACCCTACCTAGGGTATTTTTCTTAATGTCTTAAAACACTAAATTTCACTTACGATGTCATGGGCTCACTTGCTTCCATTGAAGGAATCCTAGTCTTAGTTAGCTCGATGGCTGCATTGGTTCGTACGACATCATTTTAAGTTTTTAATCTCGAAAATAAATAATGTAATGATTGGGTATTGCTCCAAATGTGGAATCAATTCATATCCTCTTGTTAGACCAATATCAATTCTGTTCGGTTATTGTACCAAATGTGGTAAACCGAAGGAATCGGTCTGTAGAACTTGCAATAGTTCAGGTAGGGCATTTACCGAAGCGAAGTACTGTAATGCGTGTGGTAAATAAGTAATTAAGGCATGTATGACGTGCCAAGGTAAAGGTAAGCAGACGCACGTTTGTCTAGGGTTTTAATAAGCAATTTGTTGTGCAGATCTGGTGGTTATGATTTACCGAAATGGTGATGCGATGAGACACCATTACCCAAATGAAGCACTCACCTGCATTGGTTTGGGCGAACCTATATACTTTTCTTACTGTAAGATACATATTGTACGCAAATAACTATCGGTGGAAGCTTTAAGTATTGTTTAACTCAAACTATAACGGTTACAATCAACTAAAATATTTTATGTTATAAGAAACTCTGGCCAGGTAATAACCGGCTTTATTATATAATTTTACACTCGCATAGCAGAGTTGAATATCAGTATTTTCAATACTTGCCAAACCTGCTGCTATGGTTGAAATTTTGTTATTCATTGGAGCAATAATTGTATTGTACTTATTATGATTTTCCACGTGTTCCATAAGTAGTTTCTTAGTTGAAATTGCATTAAGGCAGGAGAACTCTAATTCCTTAACTTAAAAGATGCCCATTGATCTACGATAACGATTACAAAACCAGAATAATGATTACTTCTTCCGCTTTCCAAATAAAATTATGGAATAAACAAAAAGCAGCCCATCTCTGGGCTGCTTTCTTGTATTAACTATGGTGGTTTAGATTAATTCACATCAAAACGATCAAGATTCATCACTTTAGTCCATGCCGCTACGAAGTCGTTCACAAACTTTTCTTTAGCATCATCGCATCCATAAACTTCAGCCAAAGCCCGAAGTTCTGAGTTAGAACCAAAAACCATATCTGCCCGGGTTCCTGTCCACTTAACACTGCCGTCTTGCCTTCCTTCAAACGCATCCTGATCTTCGTTGGTAGCCTTCCAGAAGGTATTCATATCAAGAAGGTTGACAAAGAAGTCATTGGTTAATGTGCCTGGTTTATCTGTAAACACACCGTGGTTAGAATCATCCCAGTTCGCGCCCAAAACACGCATACCTCCAACCAATACGGTCATTTCAGGAGCGGTTAAGTTGAGCAGTTGTGCTTTGTCAATCAGCAATTCTTCAGCCGAAACAGAGTATTTCTTTTTCAAGTAATTACGGAAGCCGTCAGCTACAGGCTCAAGCACCGCAAAGGATTCTACATCCGTTTGTTCAGCTGTAGCATCACCACGACCGGCAGTAAAAGGAACCGTGATATCGTGCCCTGCACTTTTAGCGGCTTGCTCTATCCCTACGGATCCCCCCAGTACAATCAAATCGGCTATGGAAACCGGTTTGCCAAAACTATTTTGAATGGCCTCTAATCTATCCAGCACTTTAGCAAGTTGTGAAGGTTTATTTACATCCCAACCGCTTTGAGGAGCCAAACGAATGCGCGCACCATTGGCGCCACCTCGCTTGTCTGATCCACGGAAAGTAGAAGCGGAAGCCCACGCCGTAGAAACCAATTCAGAAACAGATAAACCAGAATCTGCAATCTGGTCTTTTAAAGCGCTAATATCGCTGTGACTCAACTCATCCGGAGCGGCAGGAATAGGATCTTGCCAGATCAGGTCTTCCGCGGGTACTTCAGCGCCAACGTAGCGTGATTTAGGTCCCATATCACGGTGAGTTAGTTTGAACCAGGCGCGAGCAAAGGCATCGGCCAACTGATCTGGATTTTCATGGAACCTTCTCGAAATAGGTTCATAAATTGGGTCCATGCGCATGGCCATATCAGCGGTAGTCATCATAGGTGCATGCTTCTTATCAACCACATGTGCATCCGGCACAGTGTCTTTCGCGGCATCGTCCTTGGGTGTCCACTGGTGGGCGCCCGCCGGGCTCTTAGTTAGTTCCCATTCATATCCGAAGAGGGTATCAAAATAGCTGTTGTCCCACTGAATAGGTGTAGGTGTCCATGCTCCCTCTATGCCACTGGTAATGGTATATTCTGAGTGACCAGTACCAAATGTATTTCTCCATCCAAAACCCTGCTCTTCCATGGTAGCGCCTTCAGGCTCACGCCCTACATATTGTCCGGGATCACCGGCGCCGTGGGCTTTACCAAAAGTGTGCCCACCAGCCACAAGGGCTACGGTTTCTTCATCGTTCATTGCCATTCTTCCAAAAGTCTCACGAATATCTCTACCCGAAGCAACCGGATCAGGCGTACCGTTAGGACCTTCCGGATTTACATAGATCAAACCCATCTGAACGGCGCCCAGCGGATCTTCTAATTCTCTATCGCCTTTGTAGCGTTCGTCTCCCAGCCAGGTAGTCTCAGGGCCCCAGTAAATGTCCTCTTCGGGTTCCCACACATCTTCGCGTCCTCCGGAGAATCCAAAGGTCTTGAAGCCCATGGTTTCCAAGGCACGATTACCTGCAAGTATCATCAAATCTGCCCAAGATAACTTCTTACCATATTTCTTTTTTACCGGCCATAGCAAGCTTCGTGCCTTATCTAAGTTGCCGTTGTCCGGCCAGCTGTTCAGCGTGGCAAAACGCTGGGTGCCTGAACCTCCGCCTCCACGACCGTCGTGGATCCGGTAGGTACCGGCGCTGTGCCAGGCCATACGAATAAAGAAGGGGCCGTAATGGCCATAATCGGCTGGCCACCAGTCTCGCGAGTCCGTCATGATCGCATCCACATCCTTATTTAATTCATCCATGTCTATGCTTTTGAATGCTTCTGCATAGTTAAAGTCGTCGTCCATTGGATTGGTCTTGGAAGAATGTTGACGAAGTATATTCAGTTTTAACTGATTAGGCCACCAGTCGCGATTGGACGTGCCGCCACCTGCGCCCTCATTAAGGGCGCCACTCATAAAGGGGCATTTGCTTATGTCATCTGTAGTAGAACCAGCATGTGGGTTATTTTCCATTTTGTATAATACATTAAAAGATTAAAGGAATCGATATTCTGTAAAGTAGCTATAAAATTAATTTATATTTTTAATTCAGGTATTAATAAAACTAATGAACAAACCCAGCTATAAGTATTCCCTATAAGTTACGGAATTATGCTGAGGAATAGAAGTAATCAACATTAGAATATCGCTGTTTTTAACGGTTTAAGATTGACTTATACATTATGCCTAACCTAAAGCTTCCATGTTAACTTAAAACCGGTCGGGCTTAATGCCAAATTATCAACTAGACCAAATAATTTCAATCCATGACAGCGCTGGGCCAGGTAAAAGACGATATCAAATACAAATAAGAACGCGCCCTGCAAAATCAGTGATTGCCCAAAACCCTCGAGCCGATCCGGGTTATCATTGGTGTTTTCCGATCTTTCCCGGAGGTACAGACCACCTACCACATAGGCAATGTCCAGTCCGGCATTAAAAAGTAGGGTCTTTTCTAATTTCTGCTGTTCTTTCAAAGATTCACCCGCGGTAAGCCCATCAGGATTTGTTTTAGTTGCTGAATAGTAGCCGAGCCCTGCAACTAGCAAATTCACAACGTTCCAATAACCGTTCATCTGATGAAAATATTTTTCACTGCCAGATGAATTATTGACAAATACGGGACTAAGCGCAATATTTGCGACTGCCCAGGAGCCCAGCACAACCATTCCCTTTTTAGTCAGGTCAAGCCTTTCCGTATTAAATGCGTCCAAATCTTGGGTATAAGCGATTGACGAAGTGGATATCGCCAGAACCGCTATCAGAAATTCATTTTGCATAAAGTCGGAAGAATAACTACATAACGCCTTCTTTGTTCTTATTCCTTCGGATCTTCAGCTATACCCAATAAAATCCGTAGACGTTTCCGTTCTTCAATGCGATCTGCAATAAGCTTAAGTATAGCTGCGAAAGGTAGGAATAGCACTATACCAATGGCAATCCAGACGATGTCCATTGCAATGATGACAATAAGCGTTCTCAGCGCATTGATCTTTAAACGGTAACTTACCGCTAATGGGAAGGTGACATTGGCCTCCAATGCCTGCACTATGGCAAACCACTACGACACCTATGGGGTATAATACCGAATCATAGGCCAGCCAGGAAACTATCATGAGAAGTAACGTCTCGATAGTGATGCCCATACCAGAAATGAAAGTAAATATGGAGGCAATAAACCCAAAGAAAAATTGGATTAGAGATGCCCAAAAGCGCTGGACTAATGCTATTCAGAATACCTACAACCAGGTAAACCAGTCCCATGTCTTTAATAAAGTTGTAATACGTAAACAATCACATCGGGCAGGATAACCTTTATATGCTGTGCCAACCTTGGAAATATCTGATACATAAAATCAACCAGCGCCATACGATTATAAAGTATCAGCGTAACGTACACAGGTATCAGTAGCAAAACAAAACTTAAGAGCAATAAAGCGTCATGGGTATCATAGGTAGATATCTTCAGCTAAGAAAGTTACCACAACGGTTCATAGGTTTTGTCATTCAAAAAAG
>CALBPF010000350.1 GCA_937899105.1 uncultured Flammeovirgaceae bacterium | reverse complement strand
GAAGTATTACTGGAGGTTCCCTGGAAGCACATTGCTAATTTTATTGGTGTTAGCGCCCCATGGCTAAGCCGGATTTTAAAAAAGAAGGAAATCCGGAAAGAACTGTAGCATGAGCTATTTGTGCGATTAGCCTTAATTCATTCCTAAAAAAACAACCACTTTGAGATATCCACCAATCCAATTGTTTAAATTAATAAGATTTATAATCAACCAGCGTTGGCCTAATTAATAAGACTCGCTGAACTAATGCTAACCTTTGAAGTTTAATTGGAAAGAATATTCCTTATTAGCTATGCATATACGCCTTTCAATTTTTTTATTAACTCTATTAGGTTCATACTCGCTCGTAGAAGCGCAACGATTTGCCATTATTGGAGATTACGGTTTGGATGGTCCTGATGAAGCGGCCGTGGCCGATATGGTGAAGCGCTGGAATCCCGAGATAATCTTGACTCTTGGAGATAATAATTATCCCTATGGAGAGGACTCCACTATGGATAGAAATATTGGCAAACACTATCATGGTTTTATTTCGCCTTATAAAGGCCAATTTGGATCTGGAGCTTCTGAAAACAGGTTCTTCCCCACTCTAGGCAATCATGACGATATCACAGATAATGGGAATCCTTATCTGGACTATTTTGAATTACCCGGAAACGAGCGTTACTATGATTTTGTAAAAGGTGATGTTCATTTCTTTGCATTGAATAGCAATGAGTCGGAACCTAGTGGAAGGGATAGCAAATCCATACAGGCTTTGTGGCTAAAAGAAAAGTTAAAAAACTCCACTTCAAAGTGGAAGGTCGTCTATTTTCATCACCCACCCTATTCTACCGGTGATCATGGAGAAACAGCAGATATGCAGTGGCCTTTTGCCAAATGGGGGGCTTCTATAATTTTAAGTGGACATGACCATATTTATGAGCGCATTGAAGTACGGGGGCTTACTTACATCATAAACGGAGTAGGTGGTAATGTTATTTATGATCTTCATGAAGAACGCCATACAGCATACAACATCAAATCAACTTACAACGCCGGACACGGGGCCATGATTGCTACAGCCAACGCAGATAGTTTAAGTTTTGAATTTCATTCGGTAACTGACGGCCTGATGGACTCATTTGTACTAAAGCAAGAACAAGATAAGTTCTTCTCTTCAGACGAAGTCGTTGAGGTAACCATTGAAGCAGACATGACCACACTCTTAAATGATCGAGGCGACGAGGACCGAGACTACCATAATGCTAAGATAACGGTTGCCGAAACTGATGGAAATCAGTCTACATTTCCAGGTGAACTTAAAGTTCGTGGCAATTTCAGGAGATCACAAGACAACTGTGAATTCCCACCATTTTGGATCAAGTTTAAAGATAGGAATGTTGCAGGCACCATTTTTCAAGGCCATAAGCGCATGAAAATTGTGAACCCTTGTTCTATTAAAAAAGACTATAACCAGTATGTCATGCAGGAGTATTTGGCCTACAAAGTGTACGATTTACTTACGGACAGTAGTTTTAAGGTGCGCCCGGTCAGAATTAAATATGTCGATACTCAAAACAGTAAAAGCATTAGCGCCTTTACTTTTTTTATTGAGGATGTCAAAAAGCTGGGAAAGCGGCTGGGGGCAAAAGAAATAGAAGTTGACCCTTATTACGTAGAAACCCCGAATTATCATAATCCCCCAACGTTGGAGCTTTTCCAGTTCATGATTGGCAATAATGATTGGGCGTTCCCGGATCACAATGTCAAGCCTTTTAAAGTTTATGGAACGGAGGAGCACATTGTTGTGCCCTATGATTTTGATCTTTCCCGTCTGGTTGATGCGGAATATACATATCAGGATCAGGAGAAAAAATTTAGAGGATTCTGCCGTCCGACAGATGAATTTATGGCCTCTTTTAAGAAATTCAAACAGCAAAAAAGTAACATTAAAAAACTGTATGAAGATTTTGTAGGATTGGATCAGGCCAATAAAGATCAGGCGCTAAGAGTAATGGAGCGTTTCTACATTATAATTAATAGCCCCAAAAGAAGACAATCTGAAATTTTCGAGAAGTGTGGCGATAACTTTTGATAGGCGCTCAGGCCAGTTCAACAGTTACCCGGCTTCAGTTATTTAGAAGAACATGATAATTTCTCTATTATCAAAAAGACAAAAGAGCAGACCCGTTTAGAGGAATGGTTTAACCTTATCTCACATGGCATTACCGGCCTAACCGCTATCGGCGGGCTGATCGTGCTTATTGTACTTGGCGTGCAAAGCAATAAAGACTGGAGCCTTTTCAGCGCTATGTTCTATGGATTAAGCCTTTTGCTGCTCTACACCTTCTCTTCCATTTATCATGGGCTAACGCATAAAAAGGCCAAATATGTTTTCAACATCCTGGATCACTGCGCTATTTATCTCCTTATTGCAGGTACGTATACCCCGGTATTGCTGCTTATTATTGGTGGATTTACCGGGTGGCTGTTTTTTAGCATACAATGGGGTATGGCGCTGATAGGTATTATGTTCAAAATATTCTATACCGGCAGGTTTACCTTCATTTCCACGGTAATGTATGCCTTTATGGGTTGGATCATTGTTTTCAAAATTGAACTAGTAAAATCGTTGCTTCCGGCGCCTGCCTTTTGGCTTTTAGTTTCTGGAGGCCTTGCTTATACCTCGGGCATTATTTTTTATGTCATAGATTATAGAATGAGGCTGGCACATTTTATCTGGCACTTATTTGTGATGGCAGGTAGTCTGTTACATTATATAATGATGGTAGCGTACGTTTTTGAATAAATCTAACCCTTTCAACAGACAGATGAATAAAGCCAGAATACCACAAATTATAGCAGTTATACTGATCGTAGTATACCTAACTCTAACTGGTATATTTAATTAAGGATAGAGGTTTTGAATACGGTTATAAATATGAAGTTTGCACTTATTATTATTTCTAAAAGTATGCATTTCAAAAAATAGGACATGGCATCAAATATTGGGCAATGTGATCAGAAAAGTTGTTCCTTGTTTTGTTGATAAAAGGTGAATCTGTCCATGAAGCTTATTTAGTGCCATTTTGACAGCATATAAGCCTAAACCTGAGCCTTGTGAATTTTCATTCCCTCTTTTAAACATGGTAAAAATACTATCCTGTATCTCAGGCCGAATACCCACACCATTATCCTCAACCACTATATCCAGGTGTTTCGAATCTCTTTTACGAGCTGTTATTTTGATCGTAACATGGTCGTCACTATTCTTGTAAATTATCGAATTATTTATTAGCTCCTTGAAGACGACAGTTAACATTTCCTTATCTGACGTAATAGTATCGTTATCTTCCAAGTCAAAATGACAAGAATATTCCGAGCAGCCTATGCACTCTGCTTCGGTTTTAGTTATGGCCGAAACGAAATTCTTCAATTCGATTTTCTCTTTGGTAGAGATCTTATCCCGAATAGCGAACACTGATTTTATTCCTCTGATCCTTAGGTCAAGTTGATTTACAGCATGTGATATTTTCTGAAAATAAACCTGCATATTTTGACTATCCACGTTAGCTAACTTAAAAAGACCCTTTAGGGTAGCTATCGGACCCTGAATATCATGCGAAGAGCGGTACAAAAATGTTTGGAGGTCTTTATTGGTATTAATCAGCTCTTTAGTTCTTTCATTGACTAATTTATCCAGGCTTTCGTTCCGTTTTTGAATAATGCGATTCACCTCCTCAAGCCGATCATGTGAGCGTTTAATTACTTCGCTCTGAGCCTCGATCTCCTGATTCTTCTCTCTTAAAAGGTGTTTTTGAAAATCCTGATGCTCGAGATTTCGCTTGATATATCGGTAGAGAAAAAAACTAAAAGGAAAGAATATGATCAATGCTATGCCAATATTGATAAAAAGCGCGGTCCGAGCCTCTTGTATAAACTCATCAAATTTTTCATCGCACTGGACCACCGCTACTACATCACCTTGACTATTCTTAACTGGCTGAAATGCAGACAACCAAGCGCCGTTCTCACTTTTGTATACATCTACTACGCCTCCAGTAAGATAATTCCTGATAAGCTCCTCCGGATAGTTTGTAAAAGTGTGTCTGAAATACGGATGATCAGAACTAGAAACGATGAATTCATATTTATCAGTCTCTTTTTTATAAACCATAGTGTATATGGGTGTAGAAACCTTATTCTTTTCGACCAGTGATCTCAGAACAGAATGAAGAACATAATAAGTAGAATCCTGAGTATTATCGATGATATCATCTCTATTACTATACTTCTCTGTCAAGGCCTTATGGGCATCTCCGTTCAGCAGCATTGACGCTGAATTAGCGAGTATTTCTAAACGTTGTAAAACAGCCTGTCTCCCAGTGTTCAAAGCTAAAAAATAGGACGATCCCAGCTGGTACATCCATATAAATGCGATTGTTGAAAAAACTACTAGCAAAAAACTATTTCTACGACTCAGGCGGTATAAAAAAAATTTAAATCGCATTTAATATTGATCAGAACGAGTTATGCAATTCAATGTTGATATTTTAAAAGTCGTAATGGCGACAATTTCTAGGATTTTTAAAATGAGCGATAAAAAAATTAAGGACTAAACTCTGCCAGAATAATTTGATCGATCAAATTCGAGCCAAAATAGTATGGCAAATAGGCCAATGATGGCATAGGCTTAGTAATAAAGAAGTTCGCCGGAGCTCCCAGTCGAATGGCCCCGTGTGTTTGGCTCAGGCCCATGGCATACGCCGTATTTATGGTGGCCGCATTAATGGCCTCCTCCGGGGTCATTTTCATTTTTATACAAGCCAGTGATAACATTAAAGACATATTCCCTGTTGGCGAGCTGCCAGGATTATAGTCTGTAGCAATAGCCATTGGCAATCCTGAATCAATAATATTCCGTGCCGGAGGATAAGGACTGTTTAGATAAAAGGCGGCTCCCGGTAAGGCTGTTGGCATAACTTCACTTCCGGCCATCGAATTAATTTGATCTTGCCCAATACATTCAAGGTGATCTACACTAATAGCTTCTGCCTTCACACCTGCTTCAACACCTCCTGAAAGTGACAATTGATTAGCATGAATTTTTGGGGTCATACCATATTTTTTTCCCGCCTCAACAACTTCCAATGTTTCTTCAGGTGTAAAAAAACCCTGCTCACAAAAAACATCGATATAATCCGCCAGATTTTCGTTTGCTACGGCAGGGATCATTTCATTGATTATGAGATTTAAGTAAGACGTTTTTGTATGTTCCTTGGGCACTGCGTGTGCTCCTAAAAAGGTCGTTTTAACCGTCAATGGGGTTTGATCACCGACAGACTTTGCCACGCGAAGCATTTTTAGCTCGTCTTTCACTGTAAGGCCATAGCCACTCTTGATCTCAACAGCGCCAGTACCTAAGGTCATTATCTCATTAGCGCGTAACAGGCTTCTTTCTAATAGTTCTTCTTCAGAAATTGATTGTAGTTTCTTGGCAGAATTGAGAATTCCACCGCCTTTAGCCGCAATTTCCGTGTAGGTTAACCCTTTGATCTTATCTACAAACTCACCTTCGCGGCTGGCTGCAAATACAAGATGGGTATGGGAATCAACAAATGCAGGGAATACAAACCGCCCCGTAGCATCAATCTCCAAATCAAACGTTGCCGAATCATTGAACTCAGACATTGTACCGTATGAATCAATAACATCATCCTTTATAATCAAAAAGGCATTTTCAATGGCAGGGAGAATAGACATTTCCTTACCAGCGACACACTTAATAGGTCTATCCCTTACTTGCACAAGCCCCTTGATATTCTTAATCAGTAATATCATGGCAGAATCAGGTTTAAAAAAAGAAATGATTACTTACCAAAAGCCTCGACCGAGTAGTCGAGATTAGTGCTAAAAACAGGAAAACTGATTTTGATTAGCGCATAAAAGCCTCTTCCTTGTAAGCCAGGACGAACTCCAACTTCACCGCCGTAGGCCCAGCCCCAGGTACGGTTAAATTTCCCATCGATACCGGCTCTAAAACCTATCATACTGGTATCAAGCCCGTCAACCGAATAGACTGATCCATTATACAAAATGTCGTCTACTCGAACAGATGGAGCTACGATCAGGTCCACAAAAGCAGTGAAGATGAGATCGTCTACACCTTCGGTATATTTATTATCGAAGTCTACAGCTACATTTCGTATCCAGGTCATGGAAGCTCCCACATAGATAGCGCCTGTTCTCTGGCTACTAAACAAACCCAATTCCTGCTCTTCGCCATTCGCATCTGTAAAAGACGCTGGAATAGGAGCCCCATTGGCATCAACTAATATGTCCGTGGTTTTATCCTGTTCCTCAAGGCTTCTATTGATGTCAACCTCAGTATCGAAAATAAGTCCTCCTAACCGGGCGCCATATATCTTTCTGACTTTGCTAGGAATTTCAGCGGTTAGGGGAACACGCGCCGCCCAGCGATTTCCACGGTAACTCTTTTTGTATAAGAACATCTTGGTAGACGAACTCTCCTCGAAATCCTTAATATGGTAGGTGGCGCCGGCTTCATAATAATTATATACCTCGGCAATATTGTCCACATCACTGTTGTCTAGAGACTGATTACGCATAACATCAAAACGTTTAAAATACGTAAGACGTCCATGAGCACGGAATGTGAACTTATCCTTTAAAAAGTAAGTGGCCTCTAAACCGAAACCGGCATTTATATTCGAAACAAAAAGTTCTCCATACATGGGCTGGAACTGTACAAAAAGCTTATTAATAGCGTAAGGCTCATCATATAGCTCTTCATAAGTAACAGGTACTTTATCTTTTCTATTTTGGGCTACTACTTGAACAGAGAAAATCGCCAATAAGGCAGTTAAAAAAATGTGAGATTTCACGGCTTTATACTTAAAAAATGAATGAATCAAAACAATAAACACCTCTCAAAAACATAAAAATAATAAAATTTAGCATTTATGCGCTCTAAATGTAATATTCTACACGACTCTTTCTAAATAAGAAAAGTCAGGTGTTGGTAACTTGGCCCATTTGTTTTATAGTGCAATTGCCAAGTATTTTATAATTTGGAAGTTGTAAATTATGAAAATCAGGAGAAAGACTAACGAGTGCCCTAACTGTAAAGCATTACTGGATGAGGTGTACAACTATTGCCCCATCTGTGGTCAGGAAAACACCGACAATACGGTGTCTTTCAATATGTTAGTGGCAGACTTCTTTAATACTTTCTTTGCGCTAGATTCAAAATTTGCAAAGTCCGTTAAGCCTTTCCTATTTCAACCCGGCTTTCTAACTAATCAATACCTTACTGGTAAACGGATGACATTTGCACATCCGTTTAGATTTTACCTCATTATTAGTCTGTTTTTCTTTTTTGTATTCACCATAGCTACTAAAAAATCGGTTGAAGATAGCGAAGACAAGGAAGGTGGCATTGTAAGAACAACATACAATCTCAAGAATATTGATGGTTTAGACGAGGCAGAGATCGTTAAGCTGCGGAACACCTTAGGTAAAGATCGTATTAAGACTATTGAGCAAGATATGAACGGAGGTAAGCTGATCAACGTTCATAAAGCGCTAGAAAGAAACCTGACCGAGAAAGAAAAAGAAGAATTACTGGCGGTACTTGACAGCTCCGCACTTAGAGCGCTAAAGTTTATTCCAGAGTTAACTATACTCGATTCTTTAAAGAACATTGAAACCAGTCCTATTGATATGTTGAAAGTCAAACCTGATACTACTTCGATGAAAGAGGACGAACCTGATGATGATGTTAATATTAATTTAGACGGAGAGGATCACAATATTTTTAAAGTATTGGGCATGATCGACTTTGAAAAAATGAATGAGCTCAAAAATGATCTTACAATAACAGATAATCAGATCTATGACTCCCTAAACCTTAAAAATTTAACCGGGTTCGAGGAGCACGTTATCAGGCAGTTGATAAGAGTGAACCGAACAGATGAAACCTTATTCGCAGAGTTCATCGCTAAAAATTTACCTCTTATGATGCTT
>CALBPF010000349.1 GCA_937899105.1 uncultured Flammeovirgaceae bacterium | reverse complement strand
GCTAAGCTCAGGCTAACTCACCTATTTTCATACACGTGGAGGACCGGATGCTTACCCTAAGCTCGTGTTTCTCCTATAAGTTTTTGTAATCGATGTCCTATCCGTTGAGAGCATTGTAGCAGTCTATTGCCAGTTGTCTCACAAATCTCATTGCCATCTGGTCATGAGTTGCTCCTGTTGATACGGTCTCTCTTCCTTGAACAAATGTTACACCAACCGATGCTCGCTTCGAAATGTAATATCTCGCATGTATTTCATGTGTATCTTTATCCCAGTCATTTATATTCATAATTGGTTGGTGTATGGTAATATGAGCCCCGCCAGCCTTATTACTTTTTACATCATTTTCATATAGTAGCATTTCCCCCCTCTTATGTGACAGATTGAATGTTATTCCACCGGATTGAAAGGAACCAGGTACATCAGGTATCTCTTCGTGTTTCACCTCCACACCCTCAGCTTTCCCAGTAGCTTCAGCCTGTTGTTCATTCGCTGCACGCCTTTTTTTTAATTCATCAGCAACAATGATCCCAAATTGCTTGTAATTTGGGTTGGCTCTATTAGGCATATAATAATTGTTGTATAAACTGGTTAATTCTTCTGTAGTGGTAGCCTCTACATCAATTGACATTCCTCCTGGTACTATGGCCCATCTTTGCTTTTGGATCACAACCTGCCTTTGTGCTAATTTTCCCTTCATTTTTCTTTTTGGCTCGCTAGAAGGTAAACCAGTGTTATTTTCTTTCTTTTGGACATGCTGCTGTCGTCGTGAGTTACAATCATGCGCCATTGCCTGCAATTGAGTCGTTTGCTTGGCTTGCGAGTGACTTTGGGCTATCTCTTGAAGTTTCCTTTGTGCAATAGATTCAGGGCTATTGTTTACAAACGGCAAGGTAGACTTATCGCGATCCTGTCTTTGAGCAACCTCATTCGCAACTGATTGACGTTTATTTTCCTGTGTTTTATCAGCGTGAGTATACATAACTTTTTCGTTTTAAAGTGTGCATTAATGACCTATTATATTAATCAAACGCAACTTCACTTCGTAGTCATTACATTAAAAAAAACACTAGTATTTTATATATCGGAAGTAATACATTGTAGGTGATCCAAATTACTAACACCCGAATAGGTTGGTGACCATATTTATGGAAAGTCTCCTATTCTCTAATTAACTTAACCACAATACCTAACTGACCCGTGATTAAAACTCTATGGATTACGAGGGCCGTTGGTAAATAGCGTCTCGAGTATTTTATATAAGATTCTCTATATCGAGAGCTTATATTATAATTGTAACTTAAGCAAGTTACCTTAGACTTTTTAACTCCAAACTACTAAAATGCGGCTGTCTCTCCTTCTTGTACTTTGCCCGTTACTGTCAAACGCTCAAATATTAAAAGGCACATGGATGGGCTATGATAGTTATAATTCCAAATTGAAAATGGGCATTACTGATGAATTTATGATCATGTACAGCTATGGTTATACGGACGACCCGAATAACTCTAGCTGGCGTGCCTATGATAGCATTCCTATACACTCTATGGACGACGGTGTTATTGTTATTAAGAATAAGCGAGGCGGAGCGGGGTTTGCGGCAGGCTCTTTTACCTTTCGTGAGAACGGGGAAGTATTGAAGTTCGCTCAGCTTTTTAAAAAGTTTGACTCCCCGGAAGCGGCGGTGAAAGCGGCTGAGGAGTATAAGTATACTGACCTGATAGTGAAGGAATATTACCGTATGGGAGAAATGAGCAGGCTTGAAAACAAAAAATCGCTTGATGAGCTGACCAAAAAAGACTTTTTGCAGGTGATGAACCGACTGCAAGCCTATGATAAGGAAATGGAAGGTTTTTTGGCTTCGGAAGATCAACGAATGCGGCGTATGATTTATCGCTTTACTGAGGGCATTATCAATCGCACATTTGTAGAGTTGGGGTATAACCCATACAAAATGACGGACCAATGGTTTTTTGAAAAATTCAGGGACGATCCTGATGTACAACAACGTATGCAGGCTCAGGTATACTTAAGGCTGGAATAGGCCTTGTAACAATTGGTAAGGCCAGTCGTCTAAAGTTCTAATGGTTCGGATTATCACATTTTTATGCTGCCTATTACTTGTGGAGAGTTTACCTGCACAAACGTTCAGTGGTCTGGTAGTAGATGCAGAAACAGGTTTAGGTATACCTTTTGTTAATATCGGAATCCCAGAGCTCGGTGTAGGTACGGTCAGCAATAAAAATGGAGAGTACAGGTTAACAGTGAAAAAAGAAAATCATATGATTCTCTTTTCTTCCATCGGTTATAAAAAAAAGGAGGTATCTGCCGCGGGTTTGACCAAGAATTCTTTGGTAAGGATGTATCCCAAAATCGAAGTATTAGATGAAGTAGTGGTCGAGGCCAGTCGCTATGGTGAGGACATAACGCTAGGCTACAAGCTGGATAATAAAGGACACAGCATCGGTTTTGGCAGTCGCCAACTAGGTACTGAAATAGGAGCTCATATCAAAGTGAAAAGGAAGCAGTGTTAAAAAGCGCACATTTTACAGTGAACTTTACAGGGGCAGATAGTCTGCTGTTTCGGGTAAATGTGTATGACTTTGCTAAAGAGGAGCTGGGAGAAAAATTGACACCAAGGAACATCATTATTCGAGCGCCACAGAAAAAAGGAACTTTCGATGTGGATCTTGAATCTTATGACATTTTAGTGAAAGATGATGTCTTACTTAGCCTGGAGTGGGTGCAAGATGATGATGGCAAAGGGAATGAAGGCCTGATGTTCCGATCTAAGAAAGGCTCGGGGACCAATCTTTACACTAAGCGTACCAGCTTTGCAGAGTTTAAAAAGCTTTCAGATGAAGTTTCGGTAGCTCCGAAGTTGAAAATAGGCTTTTATCTTATTGCTATTCAGAAATCCAATTAACAGGCAAAATCTTCCGGTTGCCAGTAAATAGTCAGATTCTTAATCAGATCATGGTTGATTGAATCTGGACCTGAGCCATGTACATCTAAAGTTTCGCCGGAACGGATTAATGCAGCGCAGAATGGACAGTAATTGCCAATAATAAATACAGTGTGGCCAAGATAGTTTCCCTTACCTTAGCAGTATATAAGTACTCTTTAATATCCGAACCTGGACCGGTTGGATCTGATCTCCTAGATCAACTAACCCTCGCCTTCTTTAGATTGTGCAAGACAGTTGGATAACCCATCACCATTAAAAACCCTTTAAAATAATAATGGTACGAGCCACTTACCTATAAGTACCAAAATTAAGATACTAACAATATTCAATAGCACGCCTGCTCGCATCATATCTCTTATTTTGATATGGCCACTAGCGAATACAATTGCATTGGGGGGAGTGGATATTGGCATCATAAAAGCGCAACTGGAAGCTATGGTTGCGGGAATTACAAGATATAGTGGATTAATGCCCAAACCTCCTGCCACTCCAATAATTACAGGGATGAAAATAGTGACTAAGGCTACGTTACTCATTAGTTCCGTCATGAAAAGTACTATGGTAGTAACAATGGCGATGAGACTGAGTATTCCAAGCTCACTGTTTTGGGCAACATATTCGCCTATAACCTGAATAATCCCTGATTTTTCCATGCCTTTGGCAAGGGTCATCCCACCACCGAAAAGAATGAGAATACCCCAGGGTAAACGTTGAGTATCTTCCCACCGCACTAAGAATTTGCTTTTTTTGAAATTAATGGGCATGATGAACTTGAGAATACCCCCAGCCATCGCTGTTGTTGCGTCTGATAAGAAGGGGTAACCGATGAGGACATTAATATTCGGTTTGAAAACCCAGCAAAGGGCCGTAAGGGTAAACACAAATGTAACTAGCTTTTCTTCCTTGGAAAATTTACCCAATGACTGCAGTTTATCTTGAATTAGCGCATGGGAACCTTCAATTTTTCGAATACCATTTGAAAAAAGAACCCTGGTGATTAAGAAATAAGTGCACACAAGTATGCTTAGACCAGCTGGTAACCCAATTGGGAGCCATTGGCTGAAATTCATTTCAAATTCAACCAGTTCAGACAGATAGCCAGTCATCACAACATTAGGAGGGGTACCTATTATGGTCATTGTTCCACCAATATTGGCGGCATAGGCGATACTCAGCATCAAACCCAAAGCAAACCGTTTATCGGACTTGTTCATTTCGTTGTCTTTCAATAGTAGTTGTACCACTGAAGTGGCAATGGGTAGCATCATAACCGTCGTGGCTGTATTGCTGATCCACATGCTTAGCAATGCTGTGGCGATCATAAAACCTAGAATAATGCCATTACCGGATGTGCCTGTAATTTTTATGAGGTTTAATGCAATGCGCTGATGAAGGTTATGTTTTTCCAGTCCAAGGGCAATCATAAAGCCACCCATAAAAAGGAATATTATTGGGCTGGCATAGGGCGCGGTGGACTCTGCAACGGTAAATATCCCCAGGTAGGGAAGAAGTACTAACGGTAATAGCGCGGTAACCGGGATAGGAGCGGCTTCAGTTATCCACCATGTAATCATCCATGCCGCTAAAGCGAGCACTCTGCCAATATCGCTTTCGCCAAATAGAAAAAGTAGTACTGTAAAAATGAAGGGCCCAAAAGTGAACCCAATGATTTTCGTTTTAGACAAGGATGTATTCATATCAGCTATTATGATGGCAATGCCAGGAAAAACCCTAAGAGCGAAATATAGCCGATCACTAAAACGATATAGTGCAGCTTCTTTTTTTGGTTAAGGTATGCTGCTAAAGCGGCGAGTATTACCCCTACAAGTCGAATGCTATTTTGAATAAGAACATTCCCAATATCCGGATATACGAACGAGCTGATGATGGTAAACGTAAAGTACACGGCAAGTAAAGAAAAGAACCATCGGGAATTCTTGTAAAAATGATCCTTCATATTAAATAGGTTGCCAAGCTTAAAATCTGGGAAAAGCACCACACTTATAAGATGAAAGATGAAGATAGGAAGCAGGGCATAAAGGAAATAATAAATATTGTGCGTCAGTACCTCGGTGCGAGGCCATATTCCCCACCAATTTTGAATAAAAACCAAAAAAGCAAAAACAGTCCACGATAAATGCTGCCAGTAAACTTTGATTATTGAACGATTTCTAATCATAGCTCCCCAGCCCATGAAGTATTCTGCGCCCACATAACCAAAGATAATGGCAATGAATACAGTGAGGTACTCAGTATGTGTGAAACCGTTTATTACTTCGGGCATGTCCATGCTCAAAAAAACACTATTTGAGTCGTATTTAATAAATAATAAAGAATTCTCTTGCTTGGATTAAGCTCCAATAAGTTCGCGAGCGCTATCAAAGGCTACTTCTGAGGGTGTATCACCACCAATCATTTTAGCGATTTCCTCTACTCGTTCCTCTATGTTCAATTCCTTTATTTTACTTATAGACCGATCTTCAGAACTATCTTTAAAAACAAAATAGTGCAGGTCTCCTTTGGCTGCAACTTGTGGTAGGTGACTTATAGCGATGAGCTGATGATTCCGGGCCATCTGCTTCATCATATCACCAAGTTTTAGCGCTATTTCGCCAGAAACACCGGTATCGATCTCATCGAAGATTATAGTAGGTAATGCAATCTTATCCGCTAGGATGTACTTGATACAGAACATAAATCGCGAGAATTCTCCTCCTGATGCTACTTTAGCTATTTCTTGAGGCGCCACTCCTTTATTCGCGCTAAATAAGATATTTATTTTATCAATGCCATATTGTCCAATATCCTCTTCACTACTCTGAATTTGTACCGTGGCTTCGGGTATGCCTACCTTAACTAAGAGTTCGGTTAAACGAATCTCCAAAGTAGTAAAAGAGGCTTTTCTTTTTCTACTTAACTCTGCTGCTTGCTTCAGTGCAAGAGTCCTTATTGTTTCAACTTCTTTCTTTGCTTTTTCAATTTCAGCATCCAGGTTCTGGAACCGATCTATCTTTTTGTCAAGTGTTACCTGGATTTCAAGGAGCTCCGATATGGAATTGACCTTGTGCTTTTGCTGTAAATTGTAAATGAGTGTAAGCCGTTCCTGGGCTTGAAGCGTTTGCTCAGGATCAAACTCTACTGCTTCATCTTCTTTTTCTATTTCTGCTATAATATCCGCAAGCTCTATAAAAGCGCTATTAAGTCGTTCATAAAGCGCTCTGTAACTTTCTGAATAAGACGCCAATTGGCGCAGCGCGGCCACCGAATCCTGTAAGCTTATTGATGCCGCAAATTCATTATTTGAAAGCGCTTCTAATATGCCATGGAATTTAAGTTTAATTTCTTCGGCGTTTTCCATCAATTTTACTTGCTCTTCAAGAGCTTCCTGCTCACCGGGATTTAAGTTTGCTGTTACAAGTTCTTCCAACAGAAAGTGTTCGTAATCCGCCTCTTTGTTTATCTCAGAAGTCTCGATTACAAGTTGTTTGCGATGTTCTTCAGCTGATTTAAGTTGTAAATAGGTTTTATAATACAATCGTCTGTCAGACGTACTTTCTGCAAAGGCATCTACAAAACTAATTTGATAAGCGCTCTTCCCAAGGTTATGTGTTTCATGCTGTGAGTGAACATCCATTAATTTTATACCCACCTTCTTCAAGGTATCCAGGGTAACGGGTGTGTCATTGATAAAAGCGCGTGACTTTCCATTAGGACTTATTTCTCTTCGAATAATAGATAAATCTTCGTAGTCTAGGTCTTTCTGTTCAAACAGATACTTGAGGTGGTAAGTCTTTAAGTCAAAAGACCCCTCTACCACACATTTATTGTTCTGATCAAAAAGTGCTTTTGTGTCAGCCCTATTTCCGAGTAACAGGCCCACTGCCCCCAGCATAATAGATTTGCCGGCACCTGTTTCGCCGGTTATCATATTAAGTTTCGCTGACGGAGATATCTCCAATTCCCTTATCAGAGCATAATTCTTTATGATAAGATGTTTAAGCATCTATGCAGGAACGTCTAAAATAATTTCTGCTACCTCTGCAATCTTTAGTTCATTTTTGGTCAATCTCATATCAGCTATTTTGATTTTTTCTGAATCAGCGCTGATGATTTTCACAAAGTACACCTCACCGGATTGCATCACAATATTAGTGTATTTACCATAAATCTCAGGTAGCTTTTCTTTGATTATAGCAGTGCTATTTAGTCTGATTTGTCTGGATGCCAATCGTTAATAATCCTCTAGTAGTGAATCAATAATTGAACTGGAAATATAAAAATCGGATTTTTGAAGCTCAGCAATTAAAGGTTTTAAATCTGAAATAATACCTTTTTGTTTAGCTTTTAACATTATACCTAAAGTACCTATAATTCGTATATTTAATGATGATGCTATCTTTCTTGCCTTAAGATCATCCAAGATTACTGAACAGTTTGGATATTTTAGAGCCAGCGCTATAGCACTGGCTTCACCTTTATCCAGCGTTTGTTCAAGGATCAGTTGAGATGAATTGTTATCATGATTTTGGACAACAATCCAATCTGGAAGATGTAACCCAAATTCCTATTCAATTTCTTTTGTTATACTTATTTTACCATATAAGGATTTCAGTAAATCTGATCGGCCTATTTTGTCAAAAATAATGAGACAGCTTGTATCATCAGTAATTACTTCAGGCATTTTCTACATCATTTCTCAAATCTTCATGTGACGTACTGAATATAGAGAAACCATATTTTCCCATTAATTCAACAAAAGTTCGTTTTGTAAGAACTGTTAAACTAGCACATTGGCCCAAAGACAATTTACCTCTTTCATAGAGTTCTCCGGCTAACATCAATTTTATTTCTGTTTCACTGAGATCAATTGTATTTGGTATTTCTAGTTATATGGTCTTCATTTAACTAACTTAATTGAAGTTATCAATTTCAGAGAGCAATATAAATAGAACGGTTTTTTTGTTCTTAACTCCCTTTTATTATTTTTTCATAGCTATTGCTCTTTGTAGGGTCAATAGCTATGAGAATATCATAGGCTTCTCTTCTTACTTGAAGGTTTCCTTCTGAAAAGATATTGATTAGCTCATCCGACTTAGCATCGAGAAATGAAATCACCAGTATTGAGTTGGGGTAAACATTTCTCACTTTTCTAAACTCTCTGAGTACCTCTACAATCAATTTACGACTATTATCGGGGTCATCGTTAAAAGTATCCAAAGCGAGGCGATGGTATTTGTAAATGCCTTTTCTTAGCTCCACCATCTGACCGTTAGTGAGATTTTCTGACAACCAATACCTGTTTCTGGTGCTTCCAAGAGCATTCCAACCAGGTCGATTGGCCTGTTGGGCATTATTTACCACATCAAGCGCTTTTTGAAAGTACAGTGTACCACCCAGCTCGCTGAATGAGTCATAATCTAGGCCAAGCATTATATATACATAGTAAGCTAAAATTGATGTCAGGTTGGCCTGAAACGTATTATCATTATATTGCAGGGGTTGGGCTTCTACGTATTCAAATTGCCAATCGCGATCAGCAAAATTCAACAAAATTGATTCGTAATCTGAGCTGTAAACGGGCCTGGCGGATTGTATTTGCACATTAGCCTGGAAATTACCGATGCTCGTCTGTGTATTTTCCAAAGTAATGATCATATTACATTTGATCTTTTCAAAATTCTGAAAGTTATCACTCGTCCATTCGCGATTATTAATGAACTGCGTAAAAGCATTTTCCATATCAGTGAAAACGCTACGTTCAGACGATTGTACCTGGTCGGCATTAACTGTAACCCTGCAGTTAAATTCCTGCGCATTTGATGCACTCCAAAACAGAATAAGTAAGACAGGATTAAGAATGTATTTTTTTGATAATTGCATTGACGATGTCTTTAGCTACTTCGTTCTTGCTTTTTAACTGAAAATCTTTCTGGTTATTTTCTCTGTCAATAATAGATATTTTATTGGTAGCATAACCAAAGCCTGCGCCTTTATCATTTAATGAATTCAGTACAATAAGATCGAATTTTTTGGACTGGATCTTATTAAGAGCATTAACAATCTCATTTTCTGTTTCTAAAGCAAAGCCTACTATCAACTGGCCATTTACTTTTTTTGCGCCCAGTTCAGCAGCGATGTCTTTTGTTTTAATCAAATCAATGGTCAGTGAATTTGATTTCTTTTTTATTTTTTGATCTGCAACTGAAGCGGGCCGGTAATCAGCAACCGCCGCGGCCAATATACTAATATCGGTATTTGCAAATTGCTTTATACAGGCCTCGTACATTTCTTCTGTGGAGGTCACTTTTTCCAGCGTAATGTTTTTATGTTCCCCTCTTTCAGCAGATGGCCCGCGTACGAGATGGACTTGAGCCCCTTGCTGTGCTGCTTCGTGGGCTATGGCATATCCCATTTTTCCGCTGCTGTTATTACCAATAAAGCGAACCGGATCTATGGCCTCGTATGTAGGGCCTGCTGTTATCAAAACTTTTTTATTAAGAAGTGCGAAGGAATTCTTAAAGTTTGTCTTCAGTACAGAGACTATGTGTTCTGGCTCGGCAAGCCGACCTTCTCCTATTAGACCACTTGCTAATTCTCCGTGTTCCGACTTTATAATATGGTTGCCATAACTTTTTAGCATATCTAAATTCTTGCCGGTGGCAGGATGTATGTACATATCCAAATCCATTGCCGGAGCTACCCAAACAGGACATTTAGCAGATAAATATGTAGCTAGTAACAGGTTGTCGCAGATACCATTAGCCATCTTAGCTATGGTATTCGCGCTTGCAGGGGCAATAACAAAAACATCAGCCCAAAGGCCTAACTCTACATGATTATTCCAGGTGCCGGTGTTATCTTTTACAAACTCCGTTAAAACCGGGTTCTTGGAAACGGTGGCTAATGTAAGTGGGGTAATAAATGTAGAGGCAGAGGTCGTCATTATCACTCTAACCTCTGCTTCTGCTTTTACCAATAGCCTGATAAGATGTGCAGCTTTATAAGCAGCAATACTTCCGCATACCCCCAATAGTATTTTCTTATTCCGGAGCATGCTTACAAACGTTTTACGGCTCTATTTTTTCCTGTTCGTCTTCGTCGCGTTCTCTGTACATCACCTTACCCTCCTGAAATTCTTCAATAGCCATGCTTGTTGACTTTGGAAGTCTTTCATAGAATTTAGAGATTTCTATTTGCTCTCTATTCTCGAAAATCTCTTCAAGATTATCTACTGTAGAAGCAAACTCAGCTAACTTTGAGTTCAACTCTTCTTTTACATTCACTGCTACTTGTCTCGCTCTTTTTGATATGATCGCTACGGATTCGTATACGTTTCCCGTGTCTTTCGACAGTTGGTCCATATCTCTTGTTTCAATTGATGCCTGAGCCATAATTACTGTTACTTTTTTGCTAATTCATTAATCTTATTCAAGCTGTTTCCATACTTCTTCTCAGCTTGTACTAAATATTTACTTTCCGGATACTTATCGATAAAATCGATATAGAATTCCTTGGCTGTTCTAAAACGTTCTAGTTGTTTCGAACGGATACTTTTTTCTGCCCAACTATATTGGGCATCAAACTTCAAATAATTTATTTCTTCGTTGTATTGAGAGTCCGGATAATCGCGATTAAAGCTCTTAAAAGCAATCACCGCAGCATCATACCTCTCAAGTTTATAATACTGTTTGGCATTTTCGTAGCCCTTCCTCTCCAGTTTCTGTTGAATGTCGTCAATAACATTAGTGGCATCATCCCTGAATTCACTTTGTGGGAATCTATTTATGAAAGTTTGCATAGCAATAACAGCTTCTATACTGCTGGTCTGGTCCAGATTGTAAGCGGGTGAGTTAGCATACAAAGAATAAGCGTACATGTATTGAGCCTCTTGTGCAAATGCGCTTCTTGCGTAAGTCTCATAAAAGACTTTAAATTGGTGACTAGCCAAAAGATAAAATTTCTGGTAATACTGCGCATAGGCGGAATAAAACTGTACTTTTTCACCTTCGGGCAAACCTCTCACGATGGGCAAAATCTGATCGAATAGTACCGTAGCACGATAATAATCTTCATTTTCGTAATACCGCAACGCTGCCTCATACTTTACTCTCCAATCCGTACTTTTTTCTATCTTCCTGAATTTACTGCACGAAAAAACGAGAGAAATAAGAAATAGGGTGAAAAATACTCTAAAAAACGCCTCTTTTCGCATAGGGGTGCAAATATAGGTTAGTGCGTGCTAATAAGCAATGTCCTTATCTTATACGATTAACACCTCAAAGAGGATATTTATTTCCTTATGATTAACTTTTTTGTGAGGACACCGTCGTTATCGAGATGTAGGGTATAGAAGTAAACTCCCGGATTAAACTCCTCTGTATTAATTTTTAACTTGGTTTCAAAGTAAGATAACTCGTATTCACCTACCACACTTCCCAAAACATTATGTAAGACTATCTTAGCCTCTATCTCTTCTGTATGATGATTATAATCTATTATGGCAAACTCACGAACCGGATTTGGGTAGACCTCGTTTATCCTGATTTCTGAAGTGCTAAAGATGGCGTTTGGATTCGTCTCCTCTTCTACAATATAGCTTATCTCATATTCTATGGTTTCTGACGGGTTGTCTCTATCATATATAAGATACCTTACTGTACTGATACCAGCGACCAAACCTGCTTCTAAAATACTTTCAAACTTGTTTGAAGTTTCACCCGGGTTTATTCTCTTCGAGAGAGGGATTTCATCCGTTGTCGCTTCGTAGCACTCCTCATCCCAACAAAAGTAATTTCTTTGACTTGAACCAATAACCTTGTCTACACGCTTGAAGACGATTTGGATAGGCTTATCAGAGAGATTTTTGATGGTAACGGGAGCTTTGATCTGATCTCCAATGGAACCGGTAAAATTAGAATTACTACTAACCACCTCGAAGTTCTGCCCAAAGGATAAAAGGCAGAGTATGCAAAGCATAAAGGTTAGTACCAAATATTTCATTTCGCAAATACTAATTCAGCATTTAATTCGTTGTAACATGTTTAGCTAAGTAAGATACGAAATAAAATTCTTAATTGATTCAAAAAATGCGAAAACAGAAACATTAATTGGTGTTAGGGGTCTTATTCCTTTTTTTTCTTTTTACCCCCCTTTAGCAGGCCTTTTTTTAGATTTTTATTTGGGGCGATAATCTCATTGGAGATTGGTTGTTGAGGGGGTTCTATGATTGAAGGTTCAATGCTCTCCTTAACTGGTTCCAATACAGCATGTCTCTTATTATCCAGCATTTCGGACAGTATTGGTTTCTTTTCTTCTAACCATTGAAAGTCCTTCAATCGCTTAACTTCATCAGTAAGCTCATGTGGTGGTATAAAAGAGGCATCGGGTTTTATGTAAAAGGAAATGTTGTCAGCCAGGTTTTCCTTGAAATTGATAGTTATATTACTGCAAATGATTTTATTCATGCCCACCAAATAAGTGTCAGTTTCATCTAGAGCGAAGAACAGACTTTCCCCATTGCCATCCACATCTACCTTATTTATGGCTCCGTTATTGAAGAAAGCCACCATATCCCTACCCTTTATTTGGTTGTAATTGGCTATACTGTCCTTTGACGCCACAAATGAGTTAACCCTCATATTTAGCTTATCAATAGTATTATTCACAATCTCAACATTGATCGAGTCGGCTGTCATTTGATTTCCACCTGTCCAGAGCACAGGATCATCATAGAAGTAGATTATCGAATCTATATTAACATACACCAGAGAATCTGCTATCCCCTGAAGGTCACTTTTGAAAATTTCAACATTGTTGTAGGCCAAAATCCTTTTTTTGGAGGGATCGTCATTCTCAATAGCTACTAAGGTGTCAGCAGTGAGGTACATGGTATCTGCCTGTAGTATTTTCTTCATTAAAGCGTTTCCATAAACCTTGGCGCGACCTTTTAGCTTATCATAATAACTAAAGTCTCCCGTAATTATGATGTCCTGCTCCTTCGATATCATTTCTACATCACCGGTGGCTGTGTAGTATTTCTTAATATCATCCAAAAAGAGTTTATTCCCAGTAAGATCATAAGAAGTCGTTTCAATGGTTCCTGAAGAAAGGTTTGATCTTTTTATACTCGTATCATAAAAACCTTCATCGTAGTTAAATACGTTTCCATCCACATCCGTTAGTTTGGTTCGGTCTCTGAAATAAACAATATTAGTTTGAGTATTATATTGAAGCGTATCAGATTCAAGGGTGTAATCAGGATTCTTGCCTACTACATTGGTTTTAAAGGAGGCCATATTGGTATTCACAAGGTAGTAGCCTTTTTCGCTTGTTAGTACGTTGGTACTATCAACCAATTTACCACCATTAAAATATTGCGCCTCTTGCTTTAACCGAAAATAGTCCAGAAACTCAGTATACAGTGTGAGTTGCTTTAGTTTTGTAAAAACAACGTTTTCTCTGAGCTCCGCTTTCTTAGTTTCTCCATTATAATAAAGAGTATTAGATGTAATGGTTACTGAGTCTCCGTCGGTAATCTTAACATTTCCAAAAGCTCGGATAGCATTGGTATTTTCATAAAAAATGGCCGAGTCACAGTAAATAAATGTTTCATTCTGCTTGAAAACTACGTTGCCCACTGGGCTGTTGTATCTTTCGCCTTTGTCGTCAACACCGCCATAAAGGTTATCCGCACGTTCGAGTTTCGCATTTTTTTGCCCATTAACCTGTCCATATACTATGAAGGCTAAGAGAATGAACAATACTGTTTTAACTTTGAGAAGACTCATATCTGCTATATTCATGCAAAGCTATACAAAAAAGCCCGCTGATAGATGTTTGAAAAGTTTTTAGAAGTGGTAGAAGCAAGAGGCTTGTTTAGCCCATCGGATCGCCTACTTGTGGCAACAAGTGGAGGTGTTGATTCTATGGCTTTATGCCATCTGCTTAATCGCGGACAGTTTAAGTTTTCAGTTGCCCACTGCAATTTTAAGCTAAGGGGTACAGACGCAGATTTAGATGAAGCCTTGGTCATGAATTGGTGTACTGATAATGGCATTAAGTTTTATTCTAAGTCGTTTAATACCAAAATTTATGCCATGGATAAGCATCTTTCTATGCAAATGGCAGCAAGGGAGTTGAGATATGAGTGGTTTAAAAAGCTTTTAGCCGCTCATAATTTCAAGCGTCTGTTAGTGGCGCATCATCTTGATGATTCTTTTGAAACCGTTTTGTTTAATTTAGTAAGGGGTACGGGGCTGCGCGGTGTTACGGGAGTGCCTGAGAAGGTCAATAAAATTGTGAGACCCCTTTCAAGTTTTACTAGGCATGAGATTCTCGAATATGCCAGGCAATCCGACCTTAAATGGAGGGAAGATGCTAGTAACTCGGATCCTAAATATCACAGGAATCGTATTAGAAATCATATAATTCCTGAGTTAAAGAAGATCAATCCCTCACTTTTGGATACATTTAGAAGTACTCAGGCCAGGCTAACTTCGAGTCAGGCTTATCTAGACTGTGTATTAGATAAAAAAATCAAAAGACTAACGCAATTTAAGGATAGTGATATTTTTGTTAATACAAAATCCATAACCAGCATTGTAGAGCTTGAGTACCTTTTGAAGCCCTATAGCTTTAACTATTCGCAGATGATGGATATACTGGATGCTTGTTTGCAGGGTGAATCAGGCAAATTGTTTTTTAGTCCTACTTACAAGCTTAATGTGGATAGAGGTCAAATTATTATTAGCCCGTTACTTGATCAATTTTCAACAATAGAAATTGAATCCGGTAATGCGGAAGTTTGTAATGAGCTTTTCGCGCTGCGACTTACTGTTTTACCGGTTTCTGCGGGAATTAAAGCCTCGGCGGATCAGGCTTCACTAGACCTGGATGAGCTCGCCTTCCCACTTACACTTAGAAAATGGTGCAAGGGTGATTTCTTTTATCCACTGGGAATGAGTGGTAAAAAAAAAATAAGCGACTATATGATTGATAGTAAAATTCCTCTAAACTTGAAAAGTAGGATAGGGATATTAGAGAGCGCAGGTAATATTGTGTGGCTAGTTGGTCATCGGATAGATGATAGGTTTAAAGTAACAGACCGTACTAAAAGGATCTGTAGAATTGACTTGATATGATCAATCCTTTTAAGAAAACTTATACGCTTAAAGAGCAAAACATGTTTGTTTTCATGGCTAACATTAAACTGTTTGAAGCTTTGAATCACAAGCATATGTATCTGTTCCTTCCCTACATGCACTTGAGGCAGTATAAAAAAGACGAAGTGGTCTTTTTTAGAGGTGATCCGAGCCAGGCCTTATACCTTCTTAAAAAAGGTAGGGTCTCACTTGATATTGATATGTCAGACAGTTTTGAAAACCTAACAACCGTGGGCCCTGGTACGGCCCTGGGAGAAAGTTGTCTAATTAAAGACGCAAAGAGGCTTCTTAATTCTTTTGTAACTTCCGATGAAGCTGAATTTTATGTTATTCCTCAAGATAATATCTTTGATATTTTTAATAGTAACCCAAAAATAAAGACCAGAATGTTGGAAGCTTTGGCAGAAATGTATAACTCGTACAATGCCAGTCTTTTTGATGCTTACAAGGCTTCAGGAGGCTTTTTTAACCTTAGTCGAGTTTATTCCAAGAGTGACTAATTCTTGTCAGTTTCATAGACTAATAGTGGCGTTTTGTATTTAATTTAGTGTTGGAATTTTTCACTACTCTAAATACTATTTAATTATGAAAATCACAGTTGTTGGTGCAGGTGCTGTTGGGGCTACTTGTGCTGAAAATATTGCCAGAAAGCAGTTGGTAGAAGAGGTGGTCTTGCTAGATATTAAAGAGGGGCTGGCCGAGGGTAAGGCTATGGATATGAATCAATGCGCTACATTAAATGGCTATGATACCCGGGTCATTGGTTCCTCAAACGATTATGCTGCAACCGCCGATTCAAGTGTTGTTATCATCACATCTGGTATACCAAGAAAGCCTGGTATGACAAGAGAAGAGTTGATAGGAACAAATGCTGGTATTGTTAAATCCGTCACTGAAAATATCCTCAAGCGCTCTCCTGATGCTATTATTGTCGTGATCTCGAATCCGATGGATACAATGACTTACCTTTCTGTGAAATCCAGTGGACTGCCAAAAGAAAAAGTGATAGGTATGGGCGGTATTCTGGATAGCGGTCGGTTCAAGTACCGCTTAGCAGAAGCTATCCCATGCTCTCCAAACGACCTTCAAGGTGTGGTTATTGGTGGTCACGGTGATACAACTATGATTCCATTGATAAACCACGCTACCTACAACAGCGCTCCCGTTACGAATTTCCTTTCACCTGAGCAGCAGGAATCCGTTGTTAAGGAAACAATGGTTGGTGGAGCTACGCTAACAAAGCTCATCGGCACTTCAGCATGGTACGCTCCAGGGGCTGCCGGAGCTTATTTGGCAGAGAGTATTGTTAGAGATCAGAAAAAACTATTTCCTTGCTGTGTTTATCTTGACGGAGAGTATGGTCAATCTGATATTTGTATCGGTGTTCCCGTCATAGTTGGCCAAAATGGTTGGGAGAAAATTGAGGATTATAAAATATCAGAGGCAGAACAAGCTAAATTTAATCAAAGTGCGGATGCTGTTCGTAAAATGAATAGCGTTCTGGGCGAAATGAGTTTAATTTAGTAAGTATTCAAAAGGCTGAATATAATTAGAAATCCTACATCTTATTAATTCAGCCTTTTTATATCATCTAATGGGCCGATTTACGCTGAACCGGGTGCTTACTTACTTTTTCAGAGGACTTCTTTTTGTTGTCCCTTTGGCGCTCACTATCTACATCATTTACCAAACGCTTGATTGGTTAGACGGGTTAATTCCTATTAATATTCCCGGTCTTGGTCTTCTGGTTATTCTTGCCGCAATAACCCTTTTGGGATATCTGGCCTCCTTCTTTATTACCCGGCCAATCTTTGTGCAATTTGAGCGATATTTCACCAAAATTCCTCTTGTAAACATCTTATATAGCTCGATTAAGGACTTAATTGGGGCGTTCGTAGGCGATCAGAAAAAGTTTAATATTCCTGTAACCGTAGCGCTTGACAGTAGTGGTGCTGTATTAAAGGTGGGTTTTATAACGAAGGACGATCTTACATCACTTGGCCTACCGGGTTTTGTTTCCGTTTATTTGCCACACTCCTACAACTTCAGCGGTAATCATTTTCTCGTCGAAAAGAGCAAGGTCAAGCGTTTAAATATGAACGCTTCTTCGGCCATGAAATTTGTGGTGAGTGGCGGTGTTAGCGGTCTCGAAGAAGGAAACAAGCCTGACAAAGACCATGGTTTAGCTCGATAGCGTAACTATCAAATTTTTTTTAATTATTGTGTTGGCCTTATTCGTTTTTTCCTGTAACAATAAATCTTCTAAGGTGAATACTTCAGAGGAAACCGGTTCATCAGAAGAAGTCTCTAAGGTGTTGTAAGCATCCGGTCCTCCACGTGTATGAAAATAGGTGAGTTAGCCTGAGCTTA
>CALBPF010000348.1 GCA_937899105.1 uncultured Flammeovirgaceae bacterium | reverse complement strand
TCCTACGCTATGAGAAGATTCAGAGGACTCGAAAAGAGACTCCAGGCTGATTCCCTTCTAGATGTCAATTTCAGAGAGTTCATTGCTGATATAATTTTTAGAGTCGCTATTCAGCTTGATGGTATGAGTATTACGGCATTGGTCTGAACAGAATTTTTTATCAAATCGACCAAAAATTTGAGCGCCACATTCTAAGCAGGACTTTTCTTCCATAAAATTCATTATTTCACTTTTACTCTCCAGGATACACCGGCATCTATAAACCAGTCAGAAAGTCCGTCATTTTTACCGTAACCAACGGAACAATCGAACATAAGATTATTATTTGCCAGATACCCAAGTCCGGTATCCCATCTATGATCAATGCTACCATTGGAAATTGTGCCATAGTTCTCAACAAAGCTCCCAAGCCGGTCACCGAGTGGAAACGAAATGTTTATCACATAGCTGCCTGTGGTGCTGTTATCGTTTCCATTCCAATTGAGCGCCCAGTTGGTAGTTAGACCAAACACTTTGGAAAGTTGCTGACTATGGATGAGCGTAAACTTAGGCGCCAGATCCTCAGCCTTAAAATCTTCACCTACCCAGTTTAATCCTACACCCGTCTGAAAGCCAAACGAGGGCTTATAACCTTCGCCACTTACTATATTATATCTAATACCAACATTCCAAACGCTAAATCCACTGGCATCAGCGCTGGTGTTATTTTCAAAATTGACTTCTGAAGAATTAAACCCAAAAGCCGATCGCAACTCAAAATTCTCCATCAACCCATAACGAAGTAGAGTGAAGAAGTCTGTGCTGTTTCCATCTGTAGTTAAGTCAGAATCGTCGAAATCCGAATAGGTCATTCCTGACTGTACTTGAAATACATACTTACCGGTTGTGAAGGGGATCACGGCTTGACCGGGCCTTGAGGTATTAATGGTTTCACTGTATTGGCTAATAAGAGTGTGCGAAGAGAGTAATGATATGACAATAGATAAATACACCTTTTTCATGTCTCGTAAATTAGTCATTGTTCAACAAATTCGGTGGAGAAATGAAAATTTCTTCTGGCTTAAGTTTAGACTGGATTGTATTTTCTAAAGAATTCGGCTGCCTTTTTTTAAACGCTTTAGGCTACGGAACCATTGCTGAGTGGGTAAAAGTCCTTACCGAGTTAATTGTTCTTTTTTAGTGTTGGATCAGATTTTCATGATGATTTTTTGATTTTACTTATACACGTTACAGGTATCCGTTAATCTTCATGGTCAACATTGTAAGTCAATGTTACAAGTGAGTGAAATTTTTTGAATAAAGCTTTAAGGTTATAAGTAAAAGTATGCTGTATTTGACATCCATACTTAGTTTTATGATAACTTACTTCGGAAGTATTTAGGTATGGTCAGGCGAAAACTAACCTTCAAAAATTTCAATATCGCAGATTGGTTCTCTTTCTACAGGATTGCTGCGGCTCCATTATTATTTTTATTGCTTTTTTTAGAAAACAACTTAATTTACTTCTTTCGTGCTCATTAGTTATCTTTCTGATACGATTGACGGGACTTAGCACTAAGACTGTGAATAACATTCCAAGGAGTTCCCAACTAAACGCTATGAGTGATCAGGTTACTTTTATTATCGGATTGGTTAACGTTTTTGTTTTCGAGTATACCTTTATCACAGATCAATATTTATGGTTAGTTCTTGCCTTGGGTTTCTATGACTTACAATGTTACTTATGTGGTGTAAGTATGGTAAGGCCATAGCCTTCCATACCTATCTGGCCAAGTTATCGGCGGTGGCATTAGAGACACTAGAAGAGATTGCCTTGATCTTTATTTATGATACCTGGGTGTTGGATGTAAAAAGTATTTTCCTGCCTAAACGTTTAAAACGTTAATTTTATCATTCCTTTTTTGAGAACATATTTATTTTTAAATAACTGATTATCAATAATATATTCGTTTACAAACGTTTACAAACGTAATTTAAACGAATACAAATATTTATTAACCGAATCAATTTTTGGTGCGCCCCTTACTTTGCCTCAGTCAAATCGATATGGCTCGATAAGACAGTTTTCTTAATACATATTATTTAACCATTTAAAATTTAAGATCATGAGAAATCTAAGAAACAGTGTTCAATTAATTGGAAGACTTGGTAAAGACCCTGAGGCGAAAACGCTTACGAGTGGAAAAGCAATGACCACCTTTTCTATCGCCACTACAGATTCTTACAAAAATGCAGACGGTGAGAAAGTGGAAGATACGCAATGGCACAACATTGTGACTTGGGGGCGCAAGGCAGAGATAGCTGCGGAATACTTGAAGAAAGGTCAGGAAGTGGCCGTGGAAGGCAAGTTAGTTCATAGAAATTTCGAGACCAGCGGAGGTGAAAAAAGATACATCACGGAGATCAATGTGAATGAGTTGGTGATGATGGGGAAAAAGTGATTTTGTCACTGGGTACTGGTTGCTAGCTTTGAGTGACCAATAATCTCAAAAAGGTTCTGCTATGGATATATTCATTGGTATTCCTAGCCGAGCCTTTTTGTATTTAGGGTCATTTGAAGGCAATGACCTAAATTCAACAGAAGTTAAACCCACTCGCTTGGCATATATTTCGAAGTAAGCGGCTTTAGCCTCGTCCAATACGCGGATAAAAGCGTCTTGAGAACTTCCTCGATTCGTTTTAATTGAAACTACGGACTTAACAGGGCTCTCGCTTAACTCATTTAGGTTATTTGGGTTGAGTATGAATTCCTTGATTTCTTCCCTCAAATTATATGCTGATGACCTTGGTTGATCTTCAACTAAAAGCTCATCTTCAGAATTTACAAGAATTTTAAAAAGGTTTCTTTCCTTTATAGGAATATCTTCTTTTTCCATTCGTTTAGGAGGAAGCAGTAAATCAATTCCCTCATCATTAACAATGGTAGTGGTGAGCATAAAAAATATGAGTAGGAGGAAAGCAATGTCCGCCATTGATCCGCTATTTGCCATCTGGGCTATAGAACGATTTTTCTGTATCATTTTTTATATGAATAACCGTAAGCACCATAATAGTCACACCAACTTTCATTAAAGGATTTTCGTTAAGATTAAGCCGGATGTCTTCAGCTTTCCCATTTATCTAATTTTTCTACTTTTGCAGCCGATGATTTTTCTCAATCCTGGTTTTTTGTATGCGTTATTGGCCTTAACCATCCCGATCATCATTCACCTTTTTAATTTTAGAAGAACCAAGAAGGTATACTTCAGTAATACGCTTTTCTTAAAAAAAGTGAAGGAAGCCAGTAGCTCTAAAAGACGGTTGAAGCATTACCTTATTCTTGCCTCACGGCTGCTGTTTTTGTTCTTCCTGGTCATGGCTTTCTGCCAACCTTTTCTACCTTCCGAAAGTAATCTGGCTACTTCTAATAAGAATATAATTTATCTCGATAATTCCTGGAGTATGAGCAATGAGGTTGATCAAGACCTTAATGGTTTGGATGCGGCCGTGTTATACGTTCAAAGCCTTTTAGACGCCTATCCTGATGAGGCTGAATATAAACTAATCACAAATGACTTTTCTTCATTTTCCAATTCTTTTAAAGGCAAAACTGAAATAGGTGATTTCCTTACGGAGATAAAATACAGTGGTAGCTCCAGAAATGTTCATGAGATCGAGGAGCGGATAAAAGCGGAGTTGACCTCTGAAGTAAATGATGTTTTCTGGATAAGTGATTTCCAAAATTCCCTATTAAAATCGCGGGTGGCATTTGACAGTACAATCAACCTGAATTTAATACCGCTGTTTTTCAATTCTATTGAGAACGTACATGTAGACTCGGTCTACTTAAATAGCCCGTTCCTAATCGGTGACTCGCGACCTAGAATTACTGCAGTCATTTCAAATACAGGACTGGCCGAAGTCAATGATTTGGTGGTTAAAGTAGTACTTAACGATACCGAAGTCGCTACCGGCACCGTTTCTATTCAGTCTAATGATATGACTGAAATTGGTTTTGATCTGTCTCTTGATCTGGAGCAAATCAATAAAGGTAAGATCACGCTTGAGGAATTCCCTGTGACCTTCGATAATGAATTTTACTTTACACTGAGTACTACACGAAAGATTAACATTCTTGAAATTAAGAATCAAAGTGAAGTTACACCGGTAGAAGTTGTTTATGCCAATCAGAATATTTTTGAATTCAGTTCTTTTCAAACGGATAACCTGGATTACAGTTTTATCGAAAAATCAAACCTTATTATTCTTAATTCGATCAATGAAATTGAGCCTTCACTAGTTAGTCCTCTCAATAACTACCTCGATGCTGGCGGCAGCATCTTATTGGTACCTGCTTACAGAGCAGACGTCCTTTCCTACCGTCAACTTAGAGGACTTAATTCACTTTCACTGTTGGATACAGCCCGTCATGTAGCTTTGGCGGCTCCTGATTTTAACAATCCTTTTTTTACCAATGTATTTGAGGAGAACAGTCCGGCTATAGCTATGCCAAAAGTTACCAATACTCTAACATGGGGCGGAGATCGGTCAGCGATCTTATCTACACAGGCTGGCGTACCCTACCTTTCTGAAATCAAAAGAACAGGATCAGTTTATCTGTTGGGGTCTCCGTTAAATCGTGATTTTGGCTCATTTCAAGATCACGCACTTTTCGTACCCGTGATGTATAGGATGGCTATATACGGCGCTAAAGGTGATATAAAACTCTATCAGTATATCAATACTGAGGTGGTGACTTACCCTATTTTGAATGATCAGGTGGAAGCGATTGTAAAACTTAAAGGACAGGAAGAGTTAATTCCTTCCTACCGATTTGATGCAGATGGTTTGATGTTGCAAGTGCCTAAATATTTATTAAATGCAGGTTTCTACGACCTTGAGATAAATAATGAATTAAAAGGCGCTCTGGCCTATAATTACGCTGCTAAAGAGTCAAACCTAAGGCAGGAGCAGGAGCCGGCAGCCTATTTTTCCGGAAATGTGGATGTTTTAAGTAGTTCCAGTAACGAGGAATTCAGGGCTCAGATAGAGAATAAGTATAAAGGAGCGCCGCTTTGGAAGTATGCCATATGCTTAGCTTTGCTCTTCCTTTTTTGTGAAGTTTTGTTAATCAGGTTTTTGACTTAATTTCGATTGATAAAATAATTTATGTCCTTCTTACTGAAATCAGTTACCATATATGATAGAGCTTCGGAGTTTCATAAGCAGAGGCTAAACGTACTCATAGACAGGGGCAAGATCGCTTATATAGGAAAGGATACTCCAGAAGCAAAGCAGATCATTGAAGCCAAAGGGAGCATACTATCCGTTGGCTGGTTTGATATGAATGTATCTTTTGGCGACCCAGGCCTTGAACATAAGGAAGATCTGGCATCAGGGTTGTCAGCTGCTGCTGCCGGAGGCTTTACGGGAATTGGTCTTTTACCTAATTTAAAGCCGGTCACTCAAACCAAGAACGCCGTAAGCTATTTAAAATCCTATGATCGCAGTACCCTGACTCAGGTTTTTCCTTACGCTTCCGTTACCGTTGATGCCAAAGGTGAAGATCTGACAGAAATGATTGATCTTAATGCCGCAGGGGCCGTGGCCTTCACCGATGGTGTTAAGCCCATATGGCATACCGATATCCTTCTTAAGTCATTACAGTACCTACAAAAGTTTGACGGCCTCTTGATAACAAAACCTGAAGATGTTTATATTAGCAAGTTTGGGGTCATGCATGAAGGATATCAAAGCACAGTTTTAGGGATGAAAGGGATACCCAATTTAGCCGAAGATATAATCGTTCAGCGTGATTTAGAACTACTGGAATATGCTGGCGGTAAAATACATTTCTCAAATATTTCTTCCGGTAGGAGCATTGACCTAATAAGAAAAGCGCAAAAAAAAGGCCTGAAAGTCTCTTGCGATATGGCAGCTTATCAGACAGCCTTTGAAGATACTGACCTAGATACTTTCGACACAAATTTGAAGGTAAAACCCCCTTTCAGAACCGCTAAAGATAATTCAGCTCTTATTAAAGGATTAAATGATGGAACTATTGAGGTAATTACATCATCACATAAGCCGGAGGATGAAGAGAGTAAAAAGTTGGAGTTTGACCTGGCAGAATTTGGCATTACCAGCCTTCAAACAGTTGGGCATAACCTGGTAGAACTATCTCAAAAGGTAGAATGGGAGATTTTAATCGAGGCCTTAACGTCGGCCCCACGAAGATTGTTGAATCTCAAAGTACCTAAAATCAAAGAGGGCGAGTTTGCCAACCTTACCTTGCTCGATCCTAATTGGGAGTGGGAGCTAAGTAGCGGCACAAATTGGTCAAAATCAGAGAATTCTCCGTATTGGGGATCTAAGCTTATTGGACAGGTTGTTGCTACGTTCGCTAATGGCAAAAGCCATTTGGCACGTTAATCAGTCACTTAATATGAAGCATATTCTACCCCTGTTTAAAGTAGCTGCAAAATACTCGCTTACAGGCTCATTGTTGGCAATCATACTTATTCTAGTACTTTTTTACACAAACAAGCACCCGTTGCTTATTCCGATAGTTTATGACTACCGTATATTATTATTCGGTGTATTTATCTATTTCAGCATTCGGGAATTCAAAACATACCATAATAATGGTGAGCTTCATTTTTGGCAAGGGCTCATAACCGGTATTTTCTTTTACTTGATTTTAGGACTTCTGGTAGGGTCATTTATTGGTGTTTTTAGTGCGGTAGAGTCTTCCTTTCTCGAAGAATTTATACAAGCCAATGTTAAGGGGCTGGAAATGAATAAATCCGAATTTACTACGGAAAGTCCTGTTGCCTTAAGTGACGAGGAGTTTGAGCGTCAGCTAGAGTTAACTAAAGTTACAAGACCAATTACTTTAGGAATAGACTATTTCATAAAGAGCTGCATCATAGGCTTCTTCTTATCTGTAGTATTGGCGGTAATCTTAAGAAAAACCGAATCCAGAACTTAGACAATGAGTATTTTGACCGCTCAACTTTATTAAGAACCTTGCACGCTCAAATTTTTTGAGTTTCATAAATGGAATTATATTTTGCAAGGGTGTTTAAAAATCATTAACCTAAAACTTAAAAACATGGAAGAATTAGCAGAACCAGCGTCAGTGAAGAAAGTCTCAATGAAATGGGGACTTATCACAGGTATAGTATCCATTCTTTTCTTCATATTAATTACAATCACTGAAACCGACACATCTCCTGGTGTAACTTGGTTAGGTTTAATACCTTTTATCATTTTAGTCGTTTTAGCCCATAAAGAGTTTAAGACTTCCGGTGATGGTTACATGTCTTATAGTCAGGGTCTGGGAATAGGTACATTGATATCGCTAGTTTCCGGGGTGGTTAGTGGAATTTTCCGATATATATGGGTAAAGTTTTTAGACGATGGGTACAATGACAGGATACAGGAGGCACAAATCCGGGCAATGGAAGAGCAGGGTCTGGGTGAAGATCAGATTGAACAAGCGCTAGAAATTTCATCGGGTTTCACAAGTCCGGAAATTGTTCTAGTTATAGGATTATTTGTTGGAGTAGTATTCGGTTTTATTTTATCTTTAATTATCAGTGCTTTCACTAAAAATAGTGATCCGTCAGCTGAAGTTTAAAGATGATAAATGACTGAAATTTCTATTGTAATTCCTTTATATAACGAAGAGGAATCACTTCCGGAATTAACAAATTGGATAAGCCGTGCGATGCAATCACACGGCTTTACTTATGAAATCATATTTGTCAACGATGGAAGTACAGATAATTCTTGGCAGGTTATTCAAGAACTAGCTCTTGAGACTGTAGAAATAAAAGCCCTCTCGTTTAACAGAAACTATGGTAAGTCAGCGGCGCTAAATACAGGTTTTAAGCAGGCATCTGGTAAGGTTATCATTACTATGGACGCCGACTTACAAGATAGCCCTGATGAGATTCCTGAGCTATATAAAATGATTACACAACAAGGTTATCATATGGTGTCTGGTTGGAAAAAAAAGCGTCATGATCCCATTTCTAAAACCTTGCCCTCCAAATTTTTTAATTTTATTACCAGTAAAATTTCCAGAATAAAACTTCATGATTTTAATTGTGGACTAAAGGCCTATCAGAATAGAGTAGTTCAGAATATTGAAGTACATGGAGAAATGCATCGTTACATTCCCGTAATCGCCAAGTGGAATGGTTATGATAAGATCGGGGAAAAAGTAGTTGAGCACCATGCGCGTAAATATGGTACTACTAAGTTTGGCCTTGAACGCTTTGTTAATGGTTTTTTGGACCTGGTGAGCATCACCTTTGTGTCGAGATTCAAAAAGAAACCCATGCATTTTTTTGGTTTGCTTGGCACACTCTCTTTTGTTACCGGGTTTCTCATTACCGCATGGGTAATAGGCGATAAAATATATCGAATCAACAATAAACTACCTGTCAGGGAGGTTGTGGATCAACCACTATTCTTTTTAGCGCTTGTCGCTCTTATAATTGGTGTTCAGTTATTCTTGACAGGCTTCATTGCCGAAATGATGGCTATGCGATCACACTCAAACGATGAATACTTAATACAGGATAGTATCGGTCTTGAGTAATGCGCTTCTATTCTATTATTATCCCTGTTTACAATCGCCCTAACGAGGTTGACGAACTGCTGGGAAGCTTAACCGAACAAACGTACAAACACTTCGAAGTTATCATTGTTGAGGACGGTTCTACGGACAAATGTGATCGTTTAATTGAAAAATATGATAGCCAATTACAGCTTCAATATTTTTATAAGCCCAATACAGGGCAAGGGTTTAGTCGGAATTTTGGTTTTGCAAGAGGAAAAGGGGGTTACCTTATTGTTTTTGACTCCGATTGTTTAATACCAAGTCACTACCTGCAAACAGTTAACGATTTCCTGGATAAAGAGCCCCTGGAGGCTTTTGGCGGTCCTGATAGAGCAATGGATAATTTTACGACCGTACAGCGAGCCATAAGTTACTCTATGACCTCTATTTTTACTACGGGTGGGATCCGCGGTGGGAAAAAGAGACTTGGAGCTTTTCATCCCAGGAGTTTCAATATGGGCATAAGCAAACAAGTGTTTGAGGACACAGGAGGCTATATCATTACTCGTATGGGCGAGGATATAGAGTTCAGCATACGCATCATTGAAAAAGGGTTTAAAACAGGACTGATACCGAACGCATTTGTCTATCATAAGCGTAGAACAAGCTTAGGGCAGTTTTATAAGCAGCTCCACTTTTTCGGCAGAGCCAGGATAAATGTTGGCAGATTTTATCCTAAAGAGATAAAACCGGTCCATATTTTTCCTTTGCTTTTCGCTTTGGGAATACTTGCTGCTCCAATATCGGCTCTCTTCGGTTTTACGCTTCTATCATATGTTGGCTTTGCCGCATATTTGGGTTTCACTATACTGATTTTAAGCGATGCTGTAATTAAGACAAAAAACGTTAGTGTAGCATTAGTAAGTGTGGCGGCGGCCTTTACTCAGCTTATTGCCTATGGGCACGGTTTTTTTTCCGAGAGTTGGAGAAGAGTTACAAAAGGTTAAAGGGAGCCTCACCCCCAATCGATACCTCATATTAGCGTTTTTCGCAGAAATAAATGATCTCGTCACGAGGCAGAGCATAGCGTACTATTTCCTGGTCCGTTAAGCTGTTGGCAAACGTGTCCTCTGTCACAGTGAATCCGGCTTTGCGTATCCTTTTAGGGTAGTCCTTACCATAGAGCCTGACATGATCATCCTGGCCATATACTTTTTCCCGTTCCCGTGGATCTGTAATGCTTTTATCCTCGAAGGTAGCCTCATCCAACGGGTGAAAAAAAGGTACCTGCATGATAGCCCAACCTCCTGGTTTTAGTACTCGATAAATCTCACGCATTGCCTTAATATCATCCTCAACATGTTCCATTACATGGTTACACATAACTGCATCAAATGTGTTTTCATCAAAAGGGATTTGATGGACATCCATTTTTACCTTCGCCAGTGGTGATTCTAGGTCTGCGGTAATATATCCGTCGCCATGTATACGTTCGAAGGGTTTCATGAAGCATTGCTCGGGGGCAATGTGCAGAAAATGAATCGGGTTTTCAAAAAAGGGAGTTTTTGCTTTCAAAAAAAGCCAAAGTAGCCGATGCCGTTCCAAGGACAGTGAACCTGGGCACAGGGCGTTCGGCCTAGGATTAATTCTGCCATAAGGAAGAAACTTTCTGTAACTTTTGTTTATGATGGGACAGGTGTACTTATTGCCTTGCAGAAAGAAGCCTATAACGCGTAAAACCGGGCCATTTACAAGCTGAATGTACTTTCTTGGGACCTTTCTTAACAGGAAGCTTATCAGGAATTTCATAAAGCGCACAAAGTTATTGAAAATAACATAGCACAATCTGTCAGGACAACAGAGAAGAAATAAAAAAATATCAGGAGGTTAAAACTTTTTTTCTTTCACTTTCATCTCTGATACAAACAAGAGAAGTATGTATGCTGAAACAATGCTTGACATTGCGATGAATCATTCAGACTCGCTAATCAACCAGGCGAAAAACGGGGACAACAGAGCAAAGAACAAGTTGGTAAACCTTTGGTACAAGCGGATTTACAACTTTGCATACAAGTATTTTTCAGATCATGATGAGGCGATGGACGTAACACAAAAGACTTTCATCGCTTTCCATGAAAAAATTTGGCAACTAAAGGAAGTGGCCGGGTTTAAGGCATGGCTTTACAAGATAGCTTCCAACCACTGCCATGAAGTTACCAGGCAGCAGGACCGATCCCATCAACATTTTTCAACCCAAAAGGCTGAAGATGTTCATCGTGAGGCCACCGCCATCTTTTTCAATCCTGATCGAAAATATCAACGATCAGAATTGAATGGGATTTTACAAGAAGCCCTGAATACGCTCAATGAGGAGCAAAGAACAGTTGTGATTATGAAGGAGTATGAGGGGCTAAAGTTTAAAGAAATAGCAGAAGTACTGGAATTGCCTGAAAATACGGTCAAATCAAGGCTGTACTATGGGCTTACGCACTTGAAGAAAGTACTGGTCGCTAGAAACATTACAACAGAAATTTTACAATCATGAGTTATATACCGGACGAAATAACACTTACCAACTACCTATATGGTGAGCTGTCAGAAGATGAAAGTAACAAGGTGGAGGAGTATCTCAAACAAAACCCTGCAATGGCAGCTGAAATCAAAGGCCTGAGCAGTACCAGAGAAATTATGTCCGCATATGATGACAAGGAGGTAATACCACCTTTAGACTTAAGTAATAAACCAAAAAATTCTAATGTAAGTGATGTAAGGAAAAGAATGAGCCGCATAATGGCCATAGCAGCATCGGTTAGTCTCTTATTAGTAGTAGGATATTTCACTGATTTTAAGCTTTCATATAATGATCAAGGACTATTTATAGGTTTCAAGAAGCAAACAGAAATCCCTCAGGGAGTTACGCTTGATCAGATCGAATCACTGCTTGACGCAGCGCTGGATAAGAATTTGGCGGTGCAAAATCAAAACCTGGTTGAGGTCAAAACGGAGATGCAAAGTGATTACCAAAGTCTTTTTATGAATCAGGAAAAGACGTTTGAAACTAAGCTTGAGCAAAGGATGAATTTTGATAAGCAGGAACTGGATAGATACACTAAAGACCTTCAGGAAAAAAACGCAATTCTTGTTAACGATTATTTTAGCACTGCCGGGTTAGAGCAACAGACCTACGTGAAAAATTTACTGATCGATTTTACCGGTTATCTGGAGGAACAGCGCGTTCAGGATCGTGATTTTTACCTGAATCGGTTAATTGATCTCAAATTGTCATCGGATCTGAAACAACAGGAGACAGAACAGATGCTTACGTCCATTATAAAATCGGTTAATAACATTTCAACAGAAGAAACAACTCAAAATTTTTAGGATATGAAAAAGTACGGATTGGTAATTGTCCTATTGGCGGTAACTGCGTTTTGCAGGTCACAAGGCATTGACGAAGAAAGGATGGAAAGGGATATTCAAATCGCTGAGAATATTTTATCCACTTTGGAGAGGAAGGAAACAAGTAGTCAGATCTTTGTTTACAATAACGATCGGTTTGAAGGAAGTTATGTAGAAGGATATGGAGTGATATTTAACACCTCATATCGTCATGGAAGAACAGTAATAGCAGATACCAAAGGTACTCATAAACTCTATGGCGATGCTGTCGTCAGCAACCTTCCTGAGGGCTCATCTACTCGTGAGGTTAAAGCGTTCAGATTAAACCTGGATAGTTTAGCGCAGGCCCAGAATAAAGAATGGGTAGAAAAAATGAAGACCTTTCTTGTGGATTATGCAGATCTGATCAGTCAACTTAAACCTGAGGATAAAATAATGGTCACATCCGGATCGGGAAATAAAGGTGACTGGTTTGCATTGGAGGCCCGGGCAAGTGGTACGTCAACTATTAATGAAGGCCCTACGGTAGAAATTTCAAAAAAAGATCTCATAGATTATAAGTCCGGTAAGATCAATCGTAATGAAGCTTTAAAGCAAGTGAAGGTCATCAGAGCTGCTTCAAAAGAGGAGGTGGCCCAAGATGTAGAGCTTTTGGCGAGTATTTTTGAGCGCCTTTATAAATCTGATCTCTCTAATACTTACTATTTGTCAGGTGGAGTAGGGTACGGTAAAATACCGGAATTCGGAGTGGTGTTCCGGATGCGTGTTTACTCATCTTCCAGGAATGAAGGGTTTCATCGAATAGTGACTAGAAATCAAAGTGGGCTAAGTCAGGACGAACGGAATGAAATAGTCAAAGGCATGTACCCGGATTTTTTAAAGGAATTAAAGCGTAACATTATTCAGTACGGCCGGACTGTTAAATCCTTAGGAGGTAATGAAATGCTGATGTTTAAGGTAAGATTAACAGAGTGTAAAGGCTGCGATATACCTAAGAATTTGGAACTCTCAATTAAAGCTTCGGATCTAAAGAGCTATGATTCCGGTAAAATGAATGAGTCGTCTGCCATTGCAAAACTGAATGTGAAGGAGATTGGCAATCAGTAGTTTCCTGTAACCATTGTGAAAAGCCGGAGTACTGCCTACATCGGACTACAATTATTAAGGGGATTAATCGTTAACAACAAAGCCACATTCCAAGGGATGAAACTCAATCAAGAGACGATTATTTCCCTTTTTATATACACGGGGGTTTAACTTGATGTTTGGTGGTTGATTTACCAACTATTCATTTAGTTTTGAAATGTCAAAAGGTCAAAAAATGAAAAATAAATTAATAATAGGCGGGGGAGTAGCCTTGGTGTTGATTTTAGCCGTTTGGTTTTTCACGCGAGGTGGCTCAGATGAATTGGGAGAGATCTTAGTTGAAGCTAAGAGTGGAACTTTTAAAGTTGAAATAACTACAACGGGGGAGTTGGAAGCTGAGAATTCCGTGAAAATTCTTGGCCCCACCGGAATGAGAGCCGCACAAATCTGGCAGGTTAAAATAGAGGACATTGTAGATGAGGGGAAAGTGGTTGAAAAAGGAGACTATATTGCTCGTCTTGATCAATCGGAGCTGTCGGATAAAATTCAAAACAGGGAGACCGAGCTTCAGCAAAGTCTCTCCAAATATACTCAGACCAAGCTAGATACTGCCCTTGATCTGCGCGCAGCCAGGGATGAACTTATAAATCTTAAATACGCGGTGGAAGAGAAAGATATTATTCTTTCGCAGTCTCAATTTGAACCACCAGCCACTATTAAGCAGGCAGAGATTAATCTTGCAAAAGCCAAAAGAGAACTTAGTCAGGCTACTGATAATTACAAGCTGAAAGCCCAGAAAGCTGTGGCTCAAATGCAGGAAGCCGCAGCAGAGCTAGCGGAAGATCAGGGGAAATTCGATTTTTTACAGGGTATAAAAGAAAGATTTACCATTATAGCGCCTGAGCCAGGAATGGTAGTATATGACCGAGAATGGAACGGCACAAAAAAAGGAGTAGGCGCCATGGTACATGCCTGGGACCCCGTAGTTGCCACTTTACCTGACCTTTCAACTATGATTTCTAAAACGTATGTTAACGAGGTGGATATCAGGTCAATCAGCAAGGGGCAAGTGGTGAATGTTGGTCTGGACGCCTTTCCGGAAAAGAAACTTACCGGCAAGGTCATAAATGTAGCTAATATTGGAGAACAAAAACCTAACTCTGATTCGAAGGTATTTCAGGTCAGCATACTCATTAATGAATCAGATACAACACTAAGGCCGGCCATGACTACTTCTAATGGTATTATAGCCGAAGTAATTCCTGATGTAGTCTATATCCCACTTGAGTGCTTGCATAGCCAAGGAGATTCTTTAACCTATGTGGTAAAAAAGAATGGCTTGGGTTATGACAAACAACAAGTATTAGTTGGTAAGACCAATTCGAATGAAGCGGTAATAGAATCCGGTGTAGTTGCAGGTGATAAACTGTATTTATCTGTGCCTGCAGGAGTTGACGAGAAACCAATAGCCCTATTAAGTGGTGACGCTTCGATACCATTAGCCGCAAAGGATTAACTAGGGCTATGATGTCGAATATCTACTCAAGCTTTTACATTGCTTTTGATGCAGTGTTAGCCAATAAAGTACGTTCAATTCTCACGGCATTAGGGATCATATTTGGTGTAGCGGCAGTAATTGCGATGCTAGCCATAGGCAATGGCGCTCAACAGGAAATACTCGAACAGATCAAGTTGGTTGGTGTTAACAATATTGTTATAACTCCAATTATAGAACAAACCGAGGAAGAGGTCACGGCTAGTTCGGCAAATAAAGGTGACAAAAATTTTTCTCCCGGTTTAACGCTTCGGGATGCCGAAAGTATTAGAAAGGTAATCCCTGGCATTGGTAAGGTCAGCCCCGAAATTCAACTCGAAACCTATATCATAAAAAATGGCATTAGAAGAACTGCCAAATTGGTGGGCGTTGAAAACAACTATTTTGACATTTCTAATTTTACACTTAACCAAGGAAGATTCTTTAATGAACGCCAGCTTTCAGTTGGCGAAGCCGTTTGCGTGATTGGCCAGGGGATTAAGGCAAAATTTTTTAGTACGGAAGATCCCATCGGCAAAATGATCAAGGTAGGGAATCATTGGCTTGAGGTAGTAGGTGTGCTGGAAGACAGGTTTATAAGCAAGAAGAGTATTTCAAACCTTGGTATTCGAGATTATAATATGGATGTATACACACCCTTGAAAACGGTGCTTATACGATACAAGAATAGAGCTTTAATTACGGAAACCTTAATTAAACGCGCTTCTCAAAACGATAACGAAGATAACGGCGGAGAGATAAAGCAGTCTGTTAACTATCATCAATTAGATCGATTGGTTATTCAGGTAGACGCCACTGAGAAAATGCTTAGCGTTTCTGAAGTAATATCGCGGCTACTTAAAAGACGGCATTTTGATACCGTGGATTATGAAATCACTATTCCGGAGCTCTTGCTCAAGCAACAACAGCGTACTAAGAACATTTTCAATTTTGTGCTAGGTGCGATTGCGGGAATCTCGCTATTAGTCGGCGGAATTGGTATAATGAACATCATGCTTGCTTCCGTATTGGAAAGAATCAAAGAAATAGGTTTGAGGTTAGCTATAGGTGCGAAAAAAATGGATATAATCTATCAATTTGTTTTTGAAGCAGTGATGATCAGTGTTACAGGTGGAATTATAGGAATAATTCTTGGGGTTATTTTGGCATATGGCGTTGCAGAGATAGCAGAGATCCCAACAATAATATCTTTTACATCTATCATCTTATCCTTTGGCGTAGCGGCTACCGTAGGTTTAATTTTTGGAATTACCCCTGCCAAACGTGCCGCTGAACAAGACCCCATTTCATCTTTGCGATATGAATAAAACCAGCTTTTATCTTCTGCTATCTTTTTGTTTGAAGCTTACTTTGACCCCTGCCCAAAACCAACTTACTTTGAATAGTGTGATTAGCATGGCCAAAAACCAGTCACCTGCGGCGAAGCAAGCTGAAACCCGGAAAGAAAATCGCTATTGGGAATATCGTCAATTTAAATCCAACTATAATCCGCAGCTAAGATTGAACGGTAATATACCTGGTTATAATCGTGATTTTGCTCGTAATAATATTGGAGAGTTTCAATCAAGGGAACAGTTTACTTCTTTTTTAAACCTGGGTCTGGACCAGCCTTTGTTTCCAACAGGAGGTAACATATCCATTAATACCAGTCTTGATTATTTTAATGATGCCACTAGTGACTTTACGCAATACAACACTACAGTGGTTAATGTACGATTAGATCAACCCATTTTTGCATTTAATAGGCTAAAGTGGGATAAGAAAATAGAGCCCATTCGTTATGAAGAATCTAAACGGTCAGTGGTGGAAGAGTTGGAATTCATCGCTCGAGAATCAATAGATCGCTACTTTTCTTATTTAGATGCACAAATAAATCTCCAAATTGCTCAGTTCAACTTAGCAAATAACGATACGATTTATCGAATAGAGCAGGGACGCTACAATATTGGAACTACGTCTAAAGACAAATTACTCCAAGTGGAATTGCAACTTTTACGCTCCAGGCAAGACGTGGCACAGGCAAAATTAGATCTGGAAACCAGCGGGTTAAGGTTAAGATCATATATAGGTCTCAACGACAGTGATATGCAAATCATAAATCTAGCTTTACCAGAGGCAGTTCCCCAATTTGAAGTTACCTATGCTACTGCGCTGGATTACGCCAAAAAGAACCGAAGTGATTTTATAGCTTTTGAAAGAAGAAGGCTGGAAGCTGAGAGAGACGTTGCAGATGCAAGAGGAAGACGTTTTGAAAGTAATCTGTCTGCTTCCTTTGGCTACAATAGTTTGAGTGAAGACTTTACTGAAACCTATGATGATCCTCTCTCTCAGCAGCGTATCGATCTTTCTTTAAGCATACCCCTCTTGGATTGGGGGCGTAACCAGGCCCGTATGAAAACCGCCCTGGCTAATCAGCGACTTACTGAATTCACTATTGCCCAGGACGAGCAAATTTTTGAGCAGGAGGTACTTGTTCAAGTCAGACAGTTTGATGTTCTACGTACCCAATTAGAAATTACTAAAAAGTCAGATGAGGTTGCCCAGGAAAGGTATTTAGTAGCTCAAAACCGTTATCTAATTGGTAAGATAGATATTACTAATTTGAATATCGCCCTGGATGAAAAGGACCAGGCCAAAAGAAGTTATATCAATGCACTCCGAGCATTTTGGGTAGCATATTATGACTTAAGGCGCTTGACTCTTTATGATTTTGCCGAGGGCAAACTGCTTTACACGAGAGATGAGGGCTAAAAGTAATACTCCTTTGATATTACTTGCTTAATATGACCTTGCAAGGAAATAATTCTTAATGGAATTTTAATTATCTCGCTACATATGTGTAGTTTTTTTTAAGATAACTGCTTGCGGTAATTTTCATTGAGGAAGAAAATTATACATAGTTCTAGATATGATTAATTTTGATTAGCCTATTTTTTTGAGTTGCTTTTCTACCGCCTAAGCGTATGCATCCTGTGATGCACGTATTCTATCTATTTTGATTAGTGTGTAAAATTG
>CALBPF010000347.1 GCA_937899105.1 uncultured Flammeovirgaceae bacterium | reverse complement strand
AGGTATTTCCCTGAGCGTCGACCAAAGCTGGCCTACCATTCTTGATGGTCGCTGTGAGTGTACTTCCCGCTACGGTCTTCATCTCAAAATTTCCGCCGGTAGCCTTGATAGCCATCACCAACATTTCTGCTGAAATATTTGTCGGTATGACATGGTAAGCCAAAATGGTGGTGAGTTTATCTTTGGCCGCTGGAGCTAGTAGTGACTCTACTGTTCCTGCGGGGAGTTTACCAAAAGCACTGTTGGTCGGAGCGAATACGGTGAATGGTCCGTCCGACTTTAGCGTATTCACCAGGTCGGCAGCTTGTACGGCAGCCACCAAAGTACTGAAATCATCTGCAGACGCGGCGATGTCTACGATGTCCTTATCGTGATTATAAGATACATTGGTTGCGTTACTGCGGTGGCTACCACATTGAGCAATAGCAGATTGAGCAGATACACAAAGGCTTAAGAGGGCGATAAAAAGAATCTTTTTCATTTTTGATTTGGTTTTGTTTGGAAGTTGAAACTTCCTTGATACAATCGGTTGACATTGATACCTACAGGGAAAAAAATACTTTGGATTTTTTGAAGGCTAATTTTTTTAATTTTTTCTTGTTAATGGTTTTGGTAGTAGCATCTGTAATTAGTGCTTTGTTAAGACTGTAGCTGTTGATTCTGGAGAATTGTATTTCACGCTCGGAGGGTAGTGCGTGAGCGCGAACACCACCCGCCGAGCTTTGCCTCAACTGACTAAGTATCACCACCCAATCGAAACTTCGTCAGCCCCTATCACTAAGCCCTAGTTGAACAAAAGCATAAAATTTGAGTTAAAGGTGCATGCTTTCTAAACAGGCTTATCAACGTATATGTGATCAACTGCAGGCCCGTGATCAAGCGTGTATCCCGCTTATCTACGACCACTATGGGGATGCGCTCTATGGCATCATCTACCGGATTGTTGGGCGGGAAGAAGACGCCGCCGAAGTTCTGCAAGATACTTTTGTGAAAATCTGGGAAAACGGGGCTACCTATGATCCAGAACGGGGTCGACTGTTTACCTGGATGGTCAACATTGCCCGTAACCTGGCCATTAATCGCCGCAACTCCAAGGGTTTTCGTCAACAGACCGAAGTCCAAACGGACGAAAAACTGGTATATCTATCTGATAAGTCGCGTGAAACGGTACCTGAGACGGTAGACGTAAAAGGGATGCTGCAAAAGATTGACGAGAAGTACCGGACGGTCATTAGCTTGTTGTACTTGCAGGGCTACACCCAGCAAGAGGTGAGCGACCGCCTGCAAATACCCTTAGGTACGGTCAAATCTCGGGTCAAAATAGGCTTGCGAGAACTCAGGAAATGGTACGATTTTGATACTACCGCCGCTTTATTGTCCGCCTTAGCTATAGTAGATTAAAAAACATGAATAAAGAACTGAGGGGTATATTAGAATCTGATTTGCTGGAGCGCTATTTACTGGGTGAGGTAAACGAGCAGGAGAAAGCGCAGGTGCTAGAATTACGCCGTTCGTCACCCGAGATAAAGAAGGCGCTGGACGAACTTGAAGCCACCCTGGAGCAGGTTGCCCTTGAGGAACAGATCGCACCGCCACCAGGCTTGCGGGATAAAATTCTTCGACAGAACTATCGTGTTGAGCCGCAGGTATCTTCTAAGCGTTTGAGCTTTTCTTGGTTGGGTTATGCTGCCAGTTTACTGCTTATTGCTGGTGGTGCATGGTTTTGGCAGCAGCAGCGCATCAATGACCTGGAAGTACAAGCAACTGCCTATACCGAGCAAATCGTTCAATTGGAGGCAGATTGCCAAAAAACAAATCGCCAATTTGCGCTCATTAATGCACCTGATACGCGACCAGCAGTCCTCACCGGTACGGCCTATGCGCCCAGTAGTGTGGTGGTTGTATACTGGAATCCTACGGCCTGCCTCCTACACGTGTCAGACCAGCCCGATATTCCTACGGATAAAACTTACCAACTCTGGGCCGATATTGATGGAGAGATGAAAAGCCTTGGTACTTTTGACCACCTGTCCGCTCGGGATGAACTACTCCCAATGGCTTACCTAGATCATGCTGAATCTCTCAATGTGACGGTGGAGCCAGCGGGGGGGAATGATCACGCAACAGTGAGTACATTGTCGGCGGCTGTAGCGATTTGACGTTGATAGGGATTCTGTAGATCCTTGGGGATTCCATCAGTGAACGAATATCAATTCGCCGCTATTTCATTTGTTTTACCGCATGGCCTCAAAAAGCTTTTTGTGAATAGTGTAAGACCGTAACTGCCCATAACCATAGCCATAGGCAGTAGAAGTAAGCGCAATTACCAACTTTTCTGCAGGAACAACAATCAAATGATTTCCCCCATTGCCAGAAGCCCAGATATAATCTACTTTTTCGTCTCTAATGGTCGCCTGTCTTTTGTACCAGAGCATGCCATAAGCGTCCCAAATCGTCCTACTCTTCTGGCCTTCGAAAGTTTTACTGGTGATGACTTGCTGAATATAATCTGCAGGAATGATTTCTTGATTGGCCCATTTACCCTCGTTGGCCACCAGCACGCCCAACTTAGCGAAATCCAATGTTGAAAGGTATAAGGTACCTGAAGCGACCGTTTGATTGGAAGGATTGGTGTACCAATAGTATTTCTTGATGCCGAGCGGAGTGAATACTTTTTCTTTGGCATAATCATTTAAACTCATCCCAGAAGTTTCTTCTATTATGGCACCAATTAGAGCGGAATTGATATCGGCATACACCCAGCTTTCACCGGGTTTTCGCTTTAATGGAATACTCAAAATATAGCTCACCCAATCATTTTTATCCATCCATTGCCCTGCATTTCCAGGTGTCTTCCAATCATCTGAATCGGCATCTAATCCCGATGACATACTCAATAAATGCTTGATTTTTACTTCTTTCAGCTCTTCATTGAGTTGTGGGTATTTCTCTTTCGAAAAGAAGGAGTAAACATTCTGCTCTATATCCTTTACCAACCCATCTTCTATGGCAATGCCTAACAACAATGCAGTAAGGCTTTTCCCGGCAGACCGAATGTCAATGATATCGGCTCTTTCGGTATTGTTATAGAAGTATTCAATAACAACTTTATGATCTTTAATGATGGTGAGTCCTCTAAAATCGTTTTGCTCATGACTATCGATGTACCTGTCGAGCGCATCTAAAGAGTCTTGACTAAACCCTGCTTCTTCAACACTGACGGGCGGCAGGTCGGGAATGCTTGTTCTTTGTGCTGTTGCAAAAGAGGAGACAACAAGCAATAAAATAACGGATAGGTAATTCGTTTTCATAGTCGATCAAAAAAAGAAGTGTTTGACAATTATGTAAGCTATCGCAAAGAGGAATACTTACATTTCCTCATGCTAGTTTGGACAAAGAAAACGTGTTCTCCATTGTAGAATGCTGGAATTGCTACGGTAAAATGTCCTAATCTATAGGTTCAGACTATTTTTTGTAATGAAAAAAAGCAAATCGGATCTAGGACGATTACCGTTACTGTGGTTTAGCCGTCGAATACAAACCTTAAGTAAATGAACATATCTCTGTATGAATTTTTCCTGGTTTTAATTACAGGTCAGTGTATCTTCCTCATTTTTGCGATACAGTATATTCCGAAGAAAAATACAGGCACCAGTAGGATTATACAGTACTTACTAGGGATATATAGCTTCTATTTACTGGAGCGGGTTCTTGGATCTGAAATTAGAGATTACGTTGCTGATGAGTACTACTATTTTTTTAATGTTTTTTATCTACTTATAGGACCTTTGGTTTATACCTATATCAGACGCTTATTATTCTATGAGAATGACAAATATCACTTGAAGTACTACCATTATCTACCAGTAGGATTTTATGGGGTGTATGGCATTTTTCATATTAATCTTTATGGTTCTATAGAGGACATCAGTAATTATAGAACCACTTTGTTTTTTGGCGTTGAAGTCTTATTTTTTATTTCTATTACAGCATATCTTATTAAGTCATACATTCTTTTTGATTATTACAGGAAGAATGAAGTCAAAGAATTATCCTTCAGCCCAAATAGTATAAAGTATATACAACTAACACTCTTATGCTTGGCATTGTACATGTTATTTTGGCTAATAGGCATATTTGAAATGTTCGATATGATCGCTTGGATTAAAAGGCCCGTAATTTATGATATATCCTGTTTAATCTTTGGTGTTCAGATTTACTTAGTTAGTTTTTACAATCTAAAGTTCCCTGAAATATTCAAAATCCCTTATCCTTCGGAAGACAAAAAATCGAACAATAAAAAGAAAAAACTTGATGAAGACGAAATACGTGAAATTCAAAACTTGGTAAAAGCATACTTCGAAGTAGAGGGAGGATACCGCAGACCAGAGTTAAGTTTGTCTATTTTAGCGAATGAAATCAACACGACAACCAATAAATTGTCTTGGGTTCTGAACAACATCTATGGAAAAACTTTTTACGAATTGGTTAATGAATATCGCGTAGAAAATTTTTTACAAAGAATCAACCAGAATAAACATAAAGAACTCACACTACTTGCGATAGCAGTTGAAGTTGGATTTAATTCTAAGTCTACCTTTTATAAGGCATTTAAAGCGATTACAAAAATGACGCCTTCCGAGTACATTAAGAAAACTCAACAAGCTAAGCAATCAGATGAAGGTGAATAGTTTTCTTTAATTAGTGCTAACTATTGGCGGATGAATTTCCGAGAGATCGTATGTTGACCATCCGTCAATTGAATAAAGTAAAGACCTGGTTGTAGATGATTAATCGCAATGGGATCTGCTTGAAACGGCATGTTCTGGGACGTAACAAGCTGCCCCAACTGGTTGTAAATGGTACAATTAGTAGGCTTAAACGTTGGAGATAATTCAAATTGCAGCAGTCCCGTACCATTAGGGTTGGGGAAAACTTTGAAGTGCTGCTGACTTTGCGGAGGTTCGTCAACACTGGTCACTTCTCCCAGGTTATTCTCGATTCTTACATCATCGACATACGCAGAGAAGGGTCTTTCTTCTGGACCGTAGTCATAAGTGATAACAATTCGATCAATCGTTTTTCCGGCGACCCATTGCCCGATTCGGCTTCTGATTTCGGTCCATTCATTGATAGTTCCTCTTGGGTTCCCAGGATGCATTCCATTGCCTGATTGGTCTACTGCATCAGTATCTCTTAGATTGGTACCATCGCTCATGATCAGATCAATAGCGACGTTTCTTCCACCCTCATTCAAGGGCATGATATGATACGAAAGATCGGTATCTGCTTCTACTGTAACATCAATATCGAACACTTGGAAATAGACGAGCGACACTTCGCTAGACTGATCGACACCTTCTATCAACAAGCTAGTTGTTCCTAAATTACCCTGCCCACTTACCAAATCCAAGTTGGGCATACCAGTTCCGTTTGGTCCGGCAACATTAACAGGCGGAATATCTTGATCAAAAATATTCAACCAATCTGGCTGTGCATCATACTGTGGTTCCAGGCTTGTCCGAAAGAAAAACGGCGCGCTATGTGGGGAGGTGGCAAAAGAGACAGGAGGCATTGTGCCATCTCGAAAATGCTGGGTAATCTCGCCAGCCAAACGCAAATAAAAATCGGGGGAACGGTAAACACCATCAGCAGCCAGCGTCAGGAAATACTGGTCAGAGGGTATGCTGAAGTAGCTATCCGCAGAATGCATGATCGCAGTCGATTCATTATACTCATCAAACATGGCGATGTAACCGGAAGAAATATCTAAGTTTCTGATATTCTTAGCCTGATGCCAAAAGAAATCCCCACCCAAACGAGGAACCTGGTTTTGAGGACTAGCGCCAACTTCCCAATTGTGGTTGGATATTCCGGCAAACATAACGGGTAAATAATCCAAACCGTTTGCTTCACAATAAGCGTAATCCCCTTCCAAGTACAAGTCATTGTAGGCATCTGCTTCTATAGTATTGAAGAAGGCCCCCACTGTCCAAGGGGATACCATATCCAGTTTGGTATAGACCGTATCGAAACCGGGTTTTGAGCCTACCTCACCTGTTCGCCATTCCACTGGTACGCCACCGATGATGTAAATCCCCTGATCTTTGAACCACTCAATGAGCAGGGCTGTCTCATCGGATGTCCCATATACGTGATCAAAACCAATACCCCAGATACAAACCACGGGTTTTCCATCCTGGTGGAGCTATTTGGGAGAAGAAGGAATTTGTAAAATCTCAATCATCCGCTACTCACAATCTTCGGTAGCGGTGGTGAACAGATCAGCACTTAACTCAGTGATATCATACATGATGTAAAACACACGGCCATGCGCTTCAGCTGCCCTAGCTACTCGCACTGCGTTTGAATCCCGGTTGGCGGTTAATATTGGCTCTTCAACATGAGAAATAAAGCGCTGTAGGGCTACACCATCGATGTTGTTTTCTTCCATCCAACTAAAGTGTAATTGGGTTACATTCTCAGAATAAGAGGAAAAGAAGGTAGCGGGTGTTCCATCTCCTAAATTGGCAAAGTTGTTTTCGTACAAGTCTTCCGTACGATATTCACTTACCTCGGGATATAACTCAATATCTACATTGCCCGGCGCAGGCGAAGGGTAAGCCCAGGCAAACCAACTATCTATCGGAGAACCATCCCCCGGACAATTAAACCAGGCTTGGTAGCCGCATATTACTTTACCATAAATACTCGAAGGATTTACAGCTAGAGCAAATGAGGAAGAAATTGGTCCCAACA